>NZ_VZQO01000039.1:0-73106 GCF_014397665.1 Paraburkholderia sp. UCT2
CACGGCTTTGCTCCACGCTTCCTCCCCACGCTCGGTCACCCTTACGCAGTTGCGCTTCACTTCATTCGCTGTGGTCAGCTTATGGGAGGACTTGCACCTCCAGGAGTGCGCCCATGCTGGGCGCACACAAAAAAGCCCGCCGGGAACACATCCCGGCGGGCTTCTCGAACAACGTGTCGAACAGGGCTAACGCGTGTTAAGCCAGCTTGGCCAGGCTCTGCTCGATATCCGCACGCAGGTCCGCCTCGTCTTCCAGACCGATATAGAAGCGCACCAACGTGCCGCGACGCGGCCACTGCGCCGCAGTGCGCATCGACGCGATGTCGTACGGCATCGCGAGGCTATGCGCGCCGCCCCAGCTCCAGCCGAGCGAAAACAGTTCGAGCGACTCGCAAAACGTGTCGATCCGCGCCGCACTGTACCGTTCGTCGAACACCACCGAAAACAGTCCGCCCGCGCCGCTGAAATCGCGCTTGTACACTTCGTGCCCCGGACAGTCACCGAGCGCCGGATGCAACACCGCGACGATTTCCGGCCGGCTCTTCAACCACGTCGCGAGCGACAGCGCCACGCGATCGTGCTGCGCGAAACGCAACTGCATGCTCGGCAGGCTGCGCAGGATCAGCGAGCAGTCGTCCGAGGACACGCCGATGCCCATGCGCATGCGCGCCGCCTTCAGCTTCACATGCACGTCGCGGTCGACCGTGATCGTCGCGCCCATCAGCACGTCGCCGCCGCCCGACTGGTATTTGGTCAGCGCCTGCACCGAGATGTCGACGCCGTGGTCGAACGGCCGGAACGCGAGGCCCGCGGACCACGTGTTGTCGATCGCGGTGACGACCTTGTGCGCGCGCGCCGCCGCCGTGATGGCCGGTACGTCGGGCACTTCCATCGTCACCGAGCCGGGCGCCTCGATCCAGATCAGGCGCGTGTTCGGCTGGATCAGACTGGCGATGCCTGCGCCGATCAGCGGATCGTAGTAGCGCGCCGTGATACCGAAATCGCGCGCGAGCCAGTCCCCGTGGTCGCGGTTCGGCGAGTACACGTTATCGGGAATCAGCACGTCGTCGCCGGCCTTCACGAGGCCGAAGTAGACGTTCGAGATCGACGACAGCCCCGACGGCTGCAGCAGCGCATGATTGCCGCCCTCGATCGCGGCGAGGCGCTGAGCGAGCGCGATCTGCGTCGGCGTCGCATGCAGGCCGTAGCGCCATTGCGCGTCGTTTTTCCAGTCGAGCGCGCGCATCGCCGCGAGGTCGGGAAACACCACCGTCGACGCGCGCGTGACGGGCGTCGAGAACGATTCGAAGCCCGGCGTGATCTGGTCCTCGGCACGCACGATGCGGGTCTGCAGGCCATGTTTGAATTTGGATTCAGTCATGTGAAGCTCGGTGAAAAACATAGTGAAGCGAGCCTGAAGCAACGGCCGCGCTGCGCGATTCCGGATGCCCGGCGCGCGCGCGCATCAGTCACCCGTTTGCAGGTTGCTGACGCCGCCCACTGGGTGCCCGCCGGCAGCGGGTGCCGGCGCGGGAGCCGCCGCGCCGTTGGCCCCGGCCGGTTGCGGTGAGGGGGCTGCAGGCCTCGTCGCCGCACCGCCGGCCGAACCGGCCAACGGCACCGCCTGCCCTGCCGCCAGCGGCTTCAGGTTGAATTCCTGCGGGTTCGAATCGTCGACGTTCATGCGGTCGCCTTCGAGCGAGCCGTCCGCCGCGAACTTGCCGACCCAGTTGCCGGTGATATGCGTGCCGTCGTTCGATTCCTCGACTTCGAGCGTATCGCCGTCGCGATCGCCGGCGATCAGAATCACCTCCCCGCTATCGGTGTACTGATACTCGCCGTGCACGCCAGATGGATCGTCGGTCTTGGGCCCGAGCCGCAGCACGATCGGCCGCGCGCCGAGCGTGCCCGCGTAGCGCGGAAACTTCGCGAACTCGGGGCTCGGTTTCAGCGGCAGCTGGATCGGCGGCGGCGCGGCCAGTGCCTTGACCGCATCGCTTTCCGCCCACGCCTGCGACGGCATCCACAGCACCGTGCCCGTGCACAACAGCGCGGCGGCGCTCACCACCACGCCGGCGCGCCGGCGCAAGGCGCGCGTTGCCGAACCCTTCGTCACTTTCGCTTCCTGCATCCCGTCGATCCTTGTTGCTGGTTCCTGCTTGCTACCTATGTCGCGCCGGCCTGCCGTGCGCGCTTACAGACGCTCGAAAACCGCCGCGATCCCCTGCCCGCCACCGATGCACATCGTGACGAGCGCATAGCGCCCGCCGATGCGCTGCAGCTCGTACAGCGCCTTGACGGTAATCAGCGCGCCGGTCGCGCCGATCGGATGGCCGAGCGAAATGCCCGAGCCGTTCGGATTGACCTTGGCCGGATCGAAGCCGAGCTCCTTGCTGACCGCGCAGGCCTGCGCGGCGAATGCCTCGTTGGCCTCGATCACGTCGAGATCGGCAACCGTGAGACCCGCCCGCTCGAGCGCCTTGCGACTCGCCGGCACCGGGCCGATGCCCATATACGCCGGATCGACGCCCGCATGCGCGTACGACACGAGCCGCGCCAGCGGCTTCACGCCGCGCCGCTCGGCGACGCTACGCTCCATCAGTACGACGGCCGCGGCCGCGTCGTTGATGCCCGAGGCGTTGCCCGCCGTCACCGTGCCGTTTTCCTTAGCGAACACCGGCTTCAACTTCGCGAAGTCGTCCGCCGTTGCGTTCAGCCGCGCGTGCTCGTCCGTGTCGAACACGACGTCGCCCTTCTTCGACGCAATCGTGATCGGCAGAATCTGTTCCTTGAAGTAGCCGCTCGTGATCGCGTGGGCCGCGCGACGATGCGACTCGAGCGCGAGCGCGTCCTGGGCGTCGCGCGAGATCTCGTACTTGCGCGCGACGTTCTCGGCGGTCACGCCCATGTGGATCGACTGGAAAGGATCGTTGAGCGCGCCGACCATCATGTCGACGAGACGCGCGTCGCCCATGCGCTGACCGAAGCGCGCGGCCGGCATCGAGTAAGGCGCGCGGCTCATGTTTTCAGCGCCGCCGCCGATCGCGATATCGGCATCGCCGAGCAGCACGCTTTGCGCGGCCGACACGATGGCCTGCAAGCCCGAGCCGCACAGCCGGTTCACGGTCAGCGCGGGCGTATGCTGCGCGACCCCGCCGTTGATCGCTGCGACGCGCGCGAGATACATGTCTTTCGGCTCGGTGTGCACGACGTTGCCGAACACGACGTGTCCGACTTCGTCGCCCGACACGCTCGCGCGCTCGAGCACTTCGCGCACCACGCGCGCGCCGAGATCGGTCGGCGCGAAATCCTTCAGGCTGCCGCCGAACGTGCCGATTGCCGTGCGCACACCACTTACCACCACTACGTCCCGTTGCATCGCTTGTCCCTCCTGTTGTCTCTCCAGTCTGCCTGGATGATTGCACCAGCGCGGGCCATGCTGCGCCGCGCGCGGCTTACGTAAAACCTAGTTCGCCAGCCGCCGCTCGACGGTCTCGCGCGACGGAATCGGCGCGACCGCGCCATAACCTTGCGTGGACAGCGCGGCGGCAACGTTCGCGTAGCGCGCGGCGGCAAATGGATCGTCGCCCGCGACGATGCGCGCGATGAAGGCGCCGCCGAAACAGTCGCCGGCGCCGGTTGCATCGACCGCATCGACGACATGGCCCGGCACGACGCGCCGCTCGTTCGGCGTCGCGATATACGAGCCGTCCTTGCCGAGCTTCAGCGCGACCACGCCCGGTCCGTGCGACAGCAGAAAATCGACGATCTCGTCACGGCCGGTCAGCCCCGTCAGTTCGGTCACATCGTCCCAGCTCGGCAGGCAGATGTCAGTCTGGCGGATCGCCTCGAGCATCACCGCGCGCGCCCGCGCCAGCGGCCACAGCTTAAGACGCAGATTGGTGTCGAAGCTCACGCGCGCGCCATTCGCGCGCGCATGCGCGATCGCTTCGAGCGCGGCGTCGCAGGCGCTGACGCTGATCGCGAGACTGATGCCGGACAGATGGACGACCTTCGCCGCCGCGAGCGCGTCGCGCGGCAGATCGGCGGGTGCATAGTGGCTCGCCGCCGAGCCCGCGCGCAGATAGTCGAACGCGTGGCCGTTGGGGCCGTGAGACACGAAATAGACGCCGGTCGACGCTTGCGCATCGATGCGCACGAACGACGTGTCGACCTGCTCGCGCTCCCACAGATCGACCAGCAGGCGTCCGAAATGATCGGCGCCGACCGCCGACACGAAACCGGTCCTCGCACCCTGGCGCGCGGCCGCGATGCAGAAGTTCGACGTGTCGCCGCCGAAGCCTTGCAGGTAGTTCGGTTGATCCTTCGCCGACTGGTTGAATTCGATCATCGCCTCGCCGAGCGCGAGGATGTCCGGTGTGTGAGCTTCAGGCTGTGCGGCCGCGCTGTGCGTCATCGCTTAGACCTCGCCCCACAAATCGTGGCCGTCCGCGCCGGTGATCTTCACCGACACGAAATCGCCGACCTTGTAGCGCTTCGACGCCTTGGCGGACGGCGCGATATAGACGACGCCGTCGATCTCCGGCGCATCCGCCGCGGTGCGGCCGATGCCGCCGTCCGCGTTGATTTCGTCGACGAGCACCTTCAGCGTCTTGCCGACCTTCCTCGCGATGCGCTTGGCCGACACCTGCTCGGCCACTTCCATGAAGCGCGCGCGACGTTCCTCACGCACTTCATCGGGCAGCGCGCCGTCGAGTTCATTCGCGCTCGCGCCTTCGACCGGCGAATACGCGAAACAGCCGACGCGATCGAGCTCCGCCTCGCGGATGAAATCGAGCAGCGTCTCGAACTGCTCTTCGGTCTCGCCCGGAAAGCCGGCGATGAACGTGCTGCGGATCGTCAGATCGGGGCAGATCTCGCGCCAGGCCTTGACGCGCTCCATCACCTTCCCGGCGTTGGCCGGGCGCTTCATGCGCTTCAGCACTTCCGGATGTGCGTGCTGGAACGGCACGTCGAGATACGGCAGCACGTGGCCCTTGTACGGACCCTCGGCCATCATCGGAATCACTTCGTCGACGCTCGGATACGGATACACGTAATGCAGACGCACCCACGCACCGTATTGCGCGGCGAGTTCGCCCAGAGCGGCGACCAGATCCGTCATGCGCGTCTTGATCGGCTTGCCGTTCCAGAATCCGGTGCGGTATTTGACGTCGACGCCATATGCGCTCGTGTCCTGTGAGATCACGAGCAGTTCCTTCACGCCGGACTTGAACAGGTTCTCCGCTTCGAGCATCACTTCCGCGACCGGGCGCGACACCAGATCGCCGCGCATCGACGGGATGATGCAGAACGTGCAGCGGTGATTGCAGCCTTCGGAAATCTTCAGGTACGCGTAGTGGCGCGGCGTGAGCTTGACGCCCGCGGCGGGCACCAGATCGACGAACGGATCGTGCGGCTTCGGCAGATGGCTGTGCACCGCCTGCATCACCTCGCCGAGCGCGTGCGGGCCGGTCACCGCGAGCACCTTCGGATGCACTTCCTCGATCAGCCCCGAGCCGCTCGCACTCTTCTTCGCACCGAGGCAACCGGTGACGATCACCTTGCCGTTTTCATTGAGCGCTTCGCCGATCGCGTCGAGGCTTTCCTGCACGGCTTCGTCGATGAAGCCGCAGGTGTTGACGACCACGAGGTCCGCGCCGTCATAGGTGCCGGAGATTTCGTAGCCTTCGGCGCGCAACTGGGTGATGATCTGCTCGGAATCGACGAGGGCCTTGGGGCAGCCGAGAGAGACGAAGCCGACTTTCGGCGTGGCGCCCGGCACGGCCGGAGCGTTCGAGGGGCTGGAAGACATGGGGAACCGCTTGAAGACGTTAAACCCTGAATTGTAGCGGTTCGCCACCGCCACCGCTCGTAAGTCTTTGAATTCTAGTCTTCAAACGGGGATGGGTTCGGCAGGACCGGGTTGATTCAGCTCGCTATTTTCGTCGCTGGAAACGTGCTGACGCGTCGGCGCCAACGCGGCTCCGGCCGCCAGCGCCTGGCCGATTACCGTAAGAATTTCGTCAGAGTCCTGCACTCGCCGGATCGCCGCATGCAGTTCGGCGGCTTGCGGCCAGGTCCGCTGCAGGTAGCTGAGCCACTTCTTGACGCGGCCGTGCTCATGGGTCAGCGTGCCATGCGCCCGCAGCTTGTTCATGTAGCCGACGATCGAACCCAGCACCTGCTGCCATTCGTCGGCAGATGGACACGGGTCGAGGAGCCCGCGGATTCGCTGCGCGAGGAACGGATCCGACACGGCGCCGCGCCCGATCATCACGTCCGCGCAGCCGCTGACCGAGCGGCAACGCTGCCAGTCCCCCACCGTCCAGACTTCGCCGTTCGCGATGACGGGCACGTCGACGGCGTCGTCGATGCGCGCGATCCACTCCCAGTGCGCAGGCGGCCGATAGCGGTCGTCGCGCGTGCGCGCATGCACGACGAGCGAGGCCGCGCCGCCGTCCGCGAGCGCCTGCGCGCATTCGATCGCCCGCGACGTGTCGGACACGCCGAGGCGCATTTTTGCCGTCACCGCGATATCGGCAGGCACCGCGACGCGCACGGCCGAGACGATCTGGTTCAGCAACTTCGGGTTCGCGAGCAGCATCGCGCCGCCGCCGTGCTGATTGACGACTTTGGCGGGACAGCCGAAATTCAGGTCGATACCGTAGGGCGACAGCATGGCCGCGTACGCGGCATTGCGTGCCATCCACTCGGGATCGCTGCCGAGCAGCTGGATCACCATCGGCGTGCCGCTGGCGGTCACGCTCGCGTGCAGGATTTCGGGCGCCTCGCGCTCGTAGACGCGGGTTGGCAGCAGCGAGCCTGTAATGCGGATGAACTCGGACACGCAGCCGTCGAAAGCGCCCGCGCTCGTCAGCACGTCGCGCAGCACATAGTCCGCAAGCCCTTCCATCGGGGCGAGAAACAGCCGGCTCATGAGCGGTGTGGGTGAACGGCGGGTCAGAGCAGCATGATCCGCGCGGCCTTCGCAACGGAAGACGCTGACGCGATCAGGGAGACGGTCTGAAACATAGGGCGGGTCCAGCGGAAGAAACGGTAACGGCGCAAGCAGCGGTGTGCCGGCAGTGGACGCAACGGACATCGAGCCGCGGCCGGAATCCGGTTCCGACGGAAAAGCGTCCCCACGCGCGGGCCGCCATTGTAGCGCGTCGGCGGCTGCACTCCCGCGAGCTCGCCGCCATTCACTCCTTCACTTCTTCTCCGTCTCCGGATTGGCCTGCGGCGTGGCCGGCGCATTGCTCGCATTGCTCGCAGTGACCGCGCCGCCCGGCGTAAACGGGAACGTGGCGAACATGGTCTTCGCCTGATTCTGCATCTGCTCCTGCATCTGCACGAACATGTTCTTCGATTGCTCGATGTAGCTGGTCATCATGCCCTGCATCATCGGCGCCTGCATGTTCATGAACTGCGACCAGACTTCGGGGTTCATCGCCTTGCCTTCATAGAGATTCTTCGACTGGTCGGCAAGCTTCGCCTGAATGTCGATGAAGGCCTGGATGTTCTTTTCCAGATACGTGCCCATCATGCCTTGCATCGCATGACCGTAGAACCGGATGATCTGCGACAGCATCGACGACGAGAACATCGGCAGGCCGCCGCTCTCTTCTTCGAGAATGATCTGCAGCAGGATCGAGCGCGTCAGGTCCTCGTTGCTTTTGGCATCGATCACCTTGAAATCTTCCTGATCGAGCACGAGTTGCTTCACATCAGTCAGCGTGATGTAGGTACTCGTCTCGGTGTCGTAGAGCCGACGATTCGGATATTTCTTGATCAGTCGTTCGGCCGTTTTCTTTGTAGTAGTAGTCATGTAACGCCTTTAAGCTCGAGTTAAGCAAACGCGGAAACGGCGTCCGGGCTGTGCAACGGGATCCATTGCGCAGCCGGGACGCCGGCGAAACCATCTGAGCCGAAGCGCGCCGCCTTCCGGTCCGGCGCGCCGATGGCTCAGCCCATATGCAAGCCGCCGTTCAGCGAAAAATCGGCGCCCGTGGAGAAGCCCGATTCTTCCGACGCAAGCCACGCGACGATCGAGCCGATTTCGTCCGGCTGACCGAGGCGGCGCACCGGAATCGTCGCGACGATTTTTTCCAGCACGTCCGGGCGGATCGCCTTGACCATGTCGGTGCCGATGTAGCCCGGCGACACGGTGTTGACCGTCACGCCCTTGGTCGCCACTTCCTGCGCGAGTGACATCGTAAAGCCATGAATGCCGGCCTTCGCGGTCGAATAATTGGTCTGGCCGAACTGGCCCTTCTGGCCGTTCACCGACGAAATGTTGATCACCCGGCCAAAGCCACGCTCGACCATGCCGTCGATCACCTGCTTGGTGACGTTGAACAGGCTGGTCAGATTGGTGTCGATCACCGCCGTCCAGTCTTCGTGCGTCATCTTGCGGAACACGACGTCGCGCGTGATGCCGGCATTGTTGACCAGCACGTCGATCTCGCCGACTTCGGCCTTGACCTTGTCGAATGCGTCCTTGGTCGATTGCCAGTCACCGACGTTACCCTCGGAGGCGACGAAGTCGTAGCCGAGTACCTTCTGCTCGTCGAGCCACTTCGCACGGCGCGGCGAATTCGGGCCGCAGCCGGCGATCACCCTGAAGCCTTCCTTGTGCAGACGCTGGCAGATGCTGGTGCCGATGCCGCCCATGCCGCCCGTTACGTACGCAATTCGCTGTGTCATAAACCACACTCCGTTATCGTTGTCGAGGCGCCTGCCGGCGGCCTCGTGCCTCGCCTGATGCTGGTTCGCGTTGCCGCCGGGCGACCGTCTGGCAACGCGCACTGCCGACACGAGTCACCTGTTGCAACGCGCCGCACCGCCAGTTGGCGTGCGGCGCGGCCAGATGCCTGTGCCAGCGAAGACCGTGCGCGACCGGTCGCGAGTGCGCGCGGCGTACCCAGCGTACTTTAAACGCGCTCGACCGCGAGCGCGACACCCATGCCGCCGCCGATACACAGCGACGCCAGACCCTTCTTCGCATCGCGCTTCTGCATTTCGTGCAGCAGCGTGACGAGAATCCGGCAACCGGACGCGCCGATCGGGTGGCCGATCGCGATCGCGCCGCCGTTCACGTTGATCTTCGACGTGTCCCAGCCCATCTGCTTGTGCACGGCGAGCGCCTGCGCGGCAAACGCTTCGTTGATTTCCATCAGGTCGAGGTCGGCCGGCGTCCAGCCCGCGCGCTCGAGGCAACGGCGCGAAGACGGTACCGGGCCCATGCCCATCACCTTCGGATCGACACCCGCGTTCGCGTATGCCTTGATGCGCGCGAGCGGTGTGAGGCCGAGCGCTTCCGCTTTTTTCAGCGACATCACGAGCACCGCGGCTGCGCCGTCGTTCAGACCCGATGCGTTGGCCGCCGTGACCGTGCCTTCCTTCGAGAACGCCGGCTTCAGGCTCGCGAGTGATTCGGCCGTCACGCCATGACGCACGAATTCGTCGGTGGTGAAGCGCAGCGGCTCGCCCTTGCGTTGCGGAATCTCGACCGGCACGATTTCGTCGTTGAAGCGCCCCGCCTTCTGCGCGGCTTCCGCCTTGTTCTGCGACAGCGCCGCGAACGCGTCCTGCTGTTCGCGCGTGATGCCGTGCTCCTTCGCGACGTTCTCGGCCGTCACGCCCATGTGGTACTGGTTGTAGACGTCCCACAGGCCGTCGACGATCATCGAGTCGATCAGCTTCGCGTCGCCCATGCGGAAACCGTCGCGCGAACCCGGCAGCACGTGCGGCGCGGCGCTCATGTTTTCCTGGCCGCCTGCCACGACGATGTCCGCGTCACCGGCGATGATCGCGTTGGCCGCGAGCATCACGGCCTTCAGACCTGAGCCGCAGACCTTGTTGATCGTCATGCCCGGCACGGCCGCCGGCAAACCCGCCTTGATCAGCGCCTGACGCGCGGGGTTCTGACCGGAGCCCGCCGTCAGCACCTGGCCCAGAATAACTTCGCTCACCTGTTCCGGCTTCACGCCTGCCCGTTCGAGCACGGCGCGCACCACGAGCGCGCCGAGTTCAGGTGCGGCAATCTTCGCCAGCGACCCACCAAACTTGCCCACTGCAGTACGAGCGGCCGATACGATCACAACATCAGTCATTTCCATATCCTCCGGGCATCCCGGCCAACTGCGCCACAGCCCGTTACGTTAAAAATTGCGTTGCAACTTGCGTTGCTCTCACGCCTTCATCAACCAGACGCTCATTCACCTGCCAAACACCTATGCACCGGCCGACTGCGCACTATGCCGACGTCGACAACAATGCCGTACGCGCGCGTCGAGCCTGTGCGTGAACCTACTCCCGTTGCCGCACGTAGCGGCCCGGCGCCGGCTCGATGACCGGGAATTCGTCGGAGCCCAACTTGGCGCGCGGCTTCACTTTCTTACCGCCGTACTGATCGAGCCAGTCGGTCCATTCCGGCCACCAGCTGCCGGGCACTTCGGTCGCCGCGTCGAACCATTCGTCCGCGCTTTCGGGCAGCGTCTTCGCGTCGGTATCGAGCTTCCAGAAGCTGCGCTTCTTCTTCGCGGGCGGATTGATCACGCCGGCGATATGGCCCGACGCGCCGAGCACGAACTTTAGCGGCCCGGTGAGCAGCGGCGCCGACGCATATGCGGTTTGCCACGGCACGATATGGTCTTCGCGCGAACCGTAGATGAAGGTCGGCACGTCGATCTTCGACAGATCGATCGGCTCGCCGCAGGTGGTCAGCGCACCGGGCTCGCGCAGCTTGTTCTCGAGATACGTGTTGCGCAGATACCAGACGTACATCGGCCCAGGCAGACTGGTCGAGTCGCTGTTCCAGTACAGCAGGTCGAACGGTACCGGCGTGCGGCCCTTCAGGTAACTGTCGACGACGTAGTTCCACACGAGGTCGTTCGGGCGCAGGAACGAGAACGTGTTCGCGAACTCGACGCCGCGCATCAGTCCCGGCGGCGCGCCGTTCTTGCCGCCGATGCTCTGCTCGCGCATCTGCACGTGCGCCTCGTCGACGAACACGTCGAGCACGCCCGTGTCGGAGAAGTCGAGCATCGCGGTGAGCAGCGTCATCGACGCGGCCGGATGTTCGCCGCGCGCCGCAGCCACCGCGAGCGCGGTGGCGAGCATCGTGCCGCCGACGCAAAAGCCGAGCGTATTGATCTGCTCGCGGCCGCTGATCTTGCGCACGGTGTCGATCGAGGTGAGCACACCCTCGCCGATGTAGTCGTCCCACGTCTTGTGCGCGATGGACTGATCCGCGTTGCGCCACGAAATCAGGAACACCTGATGGCCCGAATCAAGCCCGTGCGCGACGAGCGAGTTTTCGGGTTGCAAGTCGAGAATGTAGTACTTGTTGATGCACGGCGGCACGATCAGGAGCGGCCGCTCGCGCACGGTCGCCGTGCGCGGCTTGTACTGGATCAGCTGCAGCAGATCGTTCTCGAACACGACCGAGCCTTCGGTGTTCGCGAGGTTCTCGCCGACCGCGAAACGCGATTCGTCGGTTTGGGAAATCTTGCCGCGCTGCATGTCGGCGAGCAGGTTCATCACGCCCTGGCGCAAGCTCTCGCCTTTGCTGTCGAGCAGCGTTTTCTGCGCTTCGGGATTCAGCGCGAAGAAGTTGCTCGGCGAGGCCGCCGCGGTCCACTGCTGGACCGCGAAGCGAATGCGCTCGCGGGTTTTCGGCTGGGTGTCGAGCGCGTCGACCAGTTGCTGCAGATAGCGCGCGTTCAGCAGATACCACGCGGCGGTGAACGCGTAGGCGGGCGCCGCGCTCCAGGCGTCCGCGCTAAAGCGCCGGTCCTTGAGCTCGGGCGCCTTGATCGCCGACGTGGTGGCCTGCTGGATCAGCTCCATCGCCTCGCGCGAATAGTCGGTCTGCAGCTTCTGCAAACGCTCGGGCGGAATCGCGGCGGTGGGAATGCTCAGCCCCGGCAACGACGGCAACGCACCGGCGGCCAGCTTGCTGAAGTCGGGCATGCCGGGAAACGCCGGTATTTGCGGGAAGCCCGCCGTTATCTGCGCAAGGTCCGGCATCTGCGGCATTGAGGGCATCTGAAATGCCGTGCCATTGGGCTGCGCGCCGAACGAACGCCAGGCGTTCATCCAGGCGTCGAGAAATTGCTGCATGCCTGCGGCTGACGATGCACCGCTCGTACCGGCCTGCTGCGTCTGCTCCTTCGAGGAGTCGGTGCTGGGGGAAGCTGAGGAATGAGATGCTGCCATACCTGCTTTTGACCGGTAAGTCCTTGCGGACGGGTTGAGAGGCAGGTCCGTGCGCACGTGGCGATTGCTCGCGACTTCGTCACGCCCTGTCCCATGAACGACGAGGAGCTTAGAAGGAACATTCTTGCTCCCCATCACAAGGCATGTCAATGCTTGCTCCCGATTTTGCCGCAGTGCGATAGTTTTTTAATTATCGTTTTCCCTGTATGGCAAATCGCGCTTTAACGAATCAAATGATGCCTGCCGCGGGTAAATCCGAAAAACTCCTACGGCGCATGGCACTTAAGCATATTTATTCGTTCGGTCGCCCACACAGCCGGCGGGCGATTCGCGCTATTGGCGGGCCTTCCGGCGGCGCAACAAAAAATGCGTGTGAAGGCCGGGGAACGGGCCGTCAGCGACCGGTCGGCAGTGGGATTCGCGAATAACGACCCGGTGCGCATTCACGCGAAATAAAAGCACGGCTCGATTTTAAAAGTATGACAAGATGCGCCCGCGCGCCATCCCGAATTAATCGGCAATTGATTGCGCCTGTTCGTCGATCCAGATCAACGCGGCCATGCGACCGGTCTCGCGATCACGGCGATACGAATAAAAACGCTCGCGCAACGTGACCGTGCACAGATCGCCGCCGCTGATGCGTGTAAGACCGAGCCGCTGCAGGCGCAGGCGCGCCAGCGCCGGCAGATCAGCGAGATATTTGCCGGCATTCGCGGGATGCGCGACGAACGCCTGCGCGATCGCGTCGCGTTGTGCATCGTCGGCACCGGTCATGAAGGCGTCACGCACGTCTGCGCCGACTTCGAATGCGGTGGGCCCGATCGATGGCCCGAGGTAGGCATGCAGCTCGCTCGCCCGCACACCCGCCAGTGCCGCGACCCGCGCGGCGGTCTGCTCGACGATGCCCGCCGCGAGTCCGCGCCACCCGGCATGCGCGGCGCCGACCGCGCGCCCCGCTTCGTCGCACAACAGCACCGGCATGCAATCGGCGACCATGACGACGCACGCGATGCCCGCGCCATCGGTGACGCTCGCGTCGGCGCGCGCCGGCGCACCATGCTCGCGCGCGTGCGCGATCGCATCCTCGGCGCGGACGATGCCGGCGCCATGGATCTGTTCGAGCCACGCGGCCTCGCGAACACCGGCAAGCGCGACGAGCCGTGCGCGATTGCTCGCGACCGCGGCGGGATCGTCGCCGGTCTTCATGCCCAGATTCAGCCCGCCGGGCTGGTCGGCGCCGTCGCGCCAGCGGCCGAACGGCGCGTCGCTGACGCCGCCGTCGCGGGTGGTCACGAGCGCGCGCACGCGCGGCGACACGTTCCATGCGGGTTGCACGACATCGGCAAAACCCAGCTCCGGCAGATTGGTGCTCATGCGTGATCGTCCTCGTCGTGGTCGCTGTCTTTATCGTACGCGCCGTCGTCGACCGATGCATCGTAGTCCTCATCCTCGCCATACGCATCGTCGAACTCGCCCGCGTCGTCGCGACCCAGACCGAGCGCGGCCGACAACGCCTCGATGTCGGCCGGCACCTCGGCGCGCCATTGCATCGAGCGGCCGGTCTTCGGATGAATCAGGCCGAGCCGCCACGCGTGCAGCGCCTGGCGCGCGAAGCCGTCTGGCAGCGGCGTGACCGAGCGCTTGCCGCGCGCGCGTCCGTACACGGGATCGCCGAGCAACGGATGACCGATGTGCGCGCAATGCACGCGAATCTGATGCGTGCGCCCCGTCTCCAGATCGCAGTGAATCGCCGTGACCGGCTGACGCTGCCAGATCGCCGAGGCCACGCGCCGGAAATGCGTGCGCGCCGGCTTGCCGGCCGCGCCCGTCACCACGGCCATGCGCGTGCGCTCGCGCGGATCGCGGCCGATCGGCGCGTCGATCGTGCCTTCGTCGGGCAGGTTGCCCCACACGAGCGCGAGATAGCGGCGCTTGACCGTGCGCGCCTGCAACTGGCGCACGAGGTCAGTCTGCGCCTCGAGCGTGCGCGCGACCACCATCAGCCCCGACGTCTCCTTGTCGAGCCGATGCACGATGCCCGCGCGCGGCAGACCCGCCGCGGACTCGCCATAGCGGTAGAGCAGCCCGTTCAGCACGGTGCCGCTCCAATTGCCAGCCGCCGGATGCACGACCATGCCGGCCGGCTTGTTGATGACGACGAGCGTGTCGTCCTCGTAGACGATGTCGAGCGGCACAGGCTCGGGCGTGAAGGCGAGCTGCTCGGGCAGCAGATCGGGCACGAGCTCGATCGTCGCGCCAAGCGGCACCGGCTGGCGGATCTTCGCCGCCTTGCCGTCGACGCGCACCCGCTGCGCCTCGATCCAGCTTTGCAGACGGCTGCGCGAGAACTCCGGGAATACTTTGGCGAGCACCTTGTCGAGGCGCTCGCCGGCCAGTTCGTCGGGTACCACGACGCTGCGCGGCGCTTCGTCGGCCGCGCGCACGGGCACGGGTGCCGCCGCGGCCGCAGAGCCTTGCGGGCTGCTTGCGGCGAGCGCGTCGCTGGAGAAATCGTCGTCGAGGGAATCGACGCCCAACGCGTCGGCCGGGTCGGCGCTTACGCTATAATCTTCGTTGCCATTCCCGGCGCCTGCGGCGCCTGGAGTATTTGAGCGGGTCATTGAATCTGGGTCACCTGGACGTAAAGCTAGACTGGAAAATGCGAGCCTTGAACACCATCACTGAAACGGCGATCAATTTGGCGGCCATCAAGAAGGCGGCCCGGAAACTGGCCGGATACATTGCGTGCGCCGCGGCCGTCGTCGCTGTTGCGGCTTGCCACGGCCTGCCGGAGAAGACCGACGAAACGGCAGCGTGGAACAACAACAAATTATATACGGAGGCGAACGACGCCCTGACCGGTGGCGACTGGGGCAAGTGCGCGAAGTATTTCGAGCTGCTCGAGGGCCGCGACCCGTTCGGCCACTTCGCCCAGCAGGCGCAGATCAACGTCGCGTACTGCAACTGGAAAGACAACGAAAACGCCGCCGCCGACCAGGCCATCGACCGCTTCATCCAGCTGCACCCGGATCATCCGGACATCGCCTACGCGTATTACCTGAAGGGCATGATCCACTTCAACGACGACCTCGGTCTGTTCGGCCGCTTCTCGGGCCAGGATATGAGCGAGCGCGATCCGAAGTCGCTGCGCGAGTCGTATGACGCGTTCAAGGTCGTGGTGGACCGCTTCCCGAACAGCAAGTACGCGGCGGACGCCGCGCAGCGCATGCGCTACATCGTGAATGCGCTTGCATCGCACGAAGTCCACGCCGCGGACTACTACTATCGCCGCGGCGCCTATGTCGCCGCCATCAACCGTGCGCAGCTCGCATTGCGCGAGTACAAGAACGCGCCGGCCATCGAAGACGCGCTGCACATCATGATCCTGTCGTACGAGAAGCTGAACAACCAGCAACTCGCCGACGACACTCGTCGCGTGCTGGCCGGCACCTTCCCCGACAGCCCGTACGTGACCGGCCACGCACGGCCCGGCACGGCGAAGTCGTGGTGGCAGTTCTGAGCCCTCACGCCGACGGCACACTGACCTTCGTCTGAAAACGAAAACGCCACGACCTCGGTCGTGGCGTTTTCGTTTGTGCGCGCCGCGAGACTCAATCGCGCTCGAACAGCGCAATCGATTCCACGTGCGACGTATGCGGGAACATATTGACGACGCCCGCGCCCACCAGCCGATAGCCGGCCTCATGCACGAGCAGCCCGGCATCGCGCGCGAGCGTGGCCGGCGCGCACGACACATAGACGATGCGCGTCGGCAGCGGCCCGTTGCCGCTCTGCGCGATCTCCGCGAGCGCCTTCGCGATCGCGAGCGCGCCTTCGCGCGGCGGATCGACGAGGAACTTGTCGAAGTGGCCGAGCGCGCGCAAGTCGTCGGCGGTGACTTCGAACAGGTTGCGGCACACGAACGACGTATGCCCGGCGACGCCATTCAGCTCCGCATTCGCGAGCGCGCGCTGGGTCAGCACTTCGCTACCCTCGATGCCGACCACTTCCCGCGAGATTCGCGCGAGCGGCAGCGTGAAGTTGCCGATCCCGCAGAACAGGTCGAGCACGCGGTCGGTGCGTGCCGGCGCCAGCAGGCGCAGCGCGCGGCTCACCAGCACGCGGTTGATCGCGTGATTGACCTGGGTGAAATCAGTTGGCTTGAACGGCATACGGATGCCGTATTCGGGCAGCGTGTAGTCGAGCTGCACGTCGAGAGGATAAAGCGGCGTGACCGTGTCGGGACCGCCCGGCTGGATCCAGAACTGCACCTTGTGCTCGTCCGCGAACTCGCGCAGCACCTGCTCGTCCCCGGCCGTCAGCGGTTCGAGGTTGCGCACGACGAGCGCCGTGACCGACGAGCCGACCGCGAGCTCGAGCTGCGGCATGCGGTCGTAGATAGACAGCTTGCGGACCATGAAACGCAGCGGCATCAGCATCGCCGACACATGCGGCGGCAGCACCTCGCAGGTCTTCATGTCGGCGATATAGCTGCTCTTCTTCTCGTGAAAGCCGATGCGCATGCCGCCGCGCTCCGGCAGGTAGCGCACCGCGAGCCGCGCGCGATAGCGATAACCCCAGGACGGCCCGTGAATCGGCCGGAACACCGTTTCGGGGCGCAGCTTCGCCAGATGCTGCAGGCTGTCCTCGAGCACGCGCTGCTTGACCGCCACCTGCGCGCGCATGTCGAGATGCTGCATCGAGCAGCCGCCGCAGATGTTGAAGTACGTGCATTTCGGCGTCGTGCGGATCACGCTTTCGCGGAACACCTGGACGACTTCGGCCTGCTCGAATTTCGGCTTGCTGCGATGCGTCGAATAACTGACGAGTTCACCCGGCAGCGCGCCTTCGACGAACACGACCTTGCCTGGCGTGCCGTCTTCGCTCGTGGTGCGGCCCACGCCGCGCGCTTCCATATCGAGCGAAACGATTTCGATGAGCGGTTCGTTGCCGGTAATGACGGGCGCCGGCGCCGGGGCGTGTGCCCTGGCATGCTTCGATGAGCGCCGCGGCGAGCGACGTTGGGGGGCAGTTCGGGACACCTGCGGACTTCCTGACAAACTATGGGGGAAAGGCGAGATTGTAGACGAAGCGCCGGGCTTGCCTGCGATGCGGTGCGGACCACACGCGGAGCGAGTGCGGATCGCGGCCCGGATTGCGGCTCCCCGGCGGAGGCTCTGCTCGCGCGCGCTTACTGCTCGAACGCCGCCAGATACTCGGCCCACTGCGGCGCGCTTTCCAGCGCGAGCGCGTTCTTCACGAGGTTGATCTCGTCAGCATACTCCGACGGCGAAAAGCCACCGCGCATCAGTTGGAAGCGGCAATACAGCAGGTACGTATTGACGACGTCGGTCTCGCAGTAATTGCGGATTTCCTCGATACGCCCTTGCTGGAACGCCTGCCACACCTGACTGCCGTCCATGCCCATCTTGCCCGGAAAGCCGCACATCTTCGCGAGCGCGTCGAGCGGCGCGTTCGCGCGCGCCTGGTACATCGCGAGCACGTCCATCAGATCGGTGTGTCGCGCGTGGTAGCGGCTGATGTAGTTGTTCCACTTGAAGTCGCGGTCGTCCTCGCCGAGATCCCAGAACCGGTAGGCGGGGATGCCGTTGACGAGCGCGCGGTAGTTGAGCACCGGCAGATCGAAACCGCCGCCGTTCCACGACACGAGTTGCGGCGTGTACTTTTCGATCACGCGATAGAACGACTGCACGAGCGTCGCCTCGCCGTCCTCGGGCGTACCGAGCGAGCGCACGCGAAAACCGTTGTTGTCACGGAACACGCAGGAAATCGCCGCGACCCGCTGGAGGTGATGCGGCAGAAAATCGCTGCCAGTTTTTTCGCGGCGTGCGGCGAACGCGTGCTCGGCGACGTCGGCGTCGCTCATCGACGCGGGCAAATCTTCAAGCCGGCGGATGCCGGCGACATCGGGAATCGTCTCGATGTCGAAAACAAGAATCGGTGTCATCAGGTCAGAGAACGGCGTCTTTGCGGACACCGTTTGAGGCAAAGAAGCGCTTCAGTCGCACCAGCGCTTCCTGTTGGATCTGGCGCACACGCTCGCGCGTGAGGCCCATTTCGTCGGCCAGCTCCTCGAGCGTGGCGGGCTCGATGTGATTCAGACCGAAGCGCCGCTCGATCACATGGCGGTGCTTGTCCGACAAACGCGCGAGCCATGCGCGTGTCAGTGTTTCGAGCTCGCGATGCTGCACTTCGGCGTCTGGCGACTGGCTCTGGTCGTCCGACAGCAGATCGAGCAGGCTGCTCGCCGGATCGAGATCGAGCGGCGCATCGAGCGAGGCGGTGTGCTCGTTCAGCGCGAGGATGTCGGTGACTTCGTCGGTGGTCTTGCCGGTCAGATAAGCGATGTCGTCGATGCTCGCGTCGCGGCGCTCGGCCGCCTCCCCCGAATTCATCGAGTTCTTTTCCAGATGGCGCTTCGCGCGCAACACCTGGTTGAGCTCACGAATCACATGGACGGGCAATCGCACCGTACGCGCCTGGTTCATGATCGCGCGCTCGATGCTCTGGCGGATCCACCACGTCGCGTAGGTCGAGAAACGGAAGCCGCGCGTCGGATCGAATTTTTCGATTGCGTGCATGAGGCCGAGGTTGCCCTCCTCGATCAGATCGAGCAGCGGCACGCCGCGATTCAGATAACCCTTGGCAATGCTGACGACCAGCCGCAGATTGCGCTCGATCATCACCTGCCGCGCTTCGAACTCGCCGGCCTTGGCAAGGCGCGAATATTTCTGCTCTTCCTCGACGGTGAGCAACGGCTTCACGCTGATGCGATTCAGATAATGCTGGATCGTGTCGGCCGTGAGCTCGGCCTGCAGCAGTGCGCGGAAATCGTCGGCGTCGGGCGGCGCCTCGCCGGTGGTTTCGCGCGCGTCAGCGCTCTCGCTGTCGTCGAGGCCGCTCTGGCGTTCGTCGAGATCGCGCTCCTCCGCGACCTCTTCTTCCACTTCCGAAGCGCCGCTTTCGTCCACTGCGGCAGACGTGACTTCGCTGATCGTCTCAGACTCGGCTTGCGGCGGGCGGCGCTTCGATTTCGGCATGGTCGTATCGCTTATTGCGGCGGCAAATACTTCAGTGGGTCGACTGGTTTACCCTGTCGGCGAACTTCGAAATGCAACATCACACGGTCGGAATCGCTATTGCCCATCTCTGCGATCTTCTGCCCCTTCGTAACCGCGTCCCCCTCTTTTACCATCAAAGCGCGGTTGTGTGCATACGCGGTGAGATAAGTTGCATCATGCTTGATGATAATGAGATTGCCGTAACCACGCAGCCCATTTCCGGCATAGACGACGCGACCATCGGCTGACGCTTTAACCGGCTCGCCCGCGGAGCCGCCGATATTGACGCCCTTGTTGGTCGAGTCGTTGAACGTGTTGAGCAGCGGACCGCGCACCGGCCATGCAAATGCTACGTTGCCTGCCGCGGCGCTGCCGATGTCGGCGCTCGCCGCAGAGGGATTGGCCGGAGGCGCAGCTACCGCACCATTCGCGGGCGTACCGTTCGTCGCGCCGCCGTAGAGCGGCGGCATCGCTGCGCCGACCACGGCCGGCGCGTTGTTGTTCAGCGGTGCGCTTTGCACCGCGCCCGTGCTGCCGATCGGCGCGGTCGACACGCCCGGCGTCATGGCCGCGGTATTCGCACCCGGCGGCACGACGCGCAGCAGCTGGTCGACTTCGATCTGATTCGGGTTGGTCAGGTTGTTCCACGTCGAGATGTCGCGGTAATTCTGGCCGTTTTCGAGCGCAATGCGGTACAGCGTATCGCCCGGCTTCACGCGATAGTAGCCGGGCGGCGGCGGGCCGAGCGGCACCGCCGGTTGCGCCGCGCCCTGCGCGGTGGCGAGCGTGCCGCCGCCGGAGCGATCGACGACGGGCGCCTGGTCGAGCCGGGATGCACAGGCCGTCATCAACAGGGACAAGGCGAGCACGCACACGCTGCGCTGGGTTACGGTCAGGGGGGTATTCGGGGTGGTTCTCTGCATCGCGCGCAACATACTCATCGGTGTCAAATCACTCCGGATTTTAAGGGTACAAAGAAAACGCGATCAAGCCGCGACTCGCGCCATTGCGCGGGGCCGAGGCGCTCGATCAGCGTCAGCACCTGGCTCTGTCCTTCCTGCGAGCCGACCGGCGCAACCAGACGTCCGCCGATCGCAAGCTGCTCGAGCAACGCCTGCGGCACGTCGAGCCCGGCCGCCGCGATCACGATCGCGTCGAACGGGGCCGCCGACGGCAAACCGAGCCGCCCGTCGCCGTAATGCAGCCGGATATTCGGAATGCGCAGCGGACGCAGATTCGTCTTCGCGCGCTCGGACAGCGGCTTGATGCGTTCGATCGAATAAACCTCGCGTGCGACCTGGCTCAGCACCGCCGCCTGATAGCCGCAACCGGTGCCGATTTCGAGCACCGTGTTCAGCGCGCGCCCGGCCGCCGCGAGTTCGATCATTCGCGCAACCACCGACGGCTTCGAGATAGTCTGGTGATGACCGATCGGCAGCGCGGCATCTTCGTACGCCTGGGCCGCAAGACCCGGATCGACGAACATGTGGCGCGGCACCGCCGCCATCGCGTTCAGCACACGCTGATCGCTGACGCCATTGGCTCGCACGCGTTCGACCATGCGTTCGCGAACCCGTTCCGAGGTCAGCGCCAAGGCGTTGTTCATCGCGCCGCTCATTGCACCGGCCAACGCGGCGTTCGGCGCGGGTTTCGCGCTTTGCTGCAGTTGCGACTGGAGTGGCGATGGCGTCGCGCGTGCGCTGTGGCCAGACGCATGCGTCGAGTTTTTGCCTGGCTTGACCGACGACTTTGGTGCTTGCTTGACAGGCTGCCCCGCCAATGCACCAGCCAACGAGTTCGCCGTTGTCTTTGCGACTGGCGCGGCCTGCGGCTTTGGCGGCATTGCACCGGTCGCCGCCGTTGACGTACCGAACGAAGCGCTTTGCGTCTTCGCCTGGGGAATCACCTGGGGCCGCGTCGCCGGCGTAGATTGCGCAGCAGTTGAGGTCCTCGCTTGCGCCCGTGCGGCCGCGCCGCCCTGCGTCGGTTTCGCCGACTGCTGCCGTGCGTTCAACGCCGCGCTCGCCGCGAGCGCCGCCGCGCGCATCTCACCCGGACGTCCCTCGGGCCGGCGCGGTTCGCGCACCAGGTCCTCGAGACCTAACGGAAAGCGCTTCGCGCGCTCGCCGGTCATGAACTGCCGCTCCCGGCGCGCAGCCAGTCGCGCGCCGCGGGCAGCATTTGCGTGTAGGTCAGATCGAGCTGCAGCGGCGTGATCGACACGGCGCCGTTGGCCACCGCATGGAAGTCCGTGCCTTCGCTCGCGTCGCGCGCCTGGCCCGAGGCGCCGATCCAATAGATCGGTTCGCCGCGCGGATTGGTCTGGCGGATCACCGGCTGCGACGGATGACGTTTGCCGAGTCGCGTGATCTGCCAGCCGCGCAGTTCGTCATACGGCAGGTTAGGAATATTGACGTTCAGCAGCGGATGTCCCGGCAACGGCCGCGCGAGATAATGCGCGACGATTTCGGCGGCAACGCGGGCCGCGTCTTCGAGATGCGCCCAGTCCTTGTCGACGAGCGAGAACGCAATGGCCGGCACCCCGAACATGATGCCTTCGGTGGCGGCTGCGACGGTGCCGGAATACAGCGTGTCGTCGCCCATGTTCTGGCCGTTGTTGATACCCGACACGACGAGGTCCGGTGTATGGTCGAGCATGCCGGTCAGTGCGATGTGCACCGAGTCGGTCGGCGTGCCGTTCACGTAGTAGAAACCGTTCGCCGAACGCAGGACCGACAGCGGCCGCCACAGCGTCAGGGAATTCGACGCGGCGCTGCAGTTCTGTTCGGGAGCCATCACGGTGACGTTGGCGATCGGCTTCAGCGCTTCGTAAAGCGCGGCGAGGCCCGGCGCCAGATAACCGTCGTCGTTGCTGAGTAGGATTCGCATGCGCCGATTGTAACCGAGGAAAGATGGCACGCGAACGACATGGACGGCGTGTCTGCGTGGCGTGCACAAGCGTCGTGCGAGCCAGTATTTTCCAGGTGCGCGGATGCTTGTATCGAACGCAAGGATGCTGCTTCGCACTGAACGCGCGGCCGTGCGCGCTCGTCGATGAAATCGGATCCTGTGCGTACTTCGCGCTGTGCAATGCAATACGGCGTGCGCGAGAAGCGCGCGCGACGCATCAAAAGCGCGCTGCACGTTGTAACCCGCAGCACAATAAATCGCACGGTCGTGCGCTTTGCTTTACACTCGAAAACAGTGCCAACCCTGAACGATACGGAGACACGATGCGCGCGATTCGCTGCAAGCAGTACGGGCCGCCCGAGAGCCTGGTCGTCGACAACCTGGCGGATCTCGAAGCGCCGCCTGGCCACGTCGTGATCGACGTGAAGGCCGCGGCCATCAATTTTCCCGACGTGCTGATCATCGAGAACAAATACCAGTTCAAGCCGCCGCTGCCGTTCACGCCCGGTTCGGAAGCCGCGGGCATCGTGCGCGCGGTGGGCGAAGGCGTCACGCAGTTCAAGCCTGGTTCGCGCGTGGCCGCGTTCACCGGCTCCGGCGGTTTTGCCGAGCAGGCGCTTGCGCCCGCCGCGGCCTGCGTGCCGCTCGACGATGACGTGTCGTTCGAACTCGCGGCCGCGTTCACGCTCGCGTATGGCACCTCGCATCACGCGGTGGTCGATCGCGGCGCGCTGCAGCCGGGCGAGACGATACTCGTGCTCGGCGCGGCCGGCGGAGTCGGGCTGGCGGCGGTCGAAATCGGCAAGGCGCTCGGCGCGCGCGTGATCGCGGCGGCATCGAGCGACGAAAAGCTCGCGACCTGCGTGAAGCACGGCGCGGACGCGACGATCAACTACAACACCGAGGATCTGCGCGAGCGCATCAAGGCGCTCACCGACGGCAAAGGTCCGGACGTGATCTACGACCCGGTCGGCGGCGTGTATGCGGAGCCGGCGTTTCGCAGCATCGGCTGGAGGGGGCGTTATCTGGTGGTCGGCTTTGCGAATGGCGAGATTCCAAGGCTGCCGCTGAACCTGATGTTGCTCAAGGGCGCAAGCGTGGTCGGCGTGTTCTGGGGCGACTTCGCAAAGCGTGAGCCGCAGCGCAATCGCGCGGCATTCGAGCAGATGACCGGCTGGATTCGTGAAGGCAAGCTCAAGCCCTACGTGTCGGCCCGCTACTCGCTCGACGACACCGGCCGCGCGTTGCGCGACATGGCCGAGCGCCGCGTGATCGGCAAGGTGGTCATCACGCCGTAGCACAACCAATAAAGCAGCATCAAAAACGGCGCGGCGGCCGACTGCGATTTCGGCCGCCGCGCCGCTTGCGATCCACGTTCACAACTTCTCTGTATCCCCGGTGCGCGGCTGCCACTTCATCAAACGCCGCTCCGCGGTCCCGACGATCGCATCGAGAATCAGCGCGAACGCGGTCAACACCAGAATCCCCGCGAACACCGTGTTGATATCGAAGGTGCCCTCGGCCTGCAGGATCAGATAGCCGACGCCGCGCGCCGAGCCCAGATACTCGCCCACCACCGAGCCGACGAACGCAAGCCCCACCGACGTATGCAGGCTCGAAAACACCCAGCTCATCGCGCTCGGCAGATAGACGAAACGCAGCAGCTGTTTGCGGTTCGCGCCGAGCATGCGCGCGTTTGCGAGCACGACCGGGCTCACTTCCTTCACGCCCTGGTAGACGTTGAAGAACACGATGAAGAACACCAGCGTGACGCCGAGTGCGACCTTCGACCAGATGCCGAGGCCGAACCACACGCCGAAGATCGGCGCGAGAATCACGCGCGGCATCGAGTTCGCGGCCTTCACGTACGGATCGAACAGCGCGCTCGCGGTCGGCGCGAGCGCGAGCCACAGGCCGACGCCGAGCCCGATCGTGGTGCCAAAGACGAACGCGAGCACGGTCTCGACGAGCGTAATCCACAGATGCAGATAGATCTCGCCGCCCGTGAACCATTCCCAGATCCGCTGCAGTACTTTCTGCGGCTCACCAAAGAAAAACGCCGCCTTGTTCGGATCGTCGAAATAGAACGGCGGTATCAGCGTCGGGCTCGTCAGCACGTACCACAGCACGAAGCACAGCACGAGCAGCAGCCACTGCCAGATCACCAGATTCGCCCGGCTCGGGCGCAACGTCTTCCACATGACTTGGTTTGCCTTGGACGATTATTGAACACGTCTTCTTTTCGATGCGCAGGCGGGGATGCGCTGCACATTTAAACAGCGGTCAGTTGCTGCTGATAACCCTTGAGCACCTCATCGCGCAGCACACCCCAGAGCTGCGCATGCAACTCGACGAAGCGCGGATGCGAACGGATTTCGGCGACATCGCGCGGCCGCGGCAGATCGATCCGGAACTCGCCGATCGGATGCGTCGCAGGCCCGGCCGACAGTACCACCACGCGGTCCGACATCGCGATCGCTTCGTCGAGATCGTGCGTAATGAACAGCACGGCCTTGCGCTTCGCGGCCCAGAGATCGAGCAGCTCGTTTTCCATCAGTTGCCGCGTTTGAATATCCAGCGCGGAAAACGGCTCGTCCATGAGGATGATGTCGGGGTCGAGGATCAGCGTCTGCGCCATCGCGACGCGCTTGCGCATGCCGCCCGACAGCTGATGCGGATAGCGGTCGCCGAAGCCGCCGAGACCGACACGCTTCAACCACTCTTCGGCCTTCGCGCGCGCTTCCGAGGCCGGTACGCGGTGAAACGACAGGCCGGCCATCACGTTGTCGAGCGCCGAGCGCCACGGCATCAGCGCATCTGCCTGGAACATATAGCCCGCACGGCGATTCAGGCCGCTGAGCTGTTCGCCGAACACGCTGACGCCGCCCGTCGACGGCTGGAGCAGCCCCGCGCCGATGTTCAGCAGCGTGGACTTGCCGCAGCCAGTCGGCCCGACGACCGACACGAACTCGCCGGGCTCGATACGCAGCGTCGTGTCCTTAACTGCTGTGTAGCGCTGTGCGCGGTTGTCACGCGCGGCGAACGTGCAGGTGATGTTTTCGAGCGCCAGGGCAGCAACGGTCATCGTACGGCTCGCTTCGGGAATCGGGTTAGCGGGGAGTTGTCGCGGCGACGCTGGGGCGACGGCTGTGGACGCGGCGAATCGCCCTGTCCACGTCCCATTCGATGCGCCTGTGCGCGCGCCGCGTCGTTTATGCCTTGACGGTCGCGAGCGCCTTCTTCACGAAGTCGTTGGTCCACGTCTTCGACAGATCGATCTGCGCGTTCTGGATCACCGGATCGAACGCTTTCAGCGTCTTCAGCGACGTCGCGGGACCGTCGGCGGGCATCAGGCCGTCGGGCGACATCGCTTCGCGCACGTGCTGCCACGCGTCGAGATAGAGCGCGCGGTCGCCGAGCAGATAGCTCTCCGGCACCGTGTTGATCAGTTCGCTGCCGCTCGCGTTCTGCAGCCACTTGAGCGCGCGCACCATCGCATTGGTCAGCGCCTGCGTGGTGTTCGGGTTCTTCGTGATGAACGACTGCGATGCGTACAGGCAGCCCGCCGGCATGTCGCCGCCGAACACGATGTGCGTATCGGTGAGCGTGCGGGTATCCGACACGACGCGCACGTCGCCGGCGCGCTCGAGGCGCGTGACGACCGGATCGAGATTGGCGATCGCGTCGATCTGCCCGGACTGCAGCGCGGCGATCGCGCCGGCACCGGCGCCCACGCCGATGAACGCGACGTCCTTCGGACTGAGCCCTGCTTTCGCGAGGACGAAACTCGCCATGATCGCCGTCGACGAACCCGGCGCGGTCACGCCGATCTTCTTGCCCTTCAGATCGGCGATCGACTTGTAGTTCGGCATCGTCTTCTTCGACACCGCGAGCACGATCTGCGGCGCGCGGCCCTGCAGCACGAATTCGCGGAACATCTGCTTTTGCGCCTGCAACAGCAGCGTGTGTTCGAACGCGCCGGAGACCACGTCGGCGCTTCCGCCGACTGCCGCCTTCAACGCCTGCGAGCCGCCCGCGAAGTCGGAAATCTCGACTTCGAGCCCCTCGTCCCTGAAGTAGTTGCGGCGCTCGGCGATCGTCAGCGGCAGGTAATAGAACAGGTTCTTGCCGCCGACCGCGATGGCGACCTTGGTGGTCTCGGGCTTGCCCTGCGCGAAAGCGAACGGCGTGGCCGCGAGCGAGGCGCCCGCGAGCGCCGCACCGCCGGCGAGGAAGGTTCTGCGTTGCATGGTCCGTTGTCTCCAGATTTTTTGTCGTCCGGCTTTTTGACCGCCCGTGTGCGCGTTGCGCAAGCGCTTGGCCACGGTGTGGGGCTGCCGGTCGCAAGGCGCGAATCGTGCGTCAGCGCTGCGCTTTACGCGCCTTTCTCTATGCGTTGCGCTGTGCGCATCAGACGATCTGTTGCGCCCGCAACCGCGCGATGCCGTCAGCATCATAACCTAGCGATTGCAGGACTTCATCGGTATGTTCACCCAGTTCTGGCCCCAGCCAGCGCGTCTCACCGGGCGTCGCCGACAGCTTCGGCGTAACCGTGGGCAGCGTGATTTCCTTGCCGTCCTGCCACTTGAACCGCTGGATCATCTGCCGCGCGATGAACTGCGGATCGGTGAACATATCGGCGACGCTGTAGATGCGGCCCACCGGCACGTCGGCCGCGTTCAGCACCGCGAGCGCTTCGTCGATCGTGCGCGTGGACAGCCACGCGCCGATCGCGGCGTCGATTTCCTGCGTGCGCAGCACGCGGCCATCGTTATGCGCGAGCGCCGGATCGTTGGCGAGATCGTCGCGTTCGATCGCGATCATCAGGCGCCTGAAGATCGGATCGCTATTGCCGCCGATCACGATGCTGCCGTCGCGGCACGGATACGTATTCGACGGCACGATGCCCGGCAGAGACGCGCCGGTACGCTCGCGCACCATGCCGTAGACGCCGTATTCGGGCACCACGCTTTCCATCATGTTGAAGACGGCCTCGTACAGCGCGACGTCGACGACCTGCCCCTTGCCGCCGTTCACCTGCTTGTGATGCAGCGCCATCAGCGCGCCGATCACACCGTGCAGCGCGGCGATCGAATCGCCGATCGAAATGCCGATGCGCGGCGGCGGCAGATCCGGATAGCCGGTGATATGGCGCAGACCGCCCATCGACTCGGCGATCGCGCCGAAGCCGGGCCGGTCGCGATACGGGCCCGTCTGGCCGTAGCCCGACAGACGCACCATCACGAGGCCGGGGTTCTCGGCGGACAGCACGTCGTAGCCGAGCCCGAGCTTTTCGAGCAGACCGGGCCGGAAATTCTCGACGACGATATCGGCCTCTTTCGCGAGGCGCCGCACGATCTCCTTGCCCTCTTCGGCTTTCAGGTTGATCGTGACGGACTTCTTGTTGCGCGCCTGCACGGCCCACCACAGCGACGTACCGCCGACTTCCGGGTACAGCTTGCGCCATTTGCGCAGCGGGTCGCCGCCTTTGGGGTCTTCGATCTTGACGACGTCGGCGCCGAACTCGCCGAGAAAACGCGCGGCGAACGGCCCGGCAATCAGCGTGCCGAGCTCCAGCACCTTGACGCCGGCGAGCGGACCGCACGCGTCATGCGGTGCGGCGCTCGCGCCTGATTCGGGAGTGGCGCTCATGAGTCTCCTTGGTTCTGCATCGTTGTGCACCCGGTCTGTCTGGTTTGCAACGACTTGCGACGATGCGTGCCTGGACGGATATGGCGGCGGCCAACGAAAGCCGCGTGGCTACATCGAACGACGGTCGAGCATCGCGCGCGCGATCGTGCCCGCGTCGACATACTCGAGCTCGCCGCCCACCGGCACGCCGCGCGCGAGACGCGTCACGGCAAGGCCGCGCGCCTTCAGCGTCTGTCCGAGGTAATGCGCGGTGGCCTCACCCTCGTTGGTGAAATTGGTGGCCAGCACGACTTCCTTGACGACGCCATCCGACGCGCGCTTCACGAGCCGGTCGAAATGGATTTCCTTCGGGCCGATGCCGTCGAGCGGACTCAACCGCCCCATCAGCACGAAATAGAGGCCGCGATAGGTCATCGTCTGTTCGAGCATGATCTGGTCGGCCGGCGTTTCGACGACGCACAGCAGCGAGGGATCGCGCTCCTCATCGAGGCAGACCTCGCAGATCTGCGCTTCGGTAAATGTGTTGCACTTTTCGCAGTGACGCAGATGCTCGGTCGCGAACAACAGCGAGCGCCCGAGCTTTTCGGCGCCTTCGCGATCGTGCTGCATCAGGTGATACGCCATGCGCTGCGCGGACTTCGGCCCGACACCGGGCAGCGCGCGCAGCGCTTCGACGAGCGCCGACAGGGCGGAAGGTTGTTTCATGCGGATCGGCGTCGACGTGGGTAGTGCTCGGGTGGGCGAATCGGATGCGGGGGTCTTGCTCGAACCGGGCCGCGCTTTCACGCCGTGACGACGCTTTCACGCGCGGCTGCAGGTTCGATGTTTCCAGCCTGCACGCGGCGCGCGGCGACGAGGAAGCGGCCGCAGCCGCGGCAATCAACCGCCGCGGCGCTCACCCGCTTCAGCCCGTTCTCAATCAGAGCAGGTTCAGAACGGCAGCTTGAAACCCGGCGGCAGCGGCAGGCCGGCGGTCATGCCGCCCATCTTTTCCTGCGCGGTCGCCTCGGCCTTGCGCACGGCGTCGTTGAACGCGGCGGCGACGAGATCTTCCAGCATGTCCTTGTCGTCGGCGAGCAGGCTCGGGTCGATCGACACGCGGCGCACGTCGTTCTTGCAGGTCATCGTCACCTTGACGAGACCGGCACCCGACTGCCCCTCGACTTCGATCAGCGCGAGTTGCTCCTGCATCTTCTTCATGTTTTCCTGCATCTGCTGGGCTTGCTTCATCAGCCCGGCGAGTTGGCCTTTCATCATGGACGTGCTCCTTCTAGATAGCGTGAAATCTGGCATTCCGGCGCCGCGCCGCGACGACGCCGCGAACGATGGATCAGTGGGCCGGCGACGCGCCGTTCGGGGCGGCGTCCGGGGTAATCGGGCGGATCGAGCCCGGCACGATGCTCGCGCCGAACTCGCGAATCAGCGACTGCACGAACGGATCGGCGCTGATCTCGCGCTCGGCTTCCTGCTGGCGCTGCGCGCGCAGCTTCGCGTCGTGCGCGGCGGCGGTACGGCGCGCCGGGCCGACTTCGACCTGCACGTCGACGTTCTGGCCGAGCCGCTCGACGAGCGCTGCCTTCAGTTTAGCGACCTGCGACGCTTCTGCGTATTGCGGCACCGGCACGTTGAGCTTCAGCGTGCTGCCGTCGAGCGCCATCAGTTCGCTGTTGAAGGCAAGCTGATTCGAGATGCCCTTCAGCGGCAGATCGACGGCGAGCGCCGGCCAGTCGCCGGTGAAACCTAGCGGATCGAGCGGCACGGCAGGCGGCAGCGGGCGCGTGTCGGCGGGCTGCGCGGCCACGCCGTCCATGCGGACCTCGTCGGGGCCGCGGTCGAACACCGGCACGAAGTTGTCGTCTGGCGGAATGAAGTACGCGTCGTCCGCGGCGGACAACGGCAGGTAGTCGTCGGGCGGCATGTCGTCCCATGGTGGGATCGACGGGCTGTTCTGCTGCGCATCGCTGCTCGCGCCGCTATTTGCGTCGCGAGTGGGCGCAGCCTGCGCGGCGGTGTCCTGCGACACGCGGCGTGACGCACCGGGCGTCGGCACCGGCACGGCCACACGCGGCGCGGCGGGTTTCGGTGCGGCCGACTTCGGTGCGGCCGGCTTCGGTGTGGCGGGTGCGGCCGGCTTCGCGGACACGTCCGTGTTAGCACGGCCACGGTCGGACGATACTTTCATGCCGGCGTTGCGCAGCACGTCGAGCGCGGCGCTGGCGCCGCCCGCGCGGCGCGGCACGGAGTCGGCTGCGGCCGCCGGTGCCGCCGTTGAAGCGGGCGCCGCCAATTCCGGCCGCGCTTCCGGTTCCGGTGACGTGGCCTCTTCCGCGCGACCAGGCGCGGCAGTTGCAAGCGCGCTCAGTGCGGACGAAGGTGCGATGTCGGAAACTTCGTTCGAGACCGGCGCGCTGGAGCTGGCGATCGTGGCGACGGCATTCGCGGGCGCGTCTTCCCACGGCGCCAGCGGGGGTGCCGTAATGGCAGGCGCTTCTGTCACGCGGGCGACTTCGGCATTGGGCGATTGCGATGCTGCTTCAGATTGCGCGGACTCGGCTGCGGGCATCGCGATCGGCTTTGCAGTCGGCGCGGTGGATTTCATCGCGTCGCCCTGCTCCTCGCCGGCGATGCCTACCTGAGGTCCACGAACGGGCGCAGCAGCCGCCATGGCCGTCGCGGACGACGGTGACAGCGCGCGCAGCGCGGCAACCGTCGGTGCACCCGAGCGCTGCGCACCGGCGCCGGCTCCGCCCGCACCGCTCTGCGTGCCAGCGGCTCCCGCTGCTCCGCCACCGCCGCCTGTCGGCGCCGGCTCGAACGCGAGCATGCGCAGCAGCGTCATCGTGAAGCCCGCGTATTCGTCGGGCGCGAGGCCCAGTTCGCTTCGGCCGATCGTCGCGATCTGATAGAACAGTTGCACCTGCTCGGCGCTCAACGCGTCGGCGAAACGGCGCAAGTCGGCCGCCTCCGGCCATTCGTCGAGCACCGACGAAGGCGCGAACTGCGCCCACGCGATCCGATGCAGCAGGCTCGCCAGGTCTTGCAGCGCCGTCGAGAACGACAGGCTGCGCAAGGCCATCTCGTCGGCGACCGCCAGCACCGCCGCGCCGTCGCCCTGCGCGAGCGCGTCGAGCAGGCGGATCAGATAGCTTTGGTCGAGCGCGCCGAGCATGCCGCGCACCGCGTCTTCACTGACCTGGTTCGCCGAATAGGCGATCGCCTGATCGGTCAGCGATAGCGCGTCGCGCATCGAACCGTCGGCCGCGCGCGCGAGCAGGCGCAACGCCTGCGCCTCGTGAGGCACGCTCTCTTCGCCGAGAATGCGTTCGAGATGCGACACGATATGGCCGGCCGGCATCTGCTTCAGATTGAACTGCAGACAGCGCGACAGCACGGTGACCGGAATCTTCTGCGGGTCGGTGGTCGCGAGGATGAACTTGACGTGCGGTGGGGGCTCTTCGAGCGTCTTCAGCATCGCATTGAACGCGTGGTTCGTCAGCATGTGCACTTCGTCGATCATGTAGACCTTGAAGCGCGCATCGACGGGCGCGTACACCGCGCGCTCGAGCAGCGCGGCCATTTCATCGACGCCACGATTACTCGCCGCGTCCATTTCGACGTAATCGACAAAGCGCCCTTCGTCGATCTCGCGACACGCACGGCATACGCCGCACGGCGTCGACGTCACGCCGGTCTCGCAATTGAGCGCCTTCGCGAAGATGCGCGACAGCGTGGTCTTGCCGACGCCGCGCGTACCTGTAAACAAATAGGCATGGTGCAGACGGCCGCCGTCGAGCGCATGGGTGAGCGCGCGCACCACGTGCTCCTGTCCGACGAGCGAAGCGAAATCCTTCGGCCGCCATTTGCGTGCGAGAACTTGATAGGTCATCCGGAAATTGTATCAGTAACAATGGCGCGCAAAACCGATTCGGGAAGACGCGTGAAATGCGCGAAACGGCCACGACGACGCTCCATCCGAAGACGGCGAACGATCAATACAAAAGCTGGGAATGACTGAGGAGAAACTGCGGAGAAGCCGTGAAAACGGCCGCGGAGAAAAAAGCAAGGAAAGGTGACGAGCCCGACCCTCGGCACTGGTGGAAAACGGCTGTGGCTGCTTCGTTCCCGACCTGACCAGGTTGACCATCCCTCCATGCGAGGAGGCCCGTCACGAAGGATTCTATCATTGCCGCGCGCATTGTGCGACTGTTGACACGAGCAAAACGCGAACGACGCTCCGCTTCGAACCGCTTCGCGCGGTTTGCGGCCGCTTTCTGCACGCCGCCAGACGCCCTCCCGGCCACCGCGGCGACGCCCGCCGCGCGCGGCACTTGAGTTCGCCGCGCGCGACTCCATTTAGATTGCCAACGCGGTCGCCGTGAGCCGCAGAAACCGGCCGACGCTGCGGCGGCGGCCTATTGGCCCCACTGCCTTGATGAGTACTATCGCCATCGGCAACGCATAGCGAATTAAGCTACACTGCCAGTTGAAAGACCCGCATACGCGACTCTTTCCGCGCATTGCGTGAAAATCCGGCGTTTTTTCAGACGGTTCTTCTGATTTTCACAGGCATGCGCGGCGAGGCTCTGGATGCGGCAAAGCGAACGGAAGTATTCCCAGTTTTTGACGTATCGTGGCGAGCAATTCAGGCGGGCCTCGAACCGAGAGAGGTATTCATAAATGAGCGAACAAATCAAGCATATTAGCGACGCATCGTTCGAACAGGACGTCGTGAAATCCGATAAACCCGTGTTGCTCGATTTCTGGGCCGAATGGTGCGGTCCGTGCAAGATGATCGCGCCGATCCTCGACGAGGTCGCGAAGGACTACGCCGATCGCCTGCAAGTCGCGAAGATCAATGTCGACGAGCATCAGTCCACGCCGGTCAAGTTTGGCGTGCGCGGCATCCCCACATTGATCCTGTTCAAGAACGGCGCCGTTGCCGCTCAGAAGGTCGGAGCTCTGTCGAAGTCGCAACTCACCGCGTTCCTCGACGGCAACCTGTAAAGCAAGCAGTACGCCGCGGCGCTCGCGGGTCCATCGCGCGCCGCAGGCAGTTGGAGAAGCGGGCGCATCGGGTGAGCAAACCGCCGCGCCCGCCGGTCAAGCGTGTTGTCAGCCGGCAACACGCTTTGCAACAAAGATGCCACGCTGCCGCACTGGCTTAAATTGGCGTGTGCTATGCTAGAATCCACAAAACGTCGAAAAGACGTGTAAGTCTTTGAGCGGTTCCGCTCACCCTCCTCCCAGATTTCATTTCGTCGCACCTTCTCCTGCGGGTTCTCCGTATGCATTTATCCGAGCTTAAGACTCTGCACGTGTCCCAATTGATCGAGATGGCCAATGGCCTCGAGATCGAAAGCGCGAACCGCCTGCGCAAGCAGGAATTGATGTTCGCTATTCTAAAAAAACGAGCCAAAGCGGGCGACACGATCTTCGGCGACGGCACCCTCGAAGTGCTGCCGGACGGTTTCGGCTTCCTGCGTTCGCCGGAAACCTCCTACCTCGCCAGCACGGATGACATCTACATCAGCCCGTCGCAAATCCGCCGCTTCAATCTGCATACGGGCGACACGATCGAAGGCGAAGTGCGCACGCCGAAAGACGGCGAACGCTATTTCGCGCTGGTGAAGGTGGACAAGGTCAACGGCCAGCCGCCGGAGGCCTCGAAGCACAAGATCATGTTCGAAAACCTGACGCCGCTGCACCCGAACAAGGTGCTGCTGCTCGAACGTGAAATGCGTGGCGAAGAGAACGTGACCGGCCGCATCATCGACATGATCGCGCCGATCGGCAAGGGCCAGCGCGGCCTGCTCGTCGCGTCGCCGAAGTCGGGCAAGACCGTGATGCTTCAGCACATCGCGCACGCGATCAAGCAGAACCATCCCGACGTCGTGCTGTTCGTGCTGCTGATCGACGAGCGTCCGGAGGAAGTGACGGAAATGCAGCGTTCGGTGGCCGGCGAAGTGATCGCCTCAACGTTCGACGAACCCGCCGCGCGTCACGTGCAGGTCGCCGAAATGGTGATCGAGAAGGCCAAGCGCCTCGTCGAAATGAAGAACGACGTCGTGATTCTGCTCGACTCGATCACGCGTCTCGCGCGCGCTTACAACACGGTGGTCCCGGCCTCGGGCAAGGTGCTGACGGGCGGTGTCGACGCGAACGCGCTGCAGCGCCCGAAGCGGTTCTTCGGCGCGGCGCGCAACATCGAGGAAGGCGGATCGCTGACCATCATCGGCACGGCGCTGATCGAAACCGGCAGCCGCATGGACGATGTGATCTACGAAGAGTTCAAGGGCACCGGCAACATGGAAGTGCACCTCGAGCGCCGTCTCGCCGAGAAGCGCGTCTACCCGTCAATCAACCTGAACAAGTCGGGCACGCGCCGCGAAGAGCTGCTGATCAAGCCCGAAGCGCTGCAGAAGATCTGGGTACTGCGCAAGTTCATTCACGACATGGACGAAGTCGAGTCGATGGAATTCCTGCTCGACAAGATCCGCCAGACGAAGAGCAATTCCGAGTTCTTCGACATGATGCGTCGTGGCGGCGGCAGCTAACGCGCGACGTTCGTGCTGGCCGTATTAGTCGGCAACTGCAAGTCGGCAACTGCAACGCATGAAAAACCGCTCGCAAACTGCGAGCGGTTTTTTTTCGTCCGTCGTCCGCAGAGACAATGCGCCGCCTCAACATCAGCGTGAACGTACACGCGGTTTCTCGGAGGGGCCTCGGCTATCCCGTCGAGAACACCGGGCGGCTCGTCAGCGCCACGTCGCTGATTTCGGCGAGCGCGCTGTTCGTCTATCTGCGTTTTGCGAAGCTGCTGCCGCGCAAGAAGTGGATCATCGTGCCGGGCTTCGGGGTGGCCGCGTTCGCCGCCGGGTGGACGACACGCATGTCACCGGACGTCGGCGAAGCGGCGCTCGCCCTGCCGCTGCTGCTGCGCGGCCTGCTGTTGCTGTTCATCGTGCCGCCGGTCGCGAATCTGACGTGCCGCATCTTCTTGATCGAGGAGGGGTTCACGCACGGCTACCGGCTGAAAAACATCGTCCGGCAGTTGACCATCTCCTTCGCGACCGCCTCGGTGATCATCGTCGAGCAGCACCGGCTCACGCTGCATCAAAGTCGCCTCGCGGAGTCCGTGAATCCGTACAATCCGGTCTACCAGAACACGCTCGCGACGCTGGCGCGCGGCTCCGCCGCCGCCGGTCATGCGGCGAGCGAAGCGCACGCGCTCGCAATCGCGTCGATCAGCCGGTCGATTGCGCAGCAGCGCCAGTTTGCTCGCGTCGCTCGACGGTTTCTATTTTCTGATCGGCGTCGCGATATGCGGCGGCCCGTTCGCCGCGTAGCAAAAACAGATCGACTGAAGGTGGGCTCCAAGCATGCTGTCGAAACTCACGAACTGGCTGGGCGCACGGCGTCGCGAGCGCGCGCTGCGCGACTACGCGATCGACGATTCCTTGTGGCAGGCGACACTCGCCGGCCTACCCTTTCTCACGCATCTGGAAGCGCCCGATCTTGCGCGACTGCGCGAGATGACGAGTCTCTTCCTCGCGCAGAAGGAGTTCTCGACCGCGCACGAGCTCGAGCTGACCGATGCGATGACGGTCGGCATCGCCGCGCAGGCGTGCCTGCCGGTGCTGAACCTGAGCCTCGATCTGTATCGCGGCTGGGTCGGCGTGATCGTCTATCCGGGCGAGTTCGTGATCCGCAAGACCGTTGAGGACGAAGATGGCGTCGTGCACGAGATCGAACACGACGCCAGCGGCGAGGCGTGGGAAGGCGGCCCGGTGGTGCTGTCGTGGGAAGACGCGCAGATGACCGATGGCAGCGACGCATACAACGTCGTGATCCACGAGTTCGCGCACAAGATCGACATGCTCAACGGCGAAGCGGATGGCCACCCGCCGCTGATGCGCCGCTGGCACGCGCCGCTCGACGCGCAGGCATGGGCCGATGTGTTCGACCATGCATACGATCACTTCTGTGCGAAAGTCGACGCGGTGCCCGAGCGACGCTGGGCGCGTTTCGAATGCGAGTCGCTGATCGATCCGTATGCGGCGGACCATCCGTCGGAATTTTTTGCCGTATGCAGCGAGGCGCTGTTCGTGCGCCCCCAAGCGTTCGAGGCGGAGTATCCGGAACTGTACCGACTGCTCGCGCGCTACTACCGGCAAGATCCAGCGCGCGTCGGTTTGACGTTCACGCCCATTTGAGACGCCGCGAATGGGCGCCGCTTGCGCCGCAATAGAATCCGCTGGCAGAAAAATCGCCAAGCGACTGATTTTCTGGCATAATCGCGGTTTTTCGACCGTAGGCAAGTGGCTCGCGCCTGAAGGCAGTCCCATTCGAGGCTGCACGCGGGTTGGCTACCGCCAGATTAAAGGAAAGACCATGAAAGAAGGCATTCACCCGAATTACCGCGAAGTCCTGTTCGTCGACATGTCGAACGACTTCAGGTTCGTGACGCGCTCGACCATCCAGACGCGCGAAACCGCGGAATTCAACGGCAAGACCTACCCGCTCGCGAAGATCGAAGTGTCGTCGGAATCGCATCCGTTCTACACCGGCCAGCAAAAGATCATGGACACGGCCGGCCGCGTCGAGAAGTTCAACAAGAAGTTCGGCGCACGTGCTTCGGGCAAGGCAGTAAAGTAATACCGCAACGGTGCCGGCTTCCGGCCGGCAACGGAGCAAACAGAAAGGGCAGCGCGAGCTGCCCTTTTTTGTCGCCTGCGCTTGTGCGCCCGCTGGGTCGCACGCCGCGCTTTCGCGACACTGTGTTACAGCGACACTGTGTTACAGCTTGTCCATTGACGTTGCCGGGCGTTACCGGCCGTGACGTGCATCGCACGGCACGACTACAATGCCGGATGCTCGAAACGGGCCCTCGCGCCCTGACCTGCCGCGCCGCTCCGGCTGCATCGTTTATCCAGACTCCACACACCGCATGAGACCTGTCGTTCGCCTCACCGCCTCTGCGACCAGTGCGTTGCCGCGCTGGCTGCTGCTGGCCATCTGTATCGTCTACGCCTCGTTCGGCCTGTTCGGCCGCGATCCGTGGAAGAACGAGGACGCAGCCGGCTTTGGTGTGATGTGGACGATGGCGAACGGCGGCGCGCACGATTGGCTGCTGCCGAATCTGGTCGGCAAATATCTGACCGAGGACGGCCCGCTCGGCTACTGGCTCGGCGCGAGCGCGATCCGCGTCCTCGCGCCTTGGGTCGACGCGAGCAACGCGTCGCGCGTGTTCACGGGCCTGCTGTTCTGCGCGGGCTGTGCGTTCGTCTGGTACGCGGCGTATCTGCTCGGCCGGCGTGCCGAAGTGCAGCCATTCAAATATGCGTTCGGCGGCGAGCCGGAACCGCGCGACTATGGCCGCACGCTCGCCGATGGCGCACTGCTGATCCTGCTCGCGTGCTTCGGCCTCGCCGAGCGCGGTCACGAGACCACGCCGCAGCTCGCGCAGTTCGTCTGCATCGCGATGCTCGTGTACGGTCTCGTGCGCATGATCGACAAGCCGATTCAGGGCGCGCTGATCTGGGGTCTCGCGATCGGTCTCGTCACACTCGCGAGCAGCCCGGTGCTGGTCGGCGCGCTGCTGCTCGGCACGCTCGCGATGACGCTGATCGTACGCGAAACGCGATCGCGCTGGCTGCTGCTCGCGGGTCTGCCCGTGGCGCTCGTGCTCGCGGTGTCGTGGCCGATCATCGCGCTCACCGCGTTCCCGGACGACGCTGTCTGGTATCTGAACCAGTGGCTGCACGTGAGCCTGAGTTCGTTCGCGGGCCCGCCCGGCTCGGTCGCCGCGTATGCGCTGAAAAACCTGCCGCTCTTCACATGGCCCGCCTGGCCACTCGCGTTGTGGTCGTGGTTCAGCTGGCAGGGACTGCGGCGCGCGCCGCACGTGGCGATTCCGCTGTCGGTGATCGGGCCGCTGTTCGTGCTCGTCGTGCTGCAAAGCCATCAGTCGAACCGACTCTACATGCTGCTGCTGCCGCCGCTCGCGGTACTCGCCACTTTCGCGCTGCCGACGCTCAAGCGCGGCGCGATCAACGCGATCGACTGGTTCGCGCTGCTGAGCTTCACGATCCTCGGCAGCTTCGTATGGCTCGTGTATGTGGCAGGCCTGACCGGCTTTCCGCATCCGCTCGCGCGCAATCTCGCGCGACTCGCGCCCGGCTTCGTGCCGCAGTTCAAGATTCTGTCGTTCGTGTGCGCGGTCGCGGTGACCGTGTGCTGGTTCCTGCTGGTGCGCTGGCGCCTCGCGCGTCATCCGAAGGTGCTGTGGCGCAGCGTCGTGCTGTCGAGCGCCGGCACCACGCTGATGTGGGTGTTGCTGATGACGCTGTGGCTGCCGGTCGTCAACTACAGCCGGACCTATCGCGACGTCGCGCAGCAGATCGCCGCCCACTTGCCCGATGACTACACGTGCATCGCACCGGTGCGCCTCGGCAATGCGCAGATCGCGACATTCGCGTATTTCGGCGACATGCACTTTTCGTTCGACCAGGACTGCGACGTGATCCTGCGTCAGGACTCGCAGGACTACGGCAACCCGAGCGCGATGCCCGACTACATCTGGAAGCTCGTGTGGGAAGGCCGCCGCGCGGCGGACCGCGACGAGCGCTTCCGACTGTACGTGCGCATCGACCGTCCCAAGCCGCCGCCCGGCAAGCGCCGCAACTGGCACAAGAAGCGCGACTGACGATGTTCGCCGACGTACGGAAGATCGCCGCGCTCGCGTGGCCCGTATTGATCGGCCAGTTGGCCATCATCGCGTTCGGCGTGATCGACACGGCGATGGTCGGGCGCTACTCGGCCGTCGATCTGGCCGCGCTCGGCCTCGGCTCGTCGATCTACGTCTCGGTCTATATCGGCCTGACCGGCATCCTGACCGCGCTGCAGCCGATCACCGCGCAACTGTACGGCGCGCGTCGCTACGGCGAGATCGGCGAAGAGGTCCGCCAGTCATGGTGGCTTGCCGCCGCGCTGACCGTGATCGGCTTTCTGATCCTGTTCTTCCCCGGACCGCTGCTGGCGTTGTCGCGCGTGCCCGACGCGCTGCACGAGCGCACGCTCGCGTACCTGCGGATTCTCGCGTTCGGGCTGCCCGCCGGCCTCGCCTTCCGGGTCTACGGCTCCGTCGCCAATGCGCTCGCCAAACCGCGGCTCGTGATGTTCCTGCAGATCGTCGCGCTGCTGCTGAAAATTCCGCTCAATACCTGGTTCATTTTCGGCGGCCTCGGCGTGCCCGCGCTGGGCGGTCCGGGCTGCGCGCTCGCGAGCACGCTGCTCAACTGGGCACTCGCGGCGCTCGGCATGCTGCTGCTCGCGCGCGTCGACGATTTCAAGGCACTCGGCATCTTCACGCACTTCTGCTGGCCGGTCTGGAAGCGCCAGGCCGCGCAACTGCGGCTCGGTATTCCAATGGGGCTGTCGTATCTGATCGAGGTCACGTCGTACACGTTCATGGCGCTTTTCATCGCGCGTTTCGGCACGACGACGCTCGCCGGACATCAGATCGCCGGCAACATCGGCGCGGTGCTCTATATGACGCCGCTGTCGATCGGCATCGCGTCGTCGACGCTGGTCGCGCAGGCGCTCGGCGCGCATCGGCCGCAGGCGGCGCGCACGCTGTCGCGTCACGGCATCGCGATGGCGGTTGCGATCGCGTGCTGCTATGGCGCGCTCGTGCTCGTGCTGCGGCCGTACATTGTCGACGGCTATACGACGAACGCGCAGGTCGCGGCGAAGGCGTTGCCGCTGGTGCTGATCGTCGCCTGCTACCACCTGTTCGACGCGTTGCAGATCTCGACCGCGTTCGTGCTGCGCGCCTACAAGGTCGCGGTCGTGCCGACCATCATCTATGCGGTGGCGCTGTGGGGAGTCGGGCTCGGCGGCGGCTATGCGCTCGGCTTCGATACGACCGGCCTCACGCCGCCCTGGCTGACCGGCGCGCGCGGCTTCTGGGTCGCGAATTCCGCAAGTCTCGCGATTGCCGGGCTCGGCTTGCTCGTGTACTGGCGAATCGTGAGCCAGCGCTATTTGCGCGAGGCTGCGGCGGCGCTGGTTGATTCGGCTGTTTGAGGGGATGGAGGGTTGGGAAGGCCACGAATAGCACCGACCGGACCGTCAGTTGCGCCCAAGCCGGGGTGAGAGGCGACCTGTTCTGCATCCGCCTTTCCGTTCCCCACGCAGCTCAGCCCGCTCACGCCGCGTATGCGGCCTGCCCCTCCCGATCCTTGGCCTCGAAAATTTCCCGCGCCGCGAACAGCGCATTGAGCGCGGCCGGAAAGCCCGCATAAAGCGCCATCTGCATGAACACCTCGACGATCTGCTCGCGCGTGCAGCCGACGTTCAGCGCCGCCAAGATATGTACCTTCAGCTGCGGCTGCGCGCCGCCGAGGGTCGCGAGCGATGCGATCGTCGCAATCTCACGCGTGCGCAGATCGAGCTGCGGCCGGCTGTAGATGTCGCCGAAGCCGAATTCGATCAACAGGCGTCCGAATTCCGGCGCGACGGGCGCGAGCGCGGCGATTACCTGCTCGCCCGCCGAACCGTCGATTTCCCTGAGCTTGTCCCAGCCCCGCGCGTAGCGGTCGTTGTGTGCGTAGTCCATTGCGAGTCCTTATCGGGGTGTGAAGGCGACGAGGCTTCGTCGTCCTGTCGTGCCGGGTCGGGCTCAAGCGCGCCGCTCGTGGCCGCCTCGTAGTACGCGATCTTGTCGTCGATCGCGCCGAGGTTGCTCTGCAGATCGGCGATCCGCGCGAGCAGCGCGGTGCGATGCGCAACCAGCAGGTCGCGGCGTGCGCGCATCGTCGGATGGCCTTGCGCGCGCAGCGCGGCGATCTGCTGCATGCCGGAGATCGACATGCCCGTTGCCTTCAGACGCATCACGAAGCGCAACCAGTCGAGATCGGCCGGCGAGTACAGCCGATGCCCCGTCTGCGTGCGTCCGACCGGCCGGATCAGGCCGGCCTGTTCGTAATAGCGCAGCGTGTGCGTGGACACGCCGATCGTTTCGGCGACCTGACCGATGGTGAGCGCGGTTGAGTGTTTCGACATGACGGACTCAGGTTAGGACTTCGAGTGCACTCTAAGTCAAGCGTCGGACGCTGTCATTCCTTTGCGTTGCTCATTCTTTATCGCAGACGAGTTATCGCGACCGAAATCGAACGATATCGACCGATAAATTCACCGGCACTGCATGCCGCTAAAAGCTTTAAATATTGTGTGGCGGATTTACTTGTCATCAATTGATCGGTATAAATCGTCCGCTATCTCAAATCGGGCCTGCGATTTGTCCTATGCTTAAACGCAGCGCCCGCTGACAGGATAGGTGGTCCGTTCCCGGCTAACTTTTTTGCCCTCAATGGAGTGCTTGCCATGCTGAAGAAGCTTTTCATGCTTTGCCTCGCTGTGGCTTTGTCGCTGTCGGCCGGATTTGCCGCGGCCGTGGAAGTGAATACCGCCGATCAGGCCGCGCTCGAATCGGTCAAGGGCATCGGCCCCGTGCATGCGAAAGCAATTCTCGACGAACGCGCCAAAAACGGCCCGTTCAAGAACGCCGACGATCTCGCCGCGCGTGTGAAGGGCATCGGCCAGAAATCGGTCGAGAACCTCGAAGCGGCCGGACTGACGATCAACGGCTCGTCGGCACCGCCGACCGGCGCGAAGACGTCCACCAAGCCGGCCACGAAGACCACACCGGCGGCTCCCGCGGCAACCACCGCCGCCGCGCCCGCTGCCACGACGGCAGCGCCGGCCGCGGCTGCCCCTGCCTCGGCCGCGAAGCCGTCGAAGTCGAAGAAGAAGGACAAGGCCGCAACAGCCGAAGCGGCAGCCGCTTCGGCTCCGGCCGCCGCGGCTAGCGCGCCGGCCGACGCGTCCGGCACCAAGGCTTCGAAGAAGAAAGCGAAGAAGAGCAAGGCGGCATCCGCCGCGGCTGCGTCCGGCGCATGATGCCGGCGGGGCTGCCGCCCTGCGTTTCACCGCGACGCGCAACCGCGCGTCGACGTCACCCGCCCGGCCGTCATACGCGCCGGCATTCAAGAGAGACCGTCATGAGCCTACTCGACACCATCGGTTCCCTGCTTGGCAAATCGCCAGAAGGCGGCGGCCAGCAAGCGCTGATCGCCGCCGCGCTCGAATTCGTCAACAACCAGCCTGGTGGCCTGAACGGCCTGATCCAGCGCTTCCAGGAAAAGGGCCTCGGCGACGTCGTGTCGTCGTGGGTCGGCAATGGCGAAAACCAGCCGATCGCACCCGACGCGCTGCACAACGTGCTGGGCTCGGAAGCCGTGACCGGTCTCGCCGCCAAGGCCGGCGTCCAGCCGGATCAGGTGACGGGTCTGCTGTCGCAGATCCTGCCGCACGTCGTCAACGCGGCCACGCCGGAAGGCGAAGTGCCGGCCGATGGCAAGCTGAACGCGACCACGGTGCTCGGCGCGCTCGGCGGCCTGTCGGCGCTGCTCGGCAACAAGGGCAACGCTTGAGCACGCTGTGCGCCATGCGCTGGCGGCTCGCAGAGACCTTCGCTCCACGGTGATGCCACCGGTTTGAAATCGGCGGGCAAAAGAAAACCGGCAACGAAGTCACCTTCGTTGCCGGTTTCTTAACGTTGGTGGAACGACTCGCCTGCCGTCGTCCCTTCGCATCATCAAGCCATCGCCTTCAGTGCACGACGCGCTCGAACAGCAGCTTGCCGTCGTCCACTTCGACCGGAATTACATCCTTCGGACCGAACTTGCCGGCCAGAATCAGCTTCGCGATCGGGTTCTCGATCTCCTGCTGGATCGCGCGCTTCAGCGGCCGCGCACCGAACAGCGGGTCGTAGCCGACCTTGCCGATGTGCTCGAGCGCCGCGTCCGACACCACCAGCTGCATGTCGAGCTTCGCGAGCCGCTCGTGCAGACGCTGCAGCTGGATCCGCGCGATCGACTGGATGTTAGAGCGATCGAGCGCATGGAACACGACGACGTCGTCGATCCGGTTCAGGAACTCGGGCCGGAAGTGCAGCTTCACCTCTTCCCACACGGCGTCCTTCACGGCTTCCTGCGGCTCGCCGACCATCGCCTGGATTACCTGCGAACCGAGGTTCGAGGTCATCACGATCACCGTGTTCTTGAAGTCGACGGTGCGGCCCTGGCCATCGGTCATGCGGCCGTCGTCGAGCACCTGCAGCAGCACGTTGAACACGTCCGGATGCGCCTTCTCGATTTCGTCGAGCAGGATCACGCTATACGGCTTGCGGCGCACGGCCTCGGTCAGATAACCGCCCTCCTCGTAGCCGACGTAACCCGGCGGCGCGCCGATCAGACGCGCGACGCTGTGCTTCTCCATGAACTCGCTCATGTCGATACGGATGAGATGCTCTTCCGAATCGAACAGGAACGACGCCAACGCCTTGCACAGCTCGGTCTTGCCGACGCCGGTCGGCCCGAGGAACAGGAACGAGCCATACGGACGGTTCGGGTCCGACAGACCCGCGCGCGAGCGGCGAATCGCATCGGCGACCGCGCTGATCGCCTCGTCCTGGCCGACCACGCGCTCATGCAGCTTCGACTCGATCTGCAGCAGCTTTTCGCGCTCGCCCTGCATCATGCGCGACACCGGAATGCCGGTGGCCCGCGACACGACCTCGGCGATTTCTTCCGCGCCGACCTGCGTGCGCAACAGACGCGGACGCTTCGGACTGTTCTGCTCCTCGGCCTCGGCGCGCGTGACTTCCTTCAGCTGCGCCTCGAGACCCGGCAGCTTGCCGTACTGCAACTCGGCCACCTTCTCGAGCTTGCCCTCACGCTGCAGACGCACGATTTCCGCACGCGTCTTCTCGATCTCTTCCTTCAGCTGCGCGCTGCCCTGCACCGCCGCTTTTTCCGCGGTCCAGATTTCATCGAGGTCCGAATATTCCCGGTTGAGCCGCTCGATTTCCTCTTCGATCAGCTGCAGACGCTTCTGCGATGCTTCGTCCTTCTCCTTCTTCACCGCTTCGCGTTCGATCTTCAGCTGGATCAGACGACGGTCGAGCCGATCCATCTCCTCCGGCTTCGAGTCGATTTCCATCTTGATCTTCGACGCGGCTTCGTCGATCAGATCGATCGCCTTGTCGGGAAGGAAGCGGTCCGTGATGTAACGATGCGACAGCTCGGCGGCCGCGACGATCGCCGGGTCGGTGATGTCGACGCCATGGTGCAGCTCATAGCGCTCCTGCAGACCGCGCAGGATCGCGATGGTCGCCTCGACCGACGGCTCGTCCACCAGCACCTTCTGAAAACGGCGCTCGAGCGCGGCATCCTTTTCGATGTACTTACGGTATTCGTCGAGCGTGGTCGCGCCGACGCAATGCAACTCGCCGCGCGAGAGCGCCGGCTTCAGCATGTTGCCCGCGTCCATCGCGCCTTCGGCCTTGCCGGCGCCGACCATCGTGTGAATCTCGTCGATGAAGACGATGGTTTGCCCTTCGTCCTTCGCGATGTCGTTGAGCACCGCCTTCAGGCGCTCCTCGAACTCGCCGCGATACTTGGCGCCCGCGAGCAGCGCGGCCATGTCGAGCGACAGCACGCGCTTGTTCTTCAGCGTTTCCGGCACTTCGCCGTTGACGATGCGCTGCGCGAGCCCCTCGACGATCGCGGTCTTGCCGACGCCCGGCTCGCCGATCAGCACCGGGTTGTTCTTGGTGCGGCGCTGCAGGATCTGAATGGAACGGCGGATTTCGTCGTCGCGGCCGATCACGGGGTCGAGCTTGCCTGCGCGGGCGCGCTCGGTCAGGTCGATCGTGTATTTCTTCAGCGCTTCGCGCTGGCTTTCGGCGTCCTGGCTATGCACCTGCGAGCCGCCGCGCACCGCGGCGATCGCGGTTTCGAGCGCCTTGCGCGACAACCCATGCTCGCGCGCGAGACGGCCGGCCTCGCCTTTGTCGTCGGCGACCGCGAGCAGGAACATTTCGCTCGCGACGAACGTGTCGTTGAGCTTCTGCGCTTCCTTGTCGGCCTGGTTCAACAGGCCGGTCAGTTCGCGGCCGATCTGCACGTTGCCATCGGTGCCTTGCACTTGGGGCAGCCGCGTGACCGCGTCGTTCAGTGCGGTTTGTAGAGGTTGTACATGCACGCCGGCGCGCGACAGCAGCGACCGAGCGGAGCCGTCCTGCTGCGCGACGAGTGCCGCGAGCACGTGGACGGGTTCGATGTACTGATTGTCGTGGCCAACCGCCAGACTCTGGGCGTCCGCGAGCGCTTCCTGGAATTTAGTGGTGAGTTTGTCGATTCTCATCAAGAGACCTCCAATTTCGATTACCACCAAAATGAGGCGTTTTATTAGGGTTTCAAGCGCTTTTTTGGCCTCGGTCGCAACTATTTAACATTTGAGCGCAAGAACTGCCGCGATCCTTCCCCAGTGGCGCGGCCGGGCGGGTTTGCGCACCCGGGAGCCGGCCGGATGTTCTAGTTCTTGTGGCCCAGCGTCGCCGGACTGCCGCCGCGCGTGCTATCCGATACCACCGTAATCGGCAGCGGCACCATCTGAATCGTGGAGCCTAACCCGAGCAACGCCGCGAGCGGACTTTTCGGTTGCGCGACTTCGCCGATCGTAAAACGATCGAGCTCGGCGAGAAAAGCGAGGTTCGCCGCCTGCAACGCGCCACGCAGCCGGCACTGCGTCGTGATGACGCAAGGCCGCTGTTGGCCCTGCCGGTCCGGCAGACAGCCGACCAGCGCAAAGTCGCTTTCCGTGACCCGCACCACGTCGCCGACGGTCAGCGACAGCGATTGCGCGCCGAGCCGCAAGCCGCCGTTGCGGCCGCGCACGGTTTCGACCCAGCCGAGCTCACCCAGCTGCTGCACGACCTTCATCAGATGGTTCTTCGAGATGCCGTAGGCTTGCGAAATGTCCTGAATCGTCGATAATCCGTCGCCCCGCACCGCGAGGTACAGCAGCACGCGCAGCGCGTAATCCGTATAGTCGGTAAGTCTCATAGGTCCCGGTATAGCTTGAAAGGCTGCGAGCAAGTGCCTTGAACGTCCCGATAACCGCGTCCAGGCAAGGTTTGCCGGGAACGAGCGCTACGCCCTAACATGACTGGCTGGCATGACTGGCCGGCGGGTGTCGTTCCGCGAATCGCGCGGCAAAACTGTTTCGGATAGCAATAGTAGCTTTTTCCGCATCAACCGTTTGTTAGAAAAACGGGGGGTTCAAGGTTCAGTTCAGCCGTCATCGGCAACCGCAATTTTCTGGAATCCGCATGAATCCGTCTTTCCCCGCCGCGCCGCCGGTCGAACGCGCGGCCGAACCCACCGACGCCAATATCGGCGACCTCGTCTATGGCTTTTACGATCGCGTGCGTGCCGACCCGCTGCTCGGTCCGGTCTTCGACGCGAAGCTCGCGGACCGCTGGGACGACCATCTGCCGAAGATGTGCACATTCTGGAGCAGCCTCGTGCTCGGCGCGAAGCAGTATCGCGGCAACGTGCAGCAGGCGCATCAGCCGCTCGAAGGCATCGAGCCGCAGCATTTCAGCCGCTGGCTGTATCTGTTCCTCGATACGGTCGAATCGCGCTATCAGCCGGCCGCGGCGGTCCGTTTCATGGAGCCGGCGCTGCGGATCGCGCAGAGTCTGCAACTGAGCCGTTTCGGCTGGGATTACAAGATCCCGCCGGAGCAGCAGGCGCTGCTCGAGCGGGTGGCGCCGAAGCGTCGGCCGCGAGTTGGCGACGTTGACGACGATGGCGAGCATCCGTCGCGGCCGGCTGGGGAGCCGTTTCCGGTGCCGATCATCGGGCGCTCGCGGGACGAGTGAACGTCGGCCGGCGCCGACGCCCCTCACACAAAGACGCCGCGTGCGCCGTCGCAACTCCGCGGCCCGCGACTCGTTTACTCCGGAGTCCGATTTCCCGAATCGATTCCCCAGCGCGCGAGCGCGGCATCGTCGGTCACGCGCGCGTCGACCCAGCGCTCGCCCGCGTCGGTTTTCTCCTTCTTCCAGAATGGCGCTTCGGTCTTCAGATAGTCCATCACGAATTCACACGACGCAAACGCGTCGCCGCGATGCGCGGCCGTCGTCGCAACGAGCACGATCTGATCGAGCGGATACAGCTTGCCGACGCGATGCACGATCAGCACCTCGATGCCCGGCCAGCGTTCGCGCGCACGCTCGACGATCGCCTCGAGCGACTTCTCCGTCATGCCCGGATAATGCTCGAGCTCCATCGTCTCGACCGCGCTGCCCTCGTTGAGATCGCGCACGGTGCCGACGAAGCACGCGAGCGCGCCGATCCTCGGATTGCGCGCGCGCAGCGCGGCCACCTCGGCGCTGAGGTCGAAGTCTTCGGTCTGGACGCGAACGGGCATGGACGGCTCCTGAGGGCTTTTGTCGCTGGCGTGAACGTGATGTGCGAGAGCGCGGTTCAGCCGCCGGTGACGGGCGGAAAGAACGCGACCTCGCAGCCCTCGGTGAGGCGGGTGCTCGCGCCGGTCATCAGGTGGTTGCAGGCCATGCGCAGCGCGCGGCCTTCGGCGAGCGTCTCGGCCCAGATGCCGCCACGCACGCGCAGCCACGCGCGCACATCGCCGACGGTCGCGATGCCGTCGGGCACCTCGACGCTTTCGTCGGATGTATTGAGCGCTTCACGCACGCTCGCAAAGTATCGGAGTTCAATCTTCATCGGGATACCGCCGGTCTACGCCGCGCATGCCACGGACGACCGGCCTCAGTTCAACAGTTCAGAAAACGGAATGAAGCGCACGGTTTCACCGGCGCTGATCGCGTGGTTCGGCGGATTGTCGATCAGACCGTCGCCCCACACGGTCGACGTCAACACGGCCGAACTCTGATTGGCAAACAGATCGAGCCCTCCCGCCACGTTCACGCGCGCGCGCAGGAACTCGTTGCGGCGATCGGCCTTGCCCTGCGTGAAGTCCGCGCGCAGCGACAGCGCGCGCGGCGCGACCGCCTGCACGCCGGCCAGCCGCAGTACGAACGGACGCACGAACAGCAGGAACGTCACGAAGCTCGACACCGGATTGCCGGGCAGGCCGATGAAAAACGTTTCGGCCGGCTCGCCCCCATTTGCACCACCCGCACCACCCGCACCACGCCGCACCGCGCCGAACGCGAGCGGCTTGCCCGGCTTCATGGCGATCTGCCACATCGACAGACGCCCTTCGGCCTCCACCGCCGGCTTCACGTGATCCTCCTCGCCGACCGACACGCCGCCGCAGGTGAGAATCAGATCGTGCGCCTCGGCGGCTTCGCGCAGCGTCGCGCGGGTCGCGTCGAGTTGATCGGCGACGATGCCATAGTCGGTCACGTCGCAGCCGAGCTTCTCGAGCAGGCCGCGCAGCGTGAAGCGATTCGAGTTGTAGATCGCGCCGGGCTTCAGCGGCTCGCCGGGCATCGTCAGTTCGTCGCCGGTGAAGAATACGGCGACTTTCACGCGGCGGCGCACCTCGAGCCGCGCGCATCCGACCGACGCGGCAAGCCCCAACGCCTGCGGCGTGAGCCGCGTGCCGGCCGGCAGGATCACCGAGCCCGCGCGAATATCGGCGCCCTGCGCGGTGATCCACTCGCCCGCCTGCGGACGATGCACGATCGTCACCTCGTCGCCAGCCGCCTCGGTCTGCTCCTGCATCACGACCGCGTCCGCGCCGGCGGGCACCGTCGCGCCGGTGAAGATGCGTGCCGCGCTGTTGGGCGCGAGCGGCGTCGGCGCATGGCCGGCCGGAATGCGTTGCGAGACCGGCAGGCGGCTGCCGTGCGCGAGATCGGCGATGCGGACCGCGTAGCCGTCCATCGCGCTCGTGTTCATCGGCGGCACGTCGAGCGGCGACGTGACGTCGGTGGCGAGCACGCGATTCAGCGCGTCGAGCGTCGGCAGCGTTTCGATACCGTCGAGCGCGCGCGCGGCGTCGAGCAGGATCGCCAGCGCATCGGCAGTGGCGAGCATCGGAGCGCGGGGCGTGGGTGTGGACATCTGGGGGGGTGGAAGCCGCAGGTTAAAAGAACATTGTAGCGGCCGATGCCGTTAGCCTGGGCGGCCGGGCGTTATGGGGAGCTTTTGGTGTTTTTTCGATGCGTGGCCGCCGAGGGTGCGGCCAGCGTTTTCTCGTAGTGCGGGCGTGGGCGTCGATCAACGTGAAGCGACGCGGCATCCCGCGTGAGCCGTAAAACGGCTCACGCGGCCCGCTCGCCCTTATTCGCCGGCATTCGCGACGATGAAGTCCTTCACCCGCTGCGCATCCGCGGGCACGACCTCGAAGCGCTGCGGCAGCGACTCGAGCCCCGAGAACGCCGCCGGCCGCTCCGGCTCGCGCAGCAGCGCCTCGCGGATCGTCTCGCCGAACTTGATCGGCTGCGCGGTCTCGAGCACGATCATCGGAATGCCGGGCTGCAGATGCTCGCGCGCGACCTTCACGCCGTCGGCCGTGTGCGTGTCGATCATCGTGTCGTAACGCTGGAACACGTCGCGGATCGTGTCGACGCGGGTGTCGTGGCTGCTGCTGCCCGACACGAAACCGAACTCCCTTACGCGCGCGAAGTCGCCACTTGCCGCGAGATCGAAACCGCCCTTCTCCTCGACGTCGCGGAACAATTGCAGCACGCGCGCCGGATCGCGGCCGAGCAGGTCGTACACGAAGCGCTCGAAGTTCGATGCCTTCGAGATGTCCATGCTCGGGCTGCTCGTGTGATACGTCTCGGCCGCCTTGCGTACGCGGTAAATACCAGTGCGGAAGAACTCGTCGAGCACGTCGTTCTCGTTGGTCGCGACGACGAGCTTCTCGATCGGTAGACCCATCATGCGCGCGATATGACCCGCGCACACGTTGCCGAAGTTGCCCGACGGCACCGTGAACGACACGCGCTCGGCGTTCGACTTCGTCGCGGCAAAGTAGCCCTTGAAGTAATAGACGACCTGCGCGACGACACGCGCCCAGTTGATCGAATTGACCGTGCCGATCTTGTACTTCGCCTTGAACGCGTGATCGTTCGACACCGCCTTCACGATGTCCTGCGCGTCGTCGAACACGCCTTGCACCGCGAGGTTGAAGATGTTCGGGTCTTGCAGGCTGTACATCTGCGCGGTCTGGAACGCGCTCATCTTTTTGTGCGGCGACAGCATGAACACGCGGATGCCCTTCTTGCCGCGCATCGCGTATTCAGCGGCGCTGCCGGTGTCGCCCGACGTCGCACCGAGAATGTTCAGCGTTTCGCCATGCTTCGCGAGCGCGTACTCGAACAGGTTGCCGATCAGCTGCATTGCCATGTCCTTGAACGCGAGCGTCGGACCGTTCGACAGTTCGAGCAGCGACAGCGGCGCGCCGTCTTCGACGCCAAGCGTCTTCAGCGGCGTGATCTGCGCGGCGCTTTCGTCGTCGCGCACGTTGCAGTAGGTCGCGGCCGTATAGGTCTTGCGCGTCAGTGCGCGCAGGTGGTCGGCGGGAATGTCGTCGCAGAACTTCGACAGGATCTCGAAGGCGAGATCCGCGTACGGCAGCGTGCGCCAGCGCGTGAGTTCGTCCGCGGTGACCCGCGGATAGTCGGCCGGCAGATACAGGCCGCCGTCTTTCGCGAGACCGCCGAGCAGGATCTCGGAGAAGGTATGGCGCTCGCCGGCTCCGGCGCCGCGCGTGGAGAGGTAGTTCATAGTTCGGCCTAGTTCAGCGCTTCCATGCGCAGCTTCGTGACTTGCGAGACAACGGTCTGCAGCGCCTCGATCGACCTGATCGCGGCATTGACCTGCTTTTCGACCGTCTCGTGCGTGATCAGCAGAATGTCGGTTTCGCCCTTGCCGTTCGCGTCGACGAGCTCCGATTCCTTTTGCAGCAGCGCGTCGATCGAAATGCCGGTGTCCGCCAGAATGCGCGTGATGTCGGCGAGCACGCCGGTCACGTCGGCGACGCGCAAACGCAGGTAGTAGCCGCTCGTGACTTCTTCGATCGGCAGGATCGGGGTGTTCGACAGGCTGTCCGGCTGGAATGCCAGATGCGGCACGCGGTGCTCGGGGTCGGCCGTGTGCAGACGCGTCACGTCGACGAGATCGGCGACCACGGCGGAAGCCGTCGGCTCGGCGCCCGCGCCCTTGCCGTAGTACAGCGTCGTGCCGACCGCGTCGCCATGCACGACGACGGCGTTCATCGCGCCTTCCACATTCGCGAGCAGGCGCTTTTCCGGAATCAACGTGGGGTGCACGCGCAGCTCGATGCCCTTGTCGGTGCGTCGCGTGATGCCGAGCAGCTTGATGCGGTAGCCGAGCTCCTCGGCGTATTTGATGTCGATCGCGGCGAGCTTGCTGATGCCTTCGACGTACGCGCGGTCGAACTGCACCGGCACGCCGAACGCGATCGCGCTCATGATCGTCGCTTTGTGCGCCGCGTCGACGCCCTCGATGTCGAAGGTCGGGTCGGCTTCCGCGTAGCCGAGCTCCTGCGCGGCCTTCAGCGCGGTCGCGAAATCGAGCCCGCGGTCACGCATCTCCGACAGGATGTAGTTCGTCGTGCCGTTGATGATGCCCGCGATGTACTGGATGCGGTTCGCCGTCAGCCCTTCGCGCAGTGCCTTGATGATCGGAATGCCACCCGCCACCGCCGACTCGAACGCGACCATCACGCCGTTCGCGCGCGCCGCCTCGAAAATCTCCGTGCCATGCACCGCGAGCAGCGCCTTGTTGGCGGTGACCACGTGCTTGCCGTTGTTGATCGCGCGCAGCACGAGGTCGCGCGCGATGCCGGTGCCGCCGATCATTTCCGCGACGATCGCGATCGCAGGATCGTCGACGAGCGCGTTGAAGTCATCGGTCAGCGCCACGCTGCCGGCTGCGCCGCCGAGCGCCGCGGTCGCCTTGGCCGGGTTGCGCACGGCAATGCGCGCAATCTCGATGCCGCGACCCGCGCGACGTTTGATTTCTTCCTGATTGCGGCGCAGTACCGTGAAGGTCCCGCTGCCTACCGTGCCGAAGCCCAGCAGTCCAACTTTGATCGGTTCCATGCAGCGTGTGTTTCTAGTAGAGGTTTGAAAAGGGTGTCGGGGGTGGCACGAGCGGCGCGCCTCATTTGACACATCAGGCGCCACATCGTACGCGAGGCCGGCTCAGGCCGTGTGACGTTTGCGGTAGCCGTCGAGGAAGCGCGCGATCCGGTTGATCGAATCCGCGAGGTCGTCGACGTTCGGCAGGAACACGACACGGAAGTGATCCGGCGTCTTCCAGTTGAAGCCAGTGCCCTGCACGAGCAGCACGCGCTCTTCGAGCAGCAGGTCGAGGATGAACTGCTGGTCGTTCTGGATCGGATACACCTTCGGGTCGAGGCGCGGGAACATGTACAGCGCCGCCTCGGGTTTCACGCAGCTCACGCCGGGGATCGCCGTCAGCATGTCGTAGGCGAGCTCGCGCTGCTTGTACAGGCGCCCGCCCGGCACGATCAGGTCGTTGATGCTCTGATAGCCGCCGAGCGCGGTCTGGATCGCGTACTGGCCGGGCACGTTCGGACACAGCCGCATCGACGCGAGAATGCCGAGCCCTTCCAGATAGTCTTTCGCGAGCCGGCGGTTCTCGCCGATCAGGCCCGAAATGGCCATCCAGCCGGCGCGATAGCCGCACGAGCGGTAGCTCTTCGACAGGCTGTTGAACGTGACGGTCAGCACGTCTTCGGACAGCGACGCCATCGACGTGTGCGTCTTGCCGTCGTAGACGATCTTGTCGTACACCTCGTCGGCGAAGATCACGAGGCCGTGCTGGCGCGCGATCTCGATCAGGCCGAGCAGCAGTTCGTCCGAGTACAGCGCGCCGGTCGGGTTGTTCGGGTTGATCACGACCAGCGCGCGCGTGTTCGGCGTGATTTTCGCGCGGATGTCATCGAGGTCGGGCATCCAGCTATTCGACTCGTCGCAGATGTAGTGCACCGGCGTGCCGCCCGCGAGGCTCACGCCGGCGGTCCACAGCGGGTAATCGGGCGCGGGCAGCAGCACTTCGTCGCCGTCGTTGACGAGGCCCTGGAGCGCCATCACGATCAGCTCGGACGCGCCGTTGCCGATGTAGACGTCGTCCAGTTCGACGCCGTGCACGCCCTTTTTCTGCGTGTAGTGCATGATCGCCTTGCGCGCGGCGAACACGCCCTTCGAGTCGGAGTAGCCCGACGAGCTGGGCAGGTTCAGGATCATGTCCTGAATGATCTCGTCCGGCGCCTCGAAGCCGAACGGTGCCAGATTGCCGATGTTCAGCTTGATGATGCGGTGACCCTCTTCTTCGAGCCGCTTCGCATGTTCGAGGACGGGCCCGCGAATGTCGTAGCAGACATTCAACAACTTATTGGATTTGAGAATCGGTTTCACGGCGGGCACTTCATCCTGGTTGATGGCTGGGGCAAACCTTGGGCAAACGGGGCCTGGCTGACGACGCCGGGCCGCGCGGATTCACCGCTACGGGGGAATTCGGACGCGACGGCGGCCAGTCGCGAAATGGGGTCGAACTGTCGAGCGGCCGCGGCTTTTCGGGTTCCGGCGTGAAAAAAAACGCAGCGAAAGCGGGCGATGCCAACCCAGGTGGCCGGTGGGCCACGGCGATGCGCCCAGCGCGGCTTGTGGCGGCACTTGAGCGAGGGGCGCCGCAAGGCGGCTAAAAAGTTATAATTTAGCGGATTTTGGCCGACTTCCGCAATGCACCACCCGCATCGGCAAGCCTTTTCGGCCTTCTCGTGTGTCACACGCGTCGAACCGCGCGGCCTGTGCGACGTGCAGCCAGGCCGGCAACACGCATGACGTCTCACGACGACTTCGGAAAACCAATTTGAAATTACATCAGGATTCCAGCGGCGCGCTCAATACCGTTACCGGCTACGGCGCCGACTACGTCGAAATCAATCTGGTGCGTCACGCGGGCAGTATTCTCGTGCTGCCGGACGCGCCGGTCATTCCCTGGCCCGTCTCGTCGTTCGAGCAGTTGAGCGCCGAGCATTTCGCGATGCTGGTCGACGCCGCGCCCGAAGTGGTCGTGTTCGGCAGCGGCGAGCGGCTGCGCTTCCCGCACCCGCGCCTGACCGCCGCGCTGACCGCGAAACGCATCGGCGTAGAAACGATGGACTTCAAGGCCGCCTGCCGCACCTACAACATTCTGATGGCCGAGGGCCGCAAGGTCGCGGCCGCGTTGCTGATCGAGGCCTGAGCGTGCCTGGCGCCGGCGCACCCGGCCGGCCCGGTTCTGGCCCCCCGCGGCGCGCCCGTGCGCGCGCCGTCGATAACAAGAAGGGTTGATATTTCATGAACGATACGCCGTCGAGGCTACCGCTCAATCGCACCGCGATCCTGTTGCTGGTGCTGGTTCTCGCCGTGATCTGGTTCGTGCCGCTTGGTTGGCGCCATCTGCTGCCGAGCGACGAAGGCCGCTACGCCGAAATGGCGCGCGAAATGTTCCTGACCGGCGACTGGATCACGCCGCGCTACAACGCCTACAAGTACTTCGAGAAGCCGCCGCTGCAAACCTGGGCGAACGCGCTGACGTTCGCGTGGTTCGGCATCGGCGAATGGCAGGCGCGCCTCTACACCGCGCTGACGGGCTTCGCCGGCGTACTGCTGATCGGCTTTACCGGCGCCCGCGTGTTCAACGCGGCGACTGGCGTGTTCGCGGCACTCGTGCTCGCCTGTTCGCCGTACTGGAACCTGATGGGCCACTTCAATACGCTCGACATGGGCCTGTCGCTCTGGATGGCGCTCACGCTGTGCGCGCTGCTGCTCGCCCAGCGCCCGAACCTGCGGCCCCCATGCGTGCGCGGCTGGATGTGGGTGTGCTGGGCGTCGATGGCGCTGGCGGTGCTCTCCAAGGGCCTGGTCGGGCTGATCCTGCCGGGCGCGGTGCTGGTGCTCTATACGCTGATCGCGCGCGACTGGGCGCTGTGGAAGCGTCTGCATCTGGTGAGCGGGCTGATCGTTTTTCTCGCGATCGTGACGCCGTGGTTCGTCCTCGTGCAGCAGCGCAATCCGGAATTCCTGAACTTCTTCTTCGTCGTTCAGCAGTTCAAGCGCTATCTGACGCCCGAGCAGAATCGCCCCGGCGCGTTCTACTACTTCGTGCCAGTACTGCTGGTGGGCTTCCTGCCGTGGCTGTCGGTAACCGTGCAAAGCGTGCGCCACGCGTGGCGCCAGCCGCGTCAGCCGAACGGCTTCGCGCCGGTCACGCTGATGCTCACGTGGATCGTCTTCATTTTCCTGTTCTTCAGCGCGTCGCACTCGAAGCTGCTGTCCTACACGCTGCCGATCGCGCCGCCGATCGCCATGCTGATCGGCATGTATCTGCCGCTCGTCACGCGCGAGCAGCTGCGCCGGCATCTGGCGGGCTACGCGCTGTTTTTCGTGGTCGCCGCGTTCGCGGCGCTGTTCCTGCCGCGCTTCGGCACTGCGCGCAATCCAGCCGAGCTGTATGCCGAATACCGCGTGTGGGTACTCGCCGCGCTCGCCGTCGCGTTCGTGCTCACGCTGTTCGCGCTGTGGCTGAACCGCCGCGGCCAGGGCGGCGTGGGCGCCAACGCGCGAGTCGGTCTCGGCAGCCTCGCCGCGTTCGGCGCGGGCTGGCTGCTGCTCGGCACCATCGCGGGCACCGGCCACGACGTGTTCGGGCGCCTGAGCTCCGGCGCGCCGCTCGCGCCCGCGATCAAGGCCGAGCTCGCGAAGCTGCCGCCCGACACGCCGTTCTACTCGGTCGGCGTGCTCGACCACACGCTGCCGTTCTACATCGGCCACACGATGATCATGGTCGCCCACCCGGACGAGCTCGCATTCGGCGTGTCCGTCGAGCCGCAAAAATGGGTGCCGACGGTCGACGCGTGGATCGAGCGCTGGAAGGCCGATCCCTACGCGCTCGCGCTGATCCCGCCGCCGACCTACGAGCGCCTCGTCAAGCAAGGCGTGCCGATGCAGGTGATCGCGCGCGATCCGCGCCGCGTGGTGGTGATGAAGCCGCTCGCCGACGCTGCTGCCGCCGCCCCGGCCGCAGCGGCGGCAGCAGCGCCCGCTACCCCCGCTAACGCCGCCTCGGCAGCCGTTGAAGTGAGGCCCGCGGCATCGGCCACGCCGGCCCCCGTCTCCACGCCCGCGGCAAAGCCCTAACCCTTTCGAGAACCAGACCGTTCGATGAACCCGATTTCCCTGTTCTGCATCCTGGCCGGCGTCACGCTGAATGCCGGCGCGCAGCTGCTGCTCAAGGCCGGCACGAATGCCGTTGGACACTTCGAATTCACCCGTGCGAACATCCTGCCCATCGGCTTCAAGCTGGCAACCCAGCCGCCGATCATCGGCGGGCTCGCCTGCTACGTGATCAGCGTGGCGGTGTGGATCATCGGGCTCTCGCGCGTGGACGTGTCGATCGCCTATCCGATGCTGTCACTGGGCTACGTCGTCAACGCGATCGCCGCGTGGTACCTGTTCGGCGAAGTGATGTCGGTGCAGAAGCTGGTCGGCATCGGCATCATTCTCGTCGGCGTGGTCGTGCTCGCGCGCAGCTAGGCGCGGCGCCCCGCGTAGGAACCGGCGCGGCACACGCGCCGCCTAAGCGTGACGTAAGGTAGGCCGCGGTAAGCTGAGCGGTTGCGTTTTTTAAGCCGCGGCCTTGGGTTTGCGGGTAGTTTGTGGTTTACTTCGCGCCCGTCGGGCCGCGCCCCTTTCAATCGAGCGATGCATTCATGAGCCAGTCACAAGTCCCGTTTTTGCCGTTTGTCAAACCCGAGATCGACGAGGAAACGATCCAGGGCGTCGCCGACGTGCTGCGTTCCGGCTGGATCACCACCGGCCCGCAGAACCAGAAGTTCGAGGCCGCGCTGTCCGAGTTCTGCGGCGGCCGCCCGGTGCGCACCTTCAATTCCGGTACCGCGACGCTCGAAATCGGCCTGCGCATCGCCGGCGTCGGTCCCGGCGACGAAGTGATCACGACGCCGGCCACCTGGGTGTCGACCTGCAACGTGATCCTCGAAACCGGCGCGACGCCAGTGTTCGCCGACATCGACCCGATCACGCGCAACATCGATCTCGACCTGCTCGAAAAAGCGCTCACGCCGCGCACCAAGGCGTTGCTGCCGGTGTTCCTGGCGGGCCTGCCGGTCGACATGGACCGTCTGTACGGGATCGCCCGCGCGCACGAGCTGCGCGTGATCGAAGACGCCGCGCAGGCGTTCGGCTCCACCTGGAATGGCGAGCGCATCGGCAAGCTCGGCGACATCGTGTCGTTCAGCTTCCACGCGAACAAGAACCTGACCTCGGTCGAAGGCGGCGCGCTGGTGCTGAACAACGAGGAAGAAGCGGTGCTCGCGCAGAAGTACCGGCTGCAGGGCATCACGCGCACCGGCTTCGACGGCATGGACTGCGACGTGCTCGGCGGCAAGTACAACCTGACCGACGTCGCCGCGCGTGTCGGCCTCGGCCAGCTGCCGCATCTCGAGCGCTTCATCGCGCAGCGCAAGAAGCTCGTGCGCGCGTACTTCGCGCAATTCGAAGGCGGCGCGGCCGTTCGGCTCGGCGTCGGCCTGCCGCCCGCGGACTTCGAAAACAGCAACTGGCACATGTTCCAGATCACGCTGCCGCTCGAAAAACTGTCGCTCGACCGCGCCGGCTTCATGGGCGAGCTGAAGGAGCGCGGCATCGGCTCGGGCGTGCACTACCCGGCGCTGCACCTGTTTTCCCTGTACCGCGCGCGCGGCTTCAAGGAAGGCATGTTCCCGCACGCGGAGCGCTTCGGCGCCACCACCGTCACGCTGCCACTCTTCACGCTGATGAACGAAGGCGACGTCGAGCGCGTGTGCCGCGCGGTCAACGAAATTTGCGAACACTACGGAAAATAAGCGGACATGACTTATTCGGAACATCGCGCCGTCGCACCGGAAGTGTCGATCATCATTCCGGTGTACAACGAGGAAGCCGGACTGGCCGCGCTGTTCGCGCGCCTCTATCCGGCGCTCGACGCGCTCGGCACCGGTTATGAAGTCATCTTCATCAACGACGGCAGCCGCGACAAATCCGCGGCGCTGCTCGCCGGGCAGTTCCGCGCGCGCCCCGACACCACGCGCGTGATCCTGCTGAACGGCAACTACGGCCAGCACATGGCGATTCTCGCGGGCTTCGAGCAGTCGCGCGGCGACATCGTGATCACGCTCGACGCCGACCTGCAGAATCCGCCCGAGGAAATCGGCAAGCTCGTCGCGAAGATGCGCGAAGGTTTCGACTACGTCGGCACGATCCGTCGGCAGCGCCAGGACAGCCTGTGGCGCCGCAAGGCGTCGCGCGCGATGAATCATCTGCGCGAGCGCATCACGCGCATCAAGATGACCGACCAGGGCTGCATGCTGCGCGCCTACAGCCGCCATATCGTCGATACGATCAACCGCTGCGGCGAAATCAACACGTTCATCCCGGCGCTCGCGTACACGTTCGCGCAGAATCCGGTGGAAATCGAGGTCGCGCACGAGGAACGCTTCGCCGGTGAGTCGAAGTACTCGCTGTACTCGCTGATCCGTCTGAATTTCGACCTCGTCACCGGCTTCTCGGTGGTGCCGCTGCAATGGCTGTCGTTCATCGGCGTGATCCTGTCGCTAGGGTCTGCGGCGCTGTTCGTCCTGCTGCTGATTCGCCGTTTCATCATCGGCGCGGAAGTGCAAGGTGTGTTCACGCTGTTCGCCATCACGTTCTTCCTGCTCGGCGTGATCATCTTCGCGCTCGGCCTGCTCGGTGAATACATCGGCCGGATCTATCAGCAGGTGCGTGCGCGGCCGCGTTATCTGGTGCAGACCATTCTCGAGCAACGCGACGGCGGGGCCGTCGCCGAAGCGCCGCGTCAGACCGTCGTGCAAGGCGTGCAGCCGGTGCCGGTCGCCGACCAGGGACACCATCCATGAAGCCGCGCGCCGTCGTATTCGCGTATCACAACGTCGGCGTGCGCTGCCTGCAGGTCCTGCTCGCGCGCGGCGTCGAGGTCGCGCTCGTCGTGACCCACGAAGACAACCCGAGCGAGAACATCTGGTTCGGCAGCGTCGCATCGGTGGCAGCCGGGCACGGCATTGCCGTCGTCACGCCGGCCGATCCGAAGAGCCCCGAACTGCGCGCCGCGGTGAGCGCCGCGCGGCCGGACTTCATCTTCTCGTTCTACTACCGCCACATGTTGCCGCTCGACCTGCTCGCGATCGCCGCACGGGGCGCTTACAACATGCACGGCTCGCTGTTGCCGAAGTATCGCGGCCGCGTGCCGACCAACTGGGCGGTGCTCAACGGCGAAAGCGAAACCGGCGCAACGCTGCACGAAATGGCCGCGAAGCCCGACGCCGGCGCGATCATTGCGCAAACACCGGTGCCGATCCTGCCCGACGACACCGCCGCGCAGGTCTTCGACAAGGTCACGGTCGCCGCCGAGCAAACGCTGTGGCGCGTGCTGCCGGCGCTGCTCGCGGGCGAGGCGCCGCATCTGCCGAACGATCTCGCGCATGGCAGCTACTACGGCGGGCGCAAACCGGAAGACGGCCGCATCGACTGGAATCAGTCCGCGCAACAGGTCTACAACCTGATCCGCGCGGTCGCGCCGCCGTATCCGGGCGCTTTCACCGAGCTGAACGGGCGCCGTTTCATCGTCGCGCGCGCGCGTCTGGCCGCGCCCGGCGCGCTCCGCTCGGATTTGCCCCCGGGCCTGCACGTAAGCGATAATGCCGTTTTCGCGATCTGCGGCGACGGCCGCGCGATCAACATCCACGAATTGCGGCACCAGCACGATGGCGGTGAGTCTGCCGTCAGTCCGGCGGAATTCGCCCAGCTCATCCAATCTCATTCATGAAAAAAGTCCTGATTCTGGGTGTGAATGGCTTCATCGGCCATCACCTGTCCAAACGCATTCTCGAAACCACCGACTGGGAAGTGTTCGGGATGGACATGCAGACCGAACGTCTCGGCGACCTCGTCAATCATGAGCGGATGCACTTCTTCGAAGGCGACATCACGATCAACAAGGAATGGGTCGAATATCACGTCAAGAAGTGCGATGTGATTCTGCCGCTCGTCGCGATCGCCACGCCCGCAACGTATGTGAAGCAGCCGCTGCGCGTGTTCGAACTCGACTTCGAGGCGAACCTGCCGATCGTGCGTTCAGCCGTCAAGTACGGCAAGCATCTGGTGTTTCCGTCGACCTCCGAGGTCTACGGCATGTGCACGGACGAGCAGTTCGATCCGGAAGAATCGCAGCTGTCGTACGGCCCGATCAACAAGCCGCGCTGGATCTACGCGTGCTCGAAGCAGCTGATGGACCGCGTGATCTGGGGCTACGGCATGGAAGGCCTGAACTTCACGCTGTTCCGTCCGTTCAACTGGATCGGCCCGGGCCTCGACTCGATCTACACGCCGAAGGAAGGTAGCTCGCGCGTGGTCACGCAGTTCCTCGGCCACATCGTGCGCGGCGAGAACATCAGCCTCGTCGATGGCGGCGCGCAGAAGCGCGCGTTCACGGACATCGACGACGGCATCAGCGCCCTGATGAAGATCATCGAGAACAGGAACGGCATCGCCACCGGCAAGATCTACAACATCGGCAACCCGATCAACAACTTCTCGGTGCGTGAGCTCGCGCACAAGATGCTGGCACTCGCGGCCGAATTCCCCGAATACGCGGACTCGGCCAGGAAGGTGCAACTGGTCGAAACGTCGTCGGGCGCGTACTACGGCAACGGCTATCAGGACGTGCAGAACCGCGTGCCGAAGATCGACAACACGAAGAAGGAACTTAGCTGGGCACCCACGTCGACTTTCGACGAAGCGCTGCGCAAGATTTTCGAAGCGTATCGCGGCCACGTCGCGGAAGCCCGCGCACTCGTCGAACAGCAATAAGGGCGCGTCCTTGGCTCGCATCGTCCTGAAGATCGACGTCGACACGCTGCGCGGCACCCGCGAAGGCGTGCCGAATCTCGCGCGCATCTTCGACCGCTTCAAGGCCCGCGCCACCTTCCTGTTCAGCCTCGGGCCCGACCACACCGGTTGGGCGATGCGCCGCGTGCTGCGGCCGGGCTTTCTGAAGAAGGTGTCGCGCACGTCGGTGGTCGAGCATTACGGCGTCAGGCAGTTGATGTACGGCGTGCTGCTGCCCGGTCCGGACATCGGCGCGAAGGCCGCGGCCGAGATGCGCGCGATCCACGAAGCCGGCTTCGAGTGCGGCATCCATACGTGGGATCACGTGTACTGGCAGGACAACGTGCGCGCCCAAGATCGCGCGTGGACCGTCGCGCAGATGCAGCTAAGCCACGCGCGGTTCATCGAGATATTCGGCGCGCCGCCCGTCACGCACGGCGCCGCGGGCTGGCAGATGAACGGCCACGCGTTCGAGCAGATCGACGCGTGGGGCATGCGCTACGCTTCCGACGGCCGCGGCCACTCGCCATATCTGCCGGTGGTCGACGGCAGGACGCTGAAGCACGTGCAGATGCCGACCACGCTCCCGACGCTCGACGAAGTGCTCGGTGTCGATGGTGTCGATACGCACAACGTCGCCGCGTGGATGCTGAAACAAACTGAAAAAAATCCGCACGACCAGGTGTTCACGCTACACGCGGAACTCGAAGGACAGAAACTCGCGCCGGTTTTCGAACAGTTGCTCGAAGGCTGGCGCGCCCAGGGCCACACGTTCGCGACGATGGGCGATTACTACGCCACGCTAGACCGCGACACGCTGCCATCGTACCCTGTCGCGTGGGGCGAGATTCCGGGACGCTCCGGCGAACTGATCGTCCAGCCCTGAAGGCCCGCGACGCGGGAGTCGTTAGAAGGCGCGCCCCGCCTGTTACCCGCTTCCTTGCCGGGTCTGACGATCGGACAACCGCGCGCCGACCGTATTCCCGAACAACAACAACCTCGACGACAGACCGGCCGACGCCGCGGCACCTAGCGACGCCAGCCCCAATAACCGGAGAATCTCGTGTCCATCGCAGTCGACCAACCCATCCCCGACTTCACCGCCGCCGCGACGGGCGGCGAAATCACGCTGTCAAAGCTGCGGGGCAAGAAGGTGGTGCTGTATTTCTACCCGAAGGACAACACGCCGGGCTGCACGACCGAAGGGTTGCAGTTCCGCGATCTGTATCCGAAGTTCAAGAAAGCCGGCGCGGAAGTGATCGGCGTGTCGCGCGACAGCCTGCGTTCGCATGACAACTTCAAGGCTAAGCTCGAACTGCCCTTCCCGCTGATTTCCGACCCGGAAGAAACGCTGTGCGCCCTCTTCGCCGTCATCAAAATGAAGAAAATGTATGGCAAAGAGGTACGGGGCATCGAGCGCTCCACGTTCCTCGTCGACGCCGATGGCGTGCTGCGCCGGGAGTGGCGCGGCGTTAAAGTGCCGGGCCACGTCGACGACATTCTGGAGGCTGTACAAGCGCTTTGATGCGCGTTATATTGGCCCGCAATGAGTGCCTGTCCACCCCACATTGTTCTCCGCTGCGCCAGCCCTGACGGCCGCCTGACCGGATCCACCGGTGCCGTTCGGAGCGTGAGGCGCAACGTGAGCATCATCGTCGAGCCGCTTGCCCCGAATGCCGGGGCGGCGGCTTTTTTAATTGCGCGCGACCGTTCGTTCATTGGTTCACGCGCTTCCGTCAAGGAGCCTATCGAAAACCAGGCGAACCGGCATCTCTAGACCGAATGCGCGCCTCCTCGCGCAAACTCGATGTCCCATGAGGGCATCGTCAGAATGCGACGGGCGGCGCACGATATGTGACCCGATCATTCCGAGGGAAACCATGCCTTTGCCTACTCCCCCCAACAAGCTCGGCAATCTTTTGTCGCCTGACGAATACAAGGCCAAAGCCGTCACGCCCGCGCGCTCCACCGCGAAAAAACAGGCGCGTGAAGGGGAATCCGCAGAGTCGGCCGATTACGGCCGCGTCAATGTCGCCACACCGATGGCGCACGCTGCCAACGCCGCCACCACGTTGTGGCCCGTGCCCGCCGTCGAGTCGCCGCCCGCCGCGCAACCCGCGCCCGCGCGCGGCCGCAAGGCGAGGCAGACCGCCGCGCTGTTGCAGCCGGTTCCGTCCGCGCGAGCGCAGCTCGAAGCCGACGCGGCCGAAGCGCAGCCGGTCGTCGCACGCGCGCCTGCCGCGAAGCAGCGCACGGACGAAACAGCCGCCGCGCCCGCCGCAGCGAGCCCTGCCGCCACGCGCAAGAAACGTGGCACGGGCGCCACGCCAGCCGAGGTGCAGAAGCTTTTCGTGCTCGACACCAACGTGCTGATGCACGATCCGAGCTGCCTGTTCCGCTTCGAGGAGCACGACGTCTATCTGCCGATGATGACGTTGGAAGAGCTCGACAACCACAAGAAGGGAATGTCGGAAGTCGCGCGTAACGCGCGTCAGGTGAGCCGCACGCTCGACGCGCTCGTCGCGAACGCGGGCGACATGGCCGACGGCATTTCGCTCGCGCGTCTGGGCAGCCGCGAGGCGTCCGGGCGGCTGTACTTCCAGACCCGGCTGACCGCGATCGAGCCGGTCGAAGGTCTGCCCGAAGGCAAGGCCGACAACCAGATCCTCGGCGTCGTGCGCGCGCTGCAGCGCGATCGCGCGGATCGCCAGGTCGTGCTGGTGTCGAAAGACATCAACATGCGCATCAAGGCGCATGCGCTCGGTCTGCCCGCCGAAGACTACTTCAACGACCAGGTGCTCGAGGACAGCGACCTGCTGTACACGGGCATCCGCGCGCTGCCGCAAGACTTCTGGACCAGGCACGCGAAGGGCATGGAAAGCTGGCAGGACACGAAAACCGGCACCACGTACTACCGCGTGACGGGTCCGCTGTGCGCATCGATGCTGGTCAACGAGTTCGTTTATCTGGAGCCGCAGAACGGCGAGCCCGCGTTTCATGCGCTGGTGCGCGAACTGAACGGCAAGACCGCGCTGCTGCAAACGCTGCGTGACTATGGCCACCACAAGAACAACGTGTGGGGCATCACGGCGCGCAATCGTGAGCAGAACTTCGCGCTGAACCTGCTGATGAATCCGGACATCGACTTCGTCACGCTGCTCGGCCAGGCCGGCACCGGCAAGACGCTGGTCGCACTCGCGGCGGGTCTCGCGCAGGTGCTCGACGACAAGCGCTACAACGAGATCATCGTGACGCGCGCGACGGTGCCGGTCGGAGAAGACATCGGCTTTCTGCCGGGCACCGAAGAGGAAAAGATGCAGCCGTGGATGGGTGCGTTCGACGACAACCTCGAAGTGCTGCAGAAAACCGACGACGCCGCCGGCGAATGGGGCCGCGCCGCGACCCAGGAGCTGATCCGCTCGCGCCTGAAGATCAAGAGCATGAACTTCATGCGCGGCCGCACGTTCGTCGACAAGTATCTGATCATCGACGAGGCGCAGAACCTGACGCCGAAGCAGATGAAGACGCTCGTCACGCGCGCGGGTCCGGGCACGAAGATCATCTGCCTTGGCAACATCGCGCAGATCGATACGCCTTACCTGACCGAGGGCAGTTCGGGCCTGACCTATGTGGTCGATCGCTTCAAGGGCTGGGCGCACAGCGGACACGTGACGCTGGCGCGCGGCGAGCGCTCGCGCCTCGCTGACTACGCGTCGGAGATTCTCTAGAGGTTTGCCGGTTGTTTTCCGGCGTTTGATCGCAGGCCGCGTCCGGTTCGTTCCGGACGCGGCTTTTTTATTGCACCGGCGTTCCCCGCCGGCAACACTTAGCGCACAAACCTCAAGTAATTTATCAACAATTCTTGCCGCAGCCTTGTTGGGCGGCTACCATCCCGACATCGTCAGTGAGTAAATGGGCGCTTACCGCCCGTGCCGTCTTCATGCGCCGACTCGCCTTATCGCTGCTGCCCGTCCTGCTGCTCGCCGCCTGTGCCGGCGCGCCGCAGAAGACGTCGCGCGGGTCAGGCGGCAGCGTCGTCGCGAACGGCGCCTATCGCGCGCCGCCGCCCGGCTTTCCCCACTTCGTCGATCACAGCATCGGCCGCGAGGAAATCTCCATTCAGGCGATGAGTCTTGTCGGCGTGCCCTACCGCTGGGGCGGCAATACGCCCGACAGCGGCTTCGATTGCAGCGGGCTCGTGCGGTACGTCGTGCTGCGCGCGGCGTCGGTGAACCTGCCGCGAACGACGGCCGAGATGAGCGGGCGCGGCGAATCGATCGAACCGGACGAAATCGCGCCAGGCGATCTGATCTTTTTCAACACGACCGGACGCGCGCATTCGCACGTCGGCATCTACGTGGGCAAGCTGCGCTTCGTCAACGCGCCATCGACGGGCGGCACCGTGCGGCTCGACTATCTGACCAATCCCTACTGGGCGAAGCGCTTCGACGGCATCCGCCGGATGGCGGGACCGGCGGCAACGCCGGCGCCGTTCGATACGCCGAGCTATCAGGCTGCGGCGCCGCAAACCGAGCGAGGTGCTGCGGTCGCGGCGACGAGCACGGCAACAACCGTGGCAGTTCCGGCAGCGTCGACCTACGCGGGCCCGACGGCGCTGTCCAGCGCGCCGTCGATGGCAACGGCCCGGCCGGTCGCGAGCGCGACGCCGGCGACCCGTGCAGGCGGCGGCACGCCCGTCGTGCAAGCCGATCAATTCGAGCCGCCGCCGTCCGGCCTCGGCGCCGCGCAGTTGCAGGCACGCTCAGCGGGCGCCGTGGCAGCGACGATGGTCCCCGCGGCTCAGGCGAGCACGTATGAAAGCGGCGCTCGTTCGCCCGCTCAACCGATGCAGTCCGCGACGACCGCCCGCACCCTTGCCCAACCTTCGCCCGACCCGATCGACGCCGCCGCCGATGCATTCGAACCGCCGCCACCCGCCTCCATCGCGGAACGCCAGGCGCGGCAGATGCAGCAGACCGAAGGCACTGGATCCGTGCAGCTCATGCGTGCGTCGACGGCTTCCCACGGCGTGCCCGCACCCACGCAAAGCAACGACGACCCGATCGCCCGTTTCGCGAACGGCAACTTCTGACGCCGTGATCTGCTATCGTCATCGATATTCTTTCGACGGCGGGTAACGACCATGGAACTCGGGCTCAAAAATAAGGTAGTGCTCATCACCGGCGGCAGCAAAGGCATTGGTTTCGCGTGCGCGCGCGCCTTCGCACAGGAAGGCGCGAAGGTCGCGATCGTGTCGCGCGACCCCGCCAACCTTGCGCGCGCCTACGAACAGCTGAAACAGGAAGGATTCCACGTGCACCGCACGCGCGCCGACCTGCACGAAGCGCACAGCGCCGCCGATATCGTCGAGGAAGTCAGCACCGCCGTGGGCCCGATCGACGTGCTGATCAACAGTGCCGGCGCCGCGCGCCGGTACGACCCCGAGACGCTCGATGCCGACGCATTCCGCGCGACGATGGAAGCGAAGTATTTCCCGTATATCTATCCGCAGCAGGAAGTGCTGCGCCGTATGGCCGAGCGCGCGAAAGCCAACGGCGGTGCCGAGCCGGGCACGATCGTCAATATCATCGGCATGGGCGGCAAGGTCGCGAGCGACATCCATATCGCAGGCGGCGCGGCCAACGCGGCGCTGATGCTCGCGACCGTCGGCCTCGCGCACTACTACGCGCGCTATGGCATCCGCATCAACGCGATCAATCCGGGCTCGACGTTGACCGAGCGCGTCGAGGAAGCGGTCCGGCTGGAAGCGGCGCAGCAAGGCATCGGCAATGACGAAGCGCTGGCGCGCGGCCAGGCCCGGATGCCGCTCGGGCGCTATGCAAAGCCGGAGGAAATCGCCGACGTGGCGCTGTTCCTCGCGAGCCGCCGCGCGAGCTATGTGACGGGCGCGATCATTCCGATGGATGGTGCGAATGCGCCGCTGATCTGAACGCGTCGTGCAACGCGCTTTTTAGTCGAACTGCGTAGGGACACCGGTGCGATGCCATGGGCGGCATGTAGCCGAAGCCCGCGCGTGCTGTTCAGCCAAACTCAGCCGAACCCGGCAGCGCAGGCCATGCATCGCATGGTGATTACAGGAAGTGGTGGCCCAGCCACCAGGCCCCGCCGGACAGCACCGCGGAAGCCGGGATCGTCAGAATCCAGGCCCAGACGATGTTGCCGGCGACACCCCAGCGCACCGCGCTCAGCTTCTGCGTCGCGCCGACTCCGACGATCGCGCCGGTGATCGTATGCGTGGTAGAGACGGGAATGCCGAGCGCCGAGGCGGTAAAAAGCGTGATCGCTCCGCCCGCCTCCGCGCAGAAGCCGCCGACCGGCTTCAATTTCGTGATTTTCTGGCCCATCGTGCGCACGATGCGCCAGCCACCGAACAGCGTACCGAGACCCATCGACAGATAGCAGCTGCCGATCACCCACAGCGGCGGCGCGTCCGCCTTCATCGACGCGAAGCCGGTGGCGATCAGTAGCATCCAGATGATGCCGATGGTTTTCTGCGCGTCGTTGCCACCGTGACCCAGGCTGTACAGGCCAGCGGAGAACAATTGCAGACGCCTGAAGCGACGGTCGACCTTGCTAGGCGGCGTGCGGAAGTACAGCCACGACACCAGCAGCATGAAAAACGAGCCGAGCACGAAGCCGAGCAGCGGTGAAATGAAGATGAACGCGACGGTCTTCATCAGGCCATCCCAGTTCAGCGATCCCCAGCCCGACTTCGCGAGCGCCGCACCCACGAGGCCGCCGATCAGCGCGTGCGACGAGCTGGACGGAATGCCGTAGACCCAGGTGATTACGTTCCACGCGATCGCGCCGACCAACGCGCCGAAGATCACGTAGTGGTCGACGATGTCCGGGTCGATCGTGCCCTTGCCGACGGTCGTGGCCACCTTCAGGTGAAACACGAAATACGCGATGACGTTGAACGCCGCCGCGAACGCCACCGCCTGCTGTGGCTTCAGCACGCCGGTCGACACGACCGTGGCGATCGAATTCGCCGCGTCGTGAAAACCGTTCATGAAGTCGAACACCAAAGCAATGGCAACCAGGCCGGTGACGACCCAAATAGCGAGTTGTATCGATTGCATTATGCGTTTTCCAGCACGATGCCTTCGATGATGTTGGCCACATCCTCACACTTGTCCGTGATCGTTTCGAGCAGCTCGTAGATCGCCTTGAGCTTGATCAGGACCTTGACGTCGTCTTCCTCGCGGAACAGCTTCGACATCGCCGCGCGCAGCACGCTGTCGGCTTCCGATTCGAGCCGGTCGATGTCCTCGCAGGCCTTCAGGATCTGGCTCGCCTGCTTCATGTCCGACAGCAGGCTGACCGCGAACTGCACGCGCTCGCAGGTTGCCGTGCAGATATGCGCGAGCTGGCTCGCCTCCGACGTGACCGCTTGCACGTCATACAGCGAGATCGCGGTGGCGACGTCCTCCATCAGGTCGAGGATGTCGTCCATCGTCGTGATCAGCTTGTGGATCTCGTCGCGGTCGAGCGGCGTGATGAAGGTCTTGTGCAGCAGGTCGATGGCTTCGTGCGTGAGCTTGTCGGCCGCTTTCTCGGCCTTTTGTACGTTCTGCTTGTGGGTTTCGGCGTCCTGCAGATTGTCGATCAGGAGCTCGAGTTCGCGGCTTGCCGAGATGATGCACGTTGCGTGCGAATTGAAGATTTCAAAGAACTTGCCCTCGGTGGGCATGAATCGACCGAACATTGGGATCCTGGAAATGGGTCACGTTATGGCTGACATAAAACCGCCATATTGTACCGTTCCGCCATCATTGCCGCGCTCGCGACAGCGCCGTTACAACAGCCCACGGCGCCTTGCGTCACTCGCCGCCGTAGAAGTTCTGCGCGCCCGCAAAGTTGTCGAACTTCGTGTATTGGCCGTGGAAAGTGAGCCGAACGGGACCGATCGGACCGTTCCGCTGCTTGCCGATGATGATCTCCGCGGTGCCCTTGTCGGGGCTGTCCGGGTTGTACACTTCGTCGCGGTAGATGAACAGGATCACGTCGGCGTCCTGTTCGATAGCGCCCGATTCGCGCAGGTCCGACATGATTGGCCGCTTGTTGGGCCGCTGCTCGAGACCGCGGTTCAGCTGCGACAACGCGATCACCGGCACGTCGAGCTCCTTCGCGAGGCTCTTCAGCGAACGCGAGATTTCCGAGATTTCGGTCGCGCGGTTTTCGCCCGACGACGAGCCGCTCATCAGCTGCAGATAGTCGATGATGATCAGTCCGAGCTTGCCGCACTGGCGCGATAGCCGGCGCGCGCGCGAGCGCAGTTCCATCGGGTTCAGACCGCCGGTTTCGTCGATGAAGATCTGCGCCTCGCTCATTTTCTGCACCGCGTGCGTGAGCTTCGGCCAATCCTCGTCGGTCAGGCGCCCGGTTCGCATGCGATGCTGATCGAGCCGGCCGACCGAGCCCAGCATACGCATCGTGAGCTGCGTGCCCGGCATTTCCATCGAGAACACCGCGACGGGTAGTCCGTACTCGACCGCGACGTATTCGCCGACGTTCATCGAAAACGCCGTCTTACCCATCGACGGACGGCCCGCGACGATGATCAGCTCGCCGCCGTGCATGCCCGAGGTCATACGATCCAGATCGACGAAGCCGGTCGGCGTGCCGGTCACGTCGCTCGGATTGGCGGTGTGATACAGCGTGTCGATCCTCTCGACCACCTGGGTCAGCAGCGGCCCGATCTCGAGAAAGCCCTGGGTGCCGCGCGCGCCGTCTTCGGCGATCGAGAACACCTTCGATTCCGCTTCGTCCAGCAATTGCCGGACTTCCTTGCCTTGCGGGTTGAACGCGTCGGCGGAGATTTCATCGGCGACGGACACGAGCCGGCGCAGCACCGCGCGGTCGCGCACGATTTCCGCATAGCGGCGGATGTTGGCCGCGCTCGGCGTGTTCTGCGCGAGCGCGTTCAGGTAAGCGAGGCCGCCGACCTCTTCCGCCTTGCCCGAAGTGCCGAGCGCTTCGTAGACGGTGACCACGTCGGCCGGCCGCGTGGCCGCAATCAGCTTGCCGATGTGCTCGAAGATGATGCGGTGGTCGTAGCGGTAGAAGTCGCTTTGCGCGAGGAAGTCGGCGATGCGGTCCCAGGCCGCGTTATCGAGCAGCAGGCCGCCCAGCACCGATTGCTCGGCTTCGATCGAATGCGGCGGGACTTTCAGCGACTCGAGTTGGGGATCTTTGGACGGTGCGTTCATGGGGAGGAATTATCGGGCAATCCGGCGACGGCTGCGAGCGGAAAAAACGCAAATACGGGGATAGACGAGAGATAGTCGGGCACAAAAAAAGCAGGGGCCGGTTTCCCGGCCCCTGCTCTTCACCAGCAATACGCTGGCTGATCCTGCCTGATGCTTAGATGCGGTCGGCTTAGACGTGCTCGCCGATCACGGCCACCGTCACATCGACGAGAACGTCGGTGTGCAGCGAAACCTGAACCGGGTGCTCGCCAACCATCTTCAGCGGGCCTTCCGGCAGACGCACTTGCGCCTTTTCCACTGCGAAGCCTTGCTTGCCGAGCGCTTCGGCGATGTCGGCGTTCGTCACCGAGCCGAACAGACGGCCGTCGACGCCAGCCTTCTGATTGACCTGAACGGTCTGGCCTGCCAGCTTTTCGCCTTGAGCCTGAGCGGCTGCCAGCTTTTCAGCGGCGTGCTTTTCGAGTTCTGCGCGGCGCACTTCGAATTCAGCGAGGGCTTCCTTCGTTGCACGGCGAGCTTTCTTGTTCGGGATCAGGAAGTTACGTGCGTAACCGTCCTTGACCTTCACGATGTCGCCGAGGTTACCCAGATTGACGACTTTTTCCAGAAGAATGATTTGCATTCGGATGCTCCTTATCGCGTCGTCGGGTTAGGCCTTGTGCTGGTCGGTGTACGGCACCAGCGCGAGGAAACGTGCGCGCTTGATAGCCGTGTCCAGCTGGCGTTGATAATGCGCCTTGGTACCCGTGAGACGTGCCGGCGTGATCTTGCCGTTCTCGCCGATGAAGTCCTTCAGCGTTTCGATGTCTTTGTAGTCGATGTACTCGACGCCAGCAGCCGTGAAACGGCAGAACTTCTTGCGCTTGAAGAGCGGGTTCTGTTGCTGACGACGCTTGTCGAATTTCTTACCAGTCGGGCGGGGCATGATTAGTCCTTTCCAATGTCCTGCAATGCTGTGATGTGAAATACCAGAGTTCGCGCGTTACGGTGCTTTTTAGCCAGAAAACCTGTGAAGAGCGTTTCGACGCCCATCTGACAGTTTTCGAGCTTACCGCTCGCTTCGCCCGCGGCGACCGCCTGCATGGTCAGTTCGACCTGACGGGCAATGCCCGCCTCGACGACTTCCGTGCGGTGGTGCAACGTGCAGCTTGCAATCGGAACGCCGGCGGGGGTGTACCGCACCGGTTCGCGTTCGACGACGCTCGCCGTAAGTTGCAGCCGGTTCATGTACCTGTTTATGTCTTCGTGTACGTGAGCGAAGCGACGCTGCGTGTCTGGCAGCTTAAATAACGAGTCTTAAGCCTGCGCTTCGGTCGGCTGAGCTGCTGCCGACTTCTTGGCTTCTTCGCGCTGCACTTCCTTCATCATCGGCGACGGGCCGGTTTCGGCCTTCTTCATCTTGACGATGAGGTGACGCAGAACGGCGTCGTTGAACTTGAATGCGTGTTCCAGCTCGTCGAGCGTGGTCTGGTCGCACTCGATGTTCATGCAGACGTAGTGAGCCTTCGCGAGTTTCTCGATCATGTAGGCCAGTTGGCGACGGCCCCAGTCTTCGACGCGGTGGATCTGACCACCGTGCGACGTGATCGTGCTCTTGTAACGCTCGATCATGGCGGGCACCTGCTCGCTTTGATCGGGATGCACGATAAAGACGATTTCGTAATGACGCATTACACACTCCTTGTGCTGACTTTTGGATAGAAGCCGCCCGGGCGTCGGAACCGGTGCGGCAAGTGAGAAGCCGAAGAGTCTAACCCGAATGGGGACGGGTTGCAAGGAATTCCGCCGATTCGGCGGCGGAATCGGATGTGTTTTCAAGAGCTTAGGGGCTGGGTCGCGGAAGTCGGGCCGTTCTTGCCCCTCAACCCGCTTCCGTGCGCTGGCTGCCGCTCTGCAAACGCGCTCTGAGCGCCGCTTCGAGTCCCTTGAGCGCATCGGGTGCGGCGTCCGAGATCGCCCACCAGGTCATGCCCGCCGCGTCCCAGTGCGCGATCGAATAGCCGTCGTGGGCGAGCGATGCCGGCGCCGCGCCGTCAATGCCACGCGTCGTGGACTGCGGAAACACATACACGTCGATCACGTGCTTGCCGTAGCGGTACACGAGCACCGCGACCCGCTGGTGCGCGAGGTAGTCGAGCCGGCCCCCCTCCAGCGCGAAGCCGGCCGCCGCGAGGTCCTCGACCGGCGGCGAATAGTCGAGCCGACCGTTGAACCATGGCTTGACCGTGTGACGGTCGGTCGAAATTACGTCGATGTCGCGGCCGGAAACCTGCGCGCGCACATGGCTTTCGATGAGTTCGTCGGTGAATAGCGTGAATTCGGCGGGACCGCGCAGCGTCAGCGTCAGGACAGCGGTGGCCGCACACAGCGCGATCACGAGCACCGCGAGACCGCCGCGCGCGACCACGCGGTTGGCGCCGCCGGCGGCATGCGGTCCGTTGAAGCCGATTAGCCGGCCGCGTGAATCGCCCGAGCGACCCGGACCGCTGAAGCCACTGAGCCACCGGTCGACCCACGCGGGCCGCCGCGCCCAGCGACGCTGACGCTGAGGTTCGTACGTCGCCATGTCGGTCATCCCGGCGCTAGCGCTGCCGGTAGACTCCTCCTCCGCATCTTCAGGCGCCGCCGTCGTGGCCAACCCCGCAGTTCCTCCCTCGACCGCGCCGGGCAAGCCCGCCACGATCCGCGCCCGCAACGACTGCGGCGCCCGATGATACGGCGCCGCGCGCAGCGCGCCGCTCAGCGCGCGCAGGTTGTCGCTCGCGCGCCGACAGTCGTCGCAGCTCTCGATATGCTGCTGGACCCGGCGCGCATCGGGCGCCGGCAGTTCGTGATCGGCATTCGCATCGAGGAGCGGCCGAGCTTCGTTACAGTCCATCCGGCGTCTCCTGAGCGGGGTCGGCGGCAGCGCCGGGAATGTTGAGGGGCCGGCCGTCGGCAAACGCCCGGAGTTGCGTCACTGTTGCGGTGGCGGGCACGACCGCCGATGATGCCGCGCGGCCGTCGCCGGAACTTCGCGGCGGCCGGTCGGACGGCGCGCAGGGCGTGGACGACCCCGAGGGCGAGACTGCCGCCGACTGCACGACTCGCCCGGACTGCGCCCCCTGCTCCAGCGGCGCTTGCGTCGACCCGCGCGGGCCACCCTGCCCGCCTTTGCGC
>NZ_VZQO01000040.1:0-72529 GCF_014397665.1 Paraburkholderia sp. UCT2
TCTCACGACCACCTGAAGGGCCACTTGCGACGCTTCTCGCCTCATTTGCAAGAGCGCTGAGTGATCAGGGATACAGTGCGTATTCCCTGCATCGGCAAGTGCGCATTGCAGCAGACTTTAGCAGGTGGCTTGAACACGCAGGTGTCGGAACACGCCGCATCTGCACTGACCATGCAACACGGTATTTGCGACATCGCGCGCGAATCGTTCGACTGTGCCGCGGAGATCGCGCCGCCCTCGGACACCTCATGGAATTCCTACGCAGTAGGCAAGTAATTCCCGCTGAGAAGACACCGGTTTCCCAACTGTCGCCTATTGAGCGCTGTATCAAGGCCTACGTAGCGTACTTGCGCGAAGCGCGCGCCCTGACCGAAGCGACGATTCGCAACTACGTGCCCTTCGTCGGCAGTTTCCTGGAGGACTGCTTCGGCAACCAACGGGTCACGCTCTCCCGTTTGCGCGCGAGCCATATCGTGAGATTCGTGCGACGTCGGAGAAGTAGCGTTCCTCGAACTCAACGACATCGACTGGGCCGAGGGATGCCTGACTGTTCGCAACAACAGCGGGTTGTGCAACGAATTGCCCTTGCCCGCTGACGTCGGTAGGGCGATCGCCGCATATCTGAGTCGTGATCGACCGTCCGGCCTCTGTCGGCGCGTATTCTTGCGCTCAAGAGCTCCGTTCACCGGGTTTCGGAGCGCCTGTGCGGTCGGCTCCGTTGTGCGTCATTCGCTCCAGCGCGCCGGCATTGACGCGCCGACTATGGGAGCACACCAATTTCGCCACGGATTGGCCACCGAGATGCTGTGCCACGGTGCGTCGCTCGGCGAGATCGGTGAATTCCTTGGACACCGGCATCCACAGACCACGAGGATCTACACGAAGGTCGATATCAAGGCGCTGCGAACGCTGGCCGTGCCATGGCCAGGAGGTGTGCGATGAACACGCTTCGGCAAGCGGTCGACGAGTACGTTACCGTGAGACGCGCCCTCGGATCCAAGCTGAATGAGGCAGACAAGGGATTGCGCGACTTTGTCGCGTTCATGGAACGACGCCGCGCCTCGTACATCACGCAATCGCTCGCTCTCGAATGGGCTCAGCAACCATCATGGCAGCGACCCGCAAGCTGGGCGCAGAGGCTGGGCTTTGTCCGTATGTTCGCGCGCTATCGCAGTGCAACCGATCCACGCACCGAGATCCCAGCGCAAGGCCTGCTTCCCTTTCGGCCGACGCGGGCACGACCATATCTATATTCGGATGGTGAGATTCGAGCGCTGCTGGACGCGGCGCTTCAAATGCCATGCAGGTTCCAACGCGATGAACTGCAGCCATGAACCTATCATTGCCTGTTCGGGCTCCTCAGCGTAACGGGTATGCGTCTGGGCGAAGTCAGAAACCTTGAACTTGAAGACGTTGATTTGAAGACAGGAGTGTTGACGATCTGCGGCACCAAGTTCGGCAAGTCGAGACTCGTTCCTTTACATGTCTCGACCTGCAAAGTACTTGCCGCCTACATTGCACGGCGAGAACGTTATTGGGCCGGGCGAACCGTGTCATCCTACGTATTCGCTTCCAATAGGGGGAACCGGCTGGACAACAGCGAGATTCATCGCGCCTTTTATCGACTCTCGCGCCCTAGCTCTCGAAGTGCCGGAGTATTCTGCGCAGATCCAGCGCGTGCTAGCCATTCCCAGCAAGCGCTTCACCCACACGCTCGTCAACTTCCTGACTCGCCCGGAGATCGACGCACTCCTTGCCGCGCCCGATCAACGTGCCTGGTCCGGCCGACGTGATCATGCCTTCTTGCTGGTGGCTGCGCAGACCGGCCTGCGTTTATCCGAGATGACTGGACTCAAACGCGAGGATCTCGTTCTTGGTGCCGGCGCTCATGTGCGCGTAATCGGCAAGGGACGCAAGGAGCGCTGCACGCCGATCACGAAGTCTACGCGCGCCGTATTGAAATCCTGGTTGCGCGAGCCGCAGCGCGGTGATGGTGATGTGCTGTTCCCGAGCGCCAGGGGAGGACGTCTCAGTGTCCATGGCGTCCAGTACCTGATAAACAAGCATAGAGAAGCGGCGTCAAGAATGTGTCCCTCCTTGAACACGAAGCGGATCACCGTCCACTGCTTGAGGCATACGGTTGCCATGGACCTTCTTCAATCGGGCGTTCCTCGTTCAGTGATTGCACTGTGGCTCGGACACGAATCGGTAGAAACAACGCAGATCTATCTCGAGGCAACGCTTGCAATGAAGGAACAGGCCCTTGCGAAGATGTCGCCATTACGCGGCAAGGCGGGACGCTTCTGCCCGACGGACCAACTGCTCGCCTTTCTGAACAGCCTGTAGGGTCACGAAACTATGTTGGGTAATCGGAGCGGCGCTTCTGTTCTGAGGCGTGCAATCGTTGGGCCAATATGAACTCTCATCCATATCGCCCGACATAGTCCGGCAGGGAAGATAGTGGCGAGTCGTGTGTGATTGCCGCCGACGGCGCTGTACTCGCCCGCCGGCCCGGCAACGAAGGACCTGGCATCGTCAGCGCGACGCTCGCGCATGCAGAGATCGCGGCGACCCGCGAAAAGCTGTCTTACTTCGACCATCGGCGTATCGATCTATACGACACACCGTCGTTCTGAAACTCTCCTCTATTCAGGTAAAAGCAACCATGTCCGAAACATTGATTGTCGCTGGCTGGATCGTCAAGGGCGTCGCCGACCGGCACACCGCAGAGGTCATCCGCGACGGCGCGCTGTATCAACGCGACGGCGTAATAGTCGAGATCGGCGATGCGCAGCAGCTGATCGCAAAGTATCCGAACGCGCCGCGCCTCGGCTCGCCCGATACGGTGTTGCTGCCTGGCTTCGTCAACAGTCACCATCACGTCGGCCTGACGCCGCTGCAACACGGCTCTTCGGACTACGCGCTGGAACTGTGGTTTGCGAGCCGGATGGGTACGCGCGAGATCGATCTTTACCTCGATACCCTGTACTCCGCCTTCGAAATGATTGCGTCCGGCATTACCACCGTGCAGCACATCCACGGTTGGCGGCCTGGTCCGCTGTCGTCGATACATGAAGCCGCTTCAGGCGTCCTGAAGGCGTATCGGGACATCGGTATGCGCGCGTCGTACAGCTTCGCCGTGCGCGAGCAGAATCTGCTCGTCTACGAAGCCGACGAAGACTTCGTCGAACGCCTGCCGGCCGACATCGGACCTAAGGTCGCTGCGCATCTGAAAGCGCAGCAGGTCCCGCTGGCCGATCATCTGCAGTTGTTCGACATGCTCACGCAGGACAACGAAGGCCAATCGCTGACCCGGATTCAGCTTGCACCTGCCAACCTGCACTGGTGTAGCGATGAGACACTGCTTACCATCAAGGAGCGCGCCGACAAAGCCGGCGTACCGATGCATATGCATTTGCTCGAAACCGCCTATCAGAAGGAATACGCGCGCCGCCGGACCGGCAAGACGGCGGTCGCGCATCTGAACGATCTCGGTCTGCTCGGTCCGTCGCTAACCCTCGGCCATGGCGTGTGGCTAACGGAAGCAGACATCGAAATGGTCGCGCATACCGGCACCTGCATCTGCCATAACTGCAGTTCGAATCTCCGTTTGCGCAGTGGCGTGGCACCCTTGAATGCGTTCGCCAGATACGGTGTGACGGTCGGCATGGGGCTCGATGAAGCGGGTATCAACGATGACCGCGACATGTTGCAGGAGATGCGCCTCGCACTACGGGTACACCGCACGACGGGAATGGACGACGACGTGCCGACCTGCCCACAAATACTGAAAATGGCCACTGAGGATGGCGCTCGAACCACCCCGTTCGACGCACAAATTGGGCGCCTGGAAACCGGACGCCTGGCCGATCTGGTGCTGATGAACTGGAAGACCGCCACGTATCCGTATCAGGACGATAATATTCCGATGCTCGATGCGCTCATGCAGCGCGCCAAGACCAATGCTGTCGATGCCGTGATGATTGCCGGCGAAGTGGTGTACCGGGATGGCCGGTTCACGCGCGTGGATCGCGATGCGATCCTCAACGAGATCGAACAGACTCTCGCGAAGCCGCGCAACGAGGTGAAGCAGGCGGAACGGGAACTGGGCACCGCCGTGTTCCCTCATGTAAAGGCCTTTTACACCGACTATTTTGCTGAAACGCCGCCGCGTCAGCCGTTTTACGCCCCTTCATCACGGAACTGATGGACCGAATGACCACGCAAGCCCTTTTGGAAGCGGTCGACGATCGTTTCGACGCTGAAGTCGAATTTCTGGCCGCCCTCGTTCGCGAGCCCTCTGACAACCCGCCCGGCGATTGTGCTGGTCACGCCGATCTGGCCGCCCGCGCGCTAGAAGCGCTCGGCTTTGAAGTCGAGCGACACGTCGTGCCGGCAGACGCTGTCGTTCAGGCTGGCATGATCAGTGTGACCAACCTGGTCGTTCGGCATCGCTTCGGCGACGGCCCGACGATTGCACTGAATGCACACGGCGATGTCGTGCCGCCCGGCGAGGGCTGGTCGAGCGATCCTTACGGCGCCGAGATCCGGGACGGCTATATGATCGGACGCGGCGCGGCAGTCTCGAAGTCCGACTTCGCCACGTACGCTTTCGCATTGCGCGCGTTGATCGAGACGGCTGCCCCGCTGCAAGGCACGGTCGAACTGCATTTGACCTACGACGAGGAAAGCGGCGGCTTGCTGGGTCCCGGCTGGCTGCTTGCGAACGGCATCGTAAAGCCCGACTTCGCGATTTGCGCCGGCTTCTCGTATGCGATCACGACCGCTCACAACGGTTGCGTGCATCTCGAAGTCAGCGTGCGCGGCAAGTCCGCGCACGCCGCTCGCCCCGACACCGGACACGACGCGCTTGAGGCGGCCACGGCGGTGTTGCAGGCGCTCTATGCGCATCGCGCGGAACTGGCCACGATTCGCTCCGCGACCACCGGAATCGAACATCCGACACTCGTAGTGGGGCTGATCGAAGGCGGCATCAATACCAACGTCGTGCCCGATCTGGTGACCCTGCGGCTCGATCGGCGCGTGACGCCGGAGGAAGACGCGGCTGCCGCGCGAACGCGCGTGGAGGAAGTCGTGCGGCACGCTGTCGCCGGGCTGCCCGGCATCAGCGTCGAATTCCGCGAGGTACTGATCGCCTCACCGATGAGGCAGTTGCCCGGCGCGGAGCGGCTCGTCGCCGCATTGCAGGCGGCGGCTCGCGTCACGATCCAGACGGAGATTACGGCGGAAGGTGTGCCGCTCTATACCGATGCCCGCTTGTACTGCGAAGCCGGTGTGCCGACCGTGATCTACGGAGCCGGACCTCGCACACTCCTTGAGGCAAACGGACACCGGGCGGACGAGCGAGTGGCGATAGAAGATCTGAGGCGGGCTACGAAGACCGTCGCTCTGGCGCTCAGCGGCTTACTGAAGCCGCAGTAGACTGCGGCGTTTCCGGTGACGAACGGCTATCCGGCAACGCCAGCGAGTGTCCGGTTTGCGGGTGGATTGTGTTGAAAAAGTCGCCCGTGGTTCGGAATGTTCGGTATCCTGGAAGACATCGATCGACGGGAGCGATTCGTCATGATGGGGCAACTGGGCAGCGGACAGGACAAACTCTTTTACTCGTTTAACATCGGCAATCACGTCCCACGCGAACACCTGTTGAGAGGCATCGATCACTTCCTCAATCTGCGCGGTCTACGCCAGCATCTCGCGCCGTTCTACAGTCCGATGGGTCGGCTGTCGATTGATCCGGAGCTCATGATCCGCATGTTGATCGTCGGCTACTGTTTTGGCATCCGGTCCGAGCGCAGGCTATGCGAAGAGGTGCATCTGAACCTGGCGTATCGATGGTTCTGTCGCCTGGGCCTGGAGGACGCCGTACCCGAACACTCGACATTCTCCAAGAACCGCCACGGTCGTTTCCGCGATAGCGATGTACTACGCCATGTGTTCGAGTCGGTGCTGGGTCGATGCATGTCCGAAGGGCTCGTAAAGGGTGAAGGATCCGCGATTGACGCAAGCATCATCAGAGCCGACGCGAGCTCTGCACGCGGTGTTCCCCGGGTTCTGGACCCATCGACTGGGGTTGCGTCAAGGGACAAAGCCGTGCAGTGCGCGAATATCTGGAAGCATTGGAAGAAGCGAATCCAGCGGGCACCGAAGCGGCGGAGATGGCAGAGAAATCGACCTCTCGAAAGAGGATATCTCTGACGGATCCCGCCGCGAGCTGGACAGCCGCCAAGGGTGGCTTGCCGTTCTTCGCCTACTCGACCAATTATCTGATTGACCTGCAGGCAGGGATCATCGTTGACGTCGAGGCGACGCCCGAATCTTGCGGTTCGTGAAGAAGGACGATTGACGCCGGTTGCGAGGCGACCGGCTGAAAAGGAAACGGGATGTAGCGAAAGCCACATCCCGCTTTTTATCGCTTCGAGAAACGCAGCGCGTTCAACCATTTACTGTCCCGGCAAACCGGTGACGGCAGTCGACGTGGTCGCCAACGTCGGCACGAGGTTTGCCCCTGCGGCGTTCTTGATCGTGCTGTTGGTAAAGGTCCAGTTGCCCGCATTGGCGATCGAACCGGCGCTCACGGAGGTGCCCGACGATTTGACTGCCGTGATGTTCACGTTGTTGAACGTGAAATTGGTAAACCGGCCCTTTTCCGCTTCACCCGCGATCGTATAACCCGCGACGCCGAACACCGCGCTCTCGACGTGCTTCATCCTGATGTTCTCGAACCTGAAGTTGCGGAAAATCGGATAGCCGTCCGACGCGTTGGCCGGCATCACGAGAATCGACGGCCAGTACGGCGGTTCCACATACGTCGTGCCGAACGTGGCCGGCACCGTGCCGCCGGCCGGCCAGTTTTCGTTGCCTTGCATGAAGTAGTACGCGTCGTCGACGTTGATGTCGTGGATATAGACGTTTTCCATCACGCCGCCACGCGTCGGCGCGGATTTGAACACGAACACGCTGTAGACAGCCGGCCCGCCCGTCTTGTAGCCGACGTTGCTGTTGATCTGCGCGGTCAGCGGCGAGACCTGAATGTTCGACACCTCGATATTGTTCGCGCCGCCCGAGGTTTCGCTGCCGATCGTAAACGCAGTCGCGCCGGCGCGCACCGTCGAGTTGCGGATCACGACGTTCGCTGTCGGCTTGTTCACGCGCAGCCCGTCGCCGTCACGGCCCGACTTGATGACGAAGCCATCGTCGTTCGCGACAATATCCGCGTTCTCGACCAGAATGTTCGTAGACGAGTCCATGTCGATGCCGTCGGTACTCGGCATGATGCCGGTCGCTGCCGTCGGGAAGTTGTAGACGTGGACGCCGTCGAGATGCAGTTGGTCCGAGTAGCACAGGTGGATGGTCCAGAACGGCGAATTCTGCACGGTCACGTCCTTGATCGTGACGTTCGTCGACTTGTACGTTTCGATTCCGCGCGGCCGCTGCTCGTCCCAGTTCAGCGCCCACGTGACACCCAGCGACGAATGGAACGTCGTGCCATCGGCGTAATAGTGCGACCACCACGATTGCCCGTTGCCGTCGATCACGCCCTTGCCGGTGATCGTCACGTTGTCGGCGTCGCGAACGTTGATGATCGCGGATGCCCAGTTCATCTCGATGCCCTGCACGCGGGTCGGCACCTGCGGGTACAGCGAAAGACCATCGGGAGAGAAACCGTTCGTCGCGCCGGACGCGATGGTGGTTTCGATATTCCACCAGCTCTGCGCCTGGATGGCCTTCAGCGTCACGCCTTCATCGATCTGCAAGGTCGTGTTCGAACCGACGAACAGCGCGCCGGTCATGAACGTGCCCTGCGGAAATACGACCGTCCCCTTTGCGGCGCTCGCGGCATTCAGTGCTTTCTGGATCGCGGCGGTGTCGTCCGTCGAACCGTCGCCTTTTGCGCCGAACTCCGCGACGCTGAACGTCGTCTTGACGCTCGGTGAAGACGCCGGCTTCGCGGGCGCGGCCGACTCGGGCGCGGCCGTCGCGTCGGAATCACTGTTCGGTATCCCACCACCGCCGCAGCCCGCAACCGTCATGCATGCCAGTGCAATCGCCAACAATCCCGTCCTCATGTCTCCTCCAATGGTTTGAAGATACGACTCGGAATTTATGTTGAAGCCATTCTCCTCATTGATGGGATGTCATACAAGATGGTTTACCCTGCACCCCGGCAAGTCTTGCTGGGTCACACCGGCGCGATAAGACATCGTATAACCTGGATGCCAGGAACCGGCCCCAAACGCAAAAATCCTCGCTTGCCGCCGCACTGCGACGACAACCGGGGATTCGAACGAAACAGCGATCGTCAGATGAAACGAGGCTGAGCGGGAAGAATTAATTTACCAGCACCATCCGCTTGATATCGCCGACGATGAAGATGTACGACAGCGCACCGACCAACGCGACGACGCCGATAAATACCAGCGCGCCCACGAACGAACCGGTCGCCGCGACGTTCAGGCCCACCACGAGCGGTGTCACGATACCCGCCAGATTCGCGGCGAAGTTGAAGATGCCGCCGGTCACGCCGAGCAGGCCCTCGGGTGCGATATCCGACACGAGCGTCCAGCCGAGCGCGGCCATCCCTTGCGCGAAGAACGCCACCGACAGAATCGCGATCACCGCCACGTTGCTCTGGACATAGTTGGCGAGAATGATCGTCGATGCCAGCAGCAGACCCGCGATGATCGGCAGCTTGCGCGCGATGTTCGGCGATTTGCCACGGCGCAGCAGCCAGTCGGAGAACAGGCCGCCGAACATCATGCAAGGAAGCAAGCGCCTGGCGCTCGGTAGCGAAGCGTTCGATCTGCTTACCAGGCTGACGATCAGTTGAGACGGAATAACTACGGGGCACTAGCTGTTGTCCGTTTGATGCCGCGCGCTCGTTGGACGCGCCCTGTCGTTGTAGTCTCAGCGCCCTTCCTTTTTCGCCAGCCAATCATGACGCCATTCGATCCAGATCACCTGCTCCGCCCCATCGATGACAGCACGCCGACAGGCGAGAACCTCGAATACGATCCAGAATTCATCGCGCTGGAGCGGCTCGCCACACCGACATCCGAGCGGGCGATGGGCGACAGCCTGAAGGCCGCCGTAGAACCGGACTGGGATAAGGTGGCAACCGCCGCCGAGGCTTTGTTCAGCCGTACCAACGACCTGCGTGTGGCCATCCATCTGACCGCCGCCTCGACCCGCATTCATGGCATTGCAGGCTGGAGCGCCGGTCTTGGGCTGGTTCGCGGTCTGCTGGAACGTTACTGGGAAGCGGCGCACCCGCAATTGGACACCGCCGACGACAACGACGCTACCGCGCGCACCAACGCGATCATGCCGCTCGGCGATCCCCGGAGCGTACTCGCCTATTTCCGCAACGCGCCCTTCGTGAGCTCACCGCGCCTCGGCCGCTTTTCGTTGCGCGATCTGCGTATCGCGACGGGCGCAATCACCCGGCCACCCTCTGCGGAGGGCATGCCTGCGCCCACGCTGATCGATCTCGAAGCGTGCTGCATGGATTGCCCCGAACACCAGTTGCCCGATGCGGCCGCAGCACTCGCGGTAGCGCTAGAGCACGCGCGCGCCATCGATGCAATTGCGAGCGAAAAGCTGGGTACCGCTGGACCCGATCTGGGCCACCTGACCGACGATATCGAAGAGTTGAAGAAGTTCGTCGATGCACAGTTGGCGCGGCGCTTTCCGGAGCGCGGCGAAGCGCTCGCCGCCGGATTGGTGTCGACCGGCGAAGACGCGCCCACGAACCCTGCCCCTCGGCGCGATAACGGACGAATCCAGGGACCCGATGACGTCGTCCTGTGCATCGACGAAATCTGCGACTACTACGAACGTCACGAACCGTCCAGTCCGCTGCCGATCCTGCTCAAGCGAGCCAGACGTCTGGTCGGCAAGCGCTTCGCGGAAGTCCTTCAAAACATCGCGCCCGGCGGCCTCGCAGAACTGCAGACCCTATCCGGGCCGGACGAAGAATGATCCCTGCAGATCGGCGCAACATCGAGCGGCTGTTGCGCTCGGACTGGCTGCTTCGAAAACGCGGCTCAATATGCGAAGACAAACCAGCAAAACAGCATGACGCCCACCGCGGCCACGCCGAGCAGCACAGCGGCCCACGCGGCGAGCGGTCGCGCGCCGAGGTCCGTGTGCACCGCCCCCCCTTCAGCACTTGCCGCACTTCCGGCATCGTGACCTTCCGCCAACACGTCCGGCTGTTGCATGACGCCCGACAGCACGACCCGCCGCACGGTGTCGCCTGTACCCGCAGTGTCCCGCCCCAGCGATTCGAACAACATGCGTCGGCGGTACCGGTATTCGTTGCGCTGAATCCGCTGTAGTCGATGGGCTTCGTCGAGCGCGCGCAATGCGTCGTTGACCTGCTGCTCGTCCACACTCATGCCTGCTGCCTCCTCGGTCGCAGCCACTCGCACTGCACGACATCGCTGCGGACCGACAGCGCGGGCGGCACGATCGTCATGCCGTGGTTGCGGCGCACGGATGCCGATAACGCACCGGCCATCTGTGCGGACGATGAAGTGGTGGAACTCGCGCCAGTTCTCGCGGGTGCCGCCCGCTGCGAAGAACGTCGATCTGACGCTCACAACGTGTCCTGAAAGCGTCGGATAGCGCGGCCAGCTTCGGCGTGCGCCCGTGATAAGCGGAAGGGATGGGGTCCGGATGGTTCATGGCGGAAATTTCACGATGCTTCGAGCCGCACGATGACGGCGGAAATGTTGTCGCGCGCGCGACGCGCAAGGGCGAGCTCGAACAGGCGCTCGATCTGCCGGCGTGGACTGTGCTGCTCGCGACAGGCGGCGGTCAATTCGCCATCACTGAGCTCCTTGTTGACGCCATCCGAGCACAGCAGGAACTGCATGCCGGGACGGCTGCCGGCCATGGCCCAGTCGACGTAGAGCGTCTCGTCGACGCCGACCGCCCGGGTCAGCACGCCAGTGCCCACGCCTGCCGGCGCGCGTGGTCCGAAATGCGTGATGTCGACCGGTTGACCATGCACGTGGTCGCGAGTGAGTTGCGTCAGTGCGCCGTTTTCCTGAATGTACACGCGGCTATCGCCGACCCAGCCGCACAGCACGAACTGCTGGTCATGCACCAGCAGCGCGACGGTCGAACCGATCACGTCGGTTTGTCGAGCGACGGCCGCCTCGCGCAGTTCGGTGTTCACCTGCTGCAGGCTGTCTTCGATCGCAGCAATGAAGTCGAAGACGCTGCCTTCGCGCGTCAGCGCACCAAGGCGTTCGATGATCAGCGTGCTCGCGTAGTCGCCGGCCGAATGGCCGCCCAGACCGTCGGCCACAGCCCACAGTCCGAGGTCCTCGCGAACCAGAATCGCATCTTCATTGCGGCGGCGCACCTTGCCTGTCTCGGTGTGGCCGGCGGAGCAACAATGCGTCGTCATGAGCCGGCTTCGATCACGGCCAGCGGCCATTGCGCGGGCTGCGTGCCGAGGCCCGCGCACATCGCGAGATGCAGGCGGGCGTCCTCGTTCGTGGTCAATGCCAGCGCCTCGAGCAGACACGCGTGCGGAAGCTGGATGAGCGCGCGGCTGACGAGCAACAGCAGGCGATCGTCATCCTCGAGCGTGATGCACGCTTCGTCGCAATCCGGTTCTTCGGAGGCGCCGATGCCGGGCATCGCGAGCCATGCATCGCCGAACAGCAGATCGTCAAATTCGCCGCCCGCGCCTGCCGCCCGCTCGACGAACAGTGGCTGCAACTGGCCGCGCCGCCAGTGCCAGGCTGCTGCGGCGCCGATCCGCAGCAGTCGCACCTGCGCTGCGTCAAAGCGCGCGACGAGGGCCGCGCCGTTTGCTGCCGCTGCGTAGCGCGCATCGTGCGCATCGTGCCGGGCGCCGCGCAGTTGCGCGTGCAGCGCCAGCAGGCCGGTCCGCAGGCTGGGCAGATCCGCCGCACTGCGCTGCGCCGTCTCGCGGATGGCGCGCGCTGCACGTTGGTGCGAGTGAGACGGGCCGTCATCGGCACTCAGCACCAGTGTGCGGCCGTCGTCGAGTAGCAGCAGCGCATCGCTGGCATCTGCAGCGTGACCGGCTGCCGATGAACCGACGGGCAACACTCGATCATCGTGACCGTCCTCCGCGTGCAGACCGGATTGCCCGGCAGCGATCTCTTCATCGCCCGGCAACGCGACAGACTCCCACTGACGAGCGGATGCCGAGCCGAACTCGCGCAGCGCATCGCCCATGTCACCCACGTCGCCCACGTCGCCCACCCTCGACACCACCGGCTCCAGTAGCACTGCGTAGCTCGACGGCAAACCACGCGTCGCCAGCAGGCACGCAGCACGTTCGGTCCACCAGAGGCACCACGGCCCCGGCCGCTTGCCGAGTTGCGACCATGCCTCGGCCAGCACCATCCCAACGGCCGCGCCTTCGGGCATCGCCAGTCGCCATTGACCGCCGTCCCACGGCAGCGCGCGCCAGAACGCAGCCATGTCGGTCGCTGGTCGCACGTGCGTCAGCGGACCGGGCAACGCCGCCACGCGCACATCGAAGGTTTCGACGCTCACGACCTCGTGCTGCGAACTGCGATAGACGCGCTCGAGCGCGTCGAACCACGCTTGATTGCCGAGCACGGTCGCGACATCGCCGCCACAGGGCGCGGCCAGCACCATCGGAAAGGCACGGCCGAGCCGATCGACGGCCGGTCCGATCAGCCCGCACCACGCGACGTTGCCGCACACCGGTGCGGGCAGCACGAAGCGCCACGCCGCGCCCTGTCGCCATGCGGCGTCCCAGTGCGTGCCGAGCTCGCCGCGCCCGGCTTCAACCGCGCGCTGGAAGTCACGGTCCCAGGCTTCGACGAACGCGGACGGCAGCCGTCGCTGAACAAAATCGCCCGCGCTGGGCAATTTCCCGAAGAAGCCGACTCCACCGTTCATCGCGGACACCTGAAACGACGGACTTCGTCGTTGAGGAACGGGTTCTTCAGACTCGCGGGCGCGATCGGCAGCTTCACTGCATGGCCGCCGAAGTCGAAGGTCGCGAGATAGCGCAGGTCGCTTTGCTTTTGCAGACGGGCCGCATCGAGCGCGTGGAAGAACGCCCAGTCGCCATTGAATTTCAGCGGCGTGCCGACCGGCTGGCCGGATGCATCGAACGCACTGACGACCACGTGTCCGGGCTGCGGTCCAGGCCACGTCATCGATATGCTCGCGGGGCCGTTCGCCGCGTAGTCGTACTTCTGCCCGTCGATTTCGACGCTCAGCTTCGCGATTGCCGGATCGAGCTGCGGCGCGAGCAGCGTAAAGCCGACCTGCAGTTGCGCGCCGTTGCGGAAATAGATCTGGCGGATCGCGTCGGCACTCTGCGCTTCGCTCAGCACGGCGTCGGGGCCGGCCGGCGCGCCGGGCTTCCATCGCCAGTTGCGGCCACTCGTGTCGACTGATTTCGCGAGCGTCGACTTGAAGAAACTGTCGAACCGTCCGCCATTGCCGAACAGCTCGGCGAAGTTCTGCACGGGGATGTCCGATGCACGGTTCGACGCAAACGGATAGCGGCCATCGACAAAGCTCGCGCAGTCGTTGCCCGCTGCCTCGCGAAACTGGCTGGCGAGCGCGGCGCTGCTTCCGCTCGCGACCAGATCCGCACTCTTGCCGGTGAGACCGGAAATCAGCGAAGCCACCTGCGGCGGCAACTGGTCGCTCTCCTGGCGCGCCGCGAGCACGGCCGGATCGTTCTGCGCGCCGGGTGCGCTCAGGTCAGTCATCGTCAACAGGTTCTTGCCGAGCTGGTCGAGCACGGTGGACATCTGATCGAGCGGCGTCGAGCCCAGCGTGCCGACGCTCATCTGGTTCAACTGCGCGAAATGCGCCTCGATGGCGGCGCCCGCCCGGCTGGCCGGCGCTTCGCCCGAACCCGATTTGGTGCTTGCGGTGCCGTTGGTCGTGGTGCCGTCCGGCAGCGTTGCGCCCGCGTCGCGCAATTCGCCGGCCAGACGCGTGTTCGCCGCGCGTCTCGCAATCAGGTTCCCGCCGACGGACGCCGCCTGCGCGCCCACCGCCGAAGCCGACAAGGCCGATGAAGCCGAAGTTGCACCGTCAGCCGTGGCGCCGCGCAACATGTCGCTGGTGTTGTCACGCACGAGATGCAGCAGCGCTTTCAGCGGCGAACTCGGACCCGACAGTTTCGCGGCCAGCGCACTCGCGGCCTGAATGTCGGACACCGGCTGAAGTTGCAGATCGGCGAGCAATGCGTCCCACGCCTTGATGTAGTCCTGCTCGTACAGTGCCAGCACCTGCTGTTCGTAGCGCGAGCGCGCGAGCGGATCGATGCGGCTGGCGTTGAAGACCCAGTAGTCCTTCACGAAGCCGTCCACCGACCGATCGATTCCACCGTTCACCTCGGCGGCGAAAACCGGCCTCGTGAACAGCGCGGGGAACGGTTGCGACAGCGGCGCGCCGCTGTTGCGGCGAAACACGCTGCCAAGCAGTCCGAGCGACTGGTCGAGTCGCACCGGCGGCGCCCCCGAACGCCCGGCGTCGAGCTGGACGCTGCCGTAGATCAGCGTCGCGAGATCAGCGGTCTTCAGCGTCGCGCGCGCCTGATCGATCAGCGCGTTGTCGAGCGTCAGCGCGCGCGGCTTCGCCGAATCGTCGACCAGCGCGGAAAAGTGTTTGTAGAGCGCGTTCTGGATCGCCGGGTCCTGCGGGAACATGCGTTGCCATTCGATGCGCGCGAGCGCGGCCAGCTCGCCGGGATCGAGATGCTGCGGCTGGCCGAGCATCAGATAGCCCTTCAGGTAGTCGTAGAGTGCCTGCGGAGCGTTGGCACTGGCGTTGAGTCCTTCCCGGAAGCGCACGCCGACGCCGGGCAGCAAGGTGCCGTCGAGTTCGCGCAGATACGCGGCATGCACCTGCCCGAACAACGCGTGTCCCTGGAACAGGCCAAAGCGCATCAGCCAGGGCACGTGGCCCTGGTACTGGCCCGCGACGCCCTGCGCGCCGGAAATGACTTCGAGGCGCGCGAGCGCACGCGCGAAATACGTCTTGAGATCCGGTGCGCCGGCGAGGCTGCTGGCTGGCGGCAGGTCTTCCAGGGTGTCCTGCACCTGCGCGACGTAGAGACGGTTGCGCGTGTAACTGGTGGCGAAGCCGGTGATCAGCAGCGCCGTGACGAGCGCGATGCCGATATACATCCCGGCCTGCATCAGGAGCTTCTGCCGTTCCAGCCGCGGATTGGTGCCGGCGAGGCCCGACTCGCGGAACAGCACTTCCTTCAGCAGCCGTTCGACGAAAAAGGTCCGGCGTTGCGTGCCGCCGCCCTGCACGCGCGCCACGTCGACGCCGAAGGTGCGCGCGACGGCGCTCAGCATGCGGTCGATCGGCGCGCCCTGCTGGGTGCCGGAGGTCAGATAGACGCCGCGCAACAGCGGCGCTGCGCCGTACTGATGACGTCCGAACGCGCCTTCGACGAACTGCCGCGCAATTTCGCGAAACGCGCCGAGCTGCTGCGGAAAGCTGAGCACGGCGGCGCGTCGGCTGCGATCGCGCTCCCCATGCAGACGCTCAATCACGCGCGTATTCAGACGCTCCAGCAACAGGTCGAACTCGCCCGCGAAGCGCGCGCAGGCGCTACCGTCGATACTCGCGTCGACGGGAAACGTCATGCCCCAGACCTGACTGCGCAGATCGGGCCCGAGATCGTCGAAGAACTCGGTGAAGCCCGCCACGAGATCGCACTTGGTGAACACGAGATACACGGGCACCGCCACCTTCAGGTGCTGCGCGAGTTCGTCGAGGCGCCGGCGCACGGTGCGGATGTGCTGCTGACGCGCGTCTTCGTCGAGCGTCAACAGATCGGACACGCTCATGGTCACGATCACGCCGTTCAGCGGCCGGCGTCGCCGATAGCGGCGCAATAGCGACAGAAACGCCTGCCACGCGGAAGCGTCGGCGGCCGCATCGGAGTCCTGCGTCGTGTAGCGGCCCGCGGTGTCGAGAAACACCGCTTCGTCGGTGAACCACCAGTCGCAGTTGCGCGTGCCGCCGATGCCGCGCAGCGCCTCCTTGCCGAAGCGCTCCGAGAGCGGAAACTCGAGCCCGGAATTCTGCACCAGGGTGCTCTTGCCCGAGCCCGGCGGACCGATCACCACATACCACGGCAGCGCGTAGAGATTGCTGCCATTCCTGCGGGTCTTGCGCAACATATCGATTGCTTCGCGAAAGCGACGCTGCAACTGCTCGCGTTCGGCGCTGCCGGGTTCGTCGAGCGGAAGCTGCGCGTCCTGTCCAGCCAGCTCGCCGGACAGTTGCGACGTCTTGCGCCGCGCGCGCCATTGCATGGCCTGTTCGACCAGCAGCCAGCCCAGCACGATCGCGAAGATCAGCGCCAGCCGGGCCGCGGCGCTCGCGAGCGGTTGCCGTTCTCCGATCCCGAGATAGGGGCCGCCCAGCCAGATCAGCGCAGCGATCAATAGCAATCCGATCGCGACGGTGAACCACCGGGACGTCACCCAGTTTTTCAGCGTGTTCATGGGTTCAGTGCTCCGGGATAAACAGGATTTCCACGCGACGGTTGCGCGTGCGGTTCGCCGGCAGATCGGCCGGCGTCGCGATCGGCTGCGACGAGCCAGCGCCGCTCGCTTCGAGACGACGCGGATCGTCGAGCCCCTGCGCGAGAATCTGTTGCGTGTTCTGCGCGCGCGCCGTCGACAGCGCGAAGTTGTCCTTGAAGGTCAGCGAACGCACGGGCTGGTCGTCGGTGTGGCCGACGACGATCACCCTGCCCTTCACCTGATTCAGCGCCGACGTGATCCGGTGCAGGAGCGACACCACGTCGGGCGCGATGTCGGCGCCGCCCGACGGGAACAGTTCGGCGGCGGCGAGACGCACGGTGGCGCGGCCATCGGTTTGTTCGTCGACGCTCAACTGGCCGGCCTGTTCCTGTGGCGCGAGCAGTTGCTTGAGCGTCACGCGCGCGGCCGTGGGCGCGGGCGTCGCGACGGTTTGCGGCGGCGGCGTGTTCTCGAGACCGATCGCGGCAAGCTGTGCGCCGACTGGCGCAGCGAGCGCGTTGAGCTTCGTGAAAAACACCAGGAATGCACCCAGCAGCACGACGGCCGCAGCCGACGCGGCGACCCACATCGGCACATGCCGCATCACCGGATTGCGGCGGTCTTCGACGCCGCGCCAATGCGGCGCCAGTTCCGCGGCGGGCGCTTCGCGCAGCCCGCGAATGCGTCGATAGAGATCATCCTGAATGTCGGCCAGGCGCGCGAGGCCGCCTGGTTCCACGAGATAGCGTCCGCCGAAGCCCAGCGCGAGACAGATGTACATCAGCTCGATCAGATCGAGATGGCGCGAGAAGTCGACGCTCAGGCGATCGAGAATCTGGAAGAACTTCGCGCCGCCGTAGGCCTCGCCGTGGAATGTCACGAGCAGCGTCTTTTGCGCCCAGCCGCTCAGGTCGCCCCACGGCGCGTTGTTCACCGACTCGTCGAGCATCGTGCATAGCACGTAGCGCGCTGCCACGATGGTTTGCGTGTCGATGCCCGCGCCCTGTGCATAGCGCTCGAAGCTGCGCACCTGTGCGACCGCCTGTTCGCGCAGACGGCCGACGTCGGTGGGCGGCGCAACGCTGTGCCGCAATTGCACCGTCAGCAGCAGCAGCGGATTGGCCGCACGGACGAGCGGATTGGCGACACCGCTCAGGAAGTCGCCCAGCTCGGCGCGCAGCGGCGGCGGGCCAGGCGGCTGCGACGGCCGGTTTGCCGGCATCACGCGCGAAGTGGGCGATGCTGGCCGCACGATGCGCGTGACGTCGCCGGCGTCGGCGTTGGGATCGGCGTTGACGGCGCGCTGCGGGCGCACCATCGTCGCATCGCCGCGCCGGGTTGCGTCGGCGGAACGGTCGTTGGTGGTATTCATGCGCGTACCGCCCACAGTTGCAGGTCGAGACCGGCGAAGCCGCTACCGAAGTGCATCGCGATGCCGCCGGACGTCTTCAACATGCGCCACATCGGCGAGTTTCTGTCGCACTCGAAATAGAGGAAGCCCGACATGTAGGGCAACTGGCGCGGCGCGACCGCCATCGGCGATACGCCGATGCCCGGTAGTTGCAGGTTCACCAGATCGCGGATCTTTTCGACAGGACCGATCTTCGATTGAGTCGGCAGTTGCCGGCGCATGTCTTCGGACTTCAGGTCGGCCTTCGCGGCGAGCACGAAGGTCGCCGTATCGAGCAGCGTGAGATCGGGCACCATGCCGACCCACACGCCATACTTGCGCTGCTGCAGCGGAATCGCGACAGCGCTCTGTTCGAGCACCGCGCTCAACGCGATGCGCAGCGCCGCGATCACCGGCTCGAAGCTTTCGCGCAGCAGTTCGTGCCGATACGGCGGAAAAGCCTGCGCGCGCTTGCCCGGCGTCGTGAATGTAGCCAGCTCGCCGGCCAGTTCGAGCAGCAGCCGGTAAAGCGCTTCGGGGTGCAGCAGCGGCGCCTCGGCAAGATGCGCGATGAGCGGCTGATAGCGGTTGATCACCTGCAACAGCAGAAAGTCCGCGATTTCCGCGGCACCGCCGCGATCGGTCTCGCTCACACGTCCTGCGAGCGCCTCGCCGCGCTGATGCAGCAGGCCTAGCAGCTCAGACAGGAAGGTGACAAGCCGCCCGGCCGCTTCGGTGCTCTGCGCGGTCGGCACGAAGCCATCGTCGAGGATCACACGCCGATCGGCTCGGCATTCGACGACCCGTGCCAACGGAATCCGCATCAGGCCTTCCATCGGCTGCAATTCGGGTAAAAGACGTGTGCTCATGCCCGCGACTTCGAGCGCAGTGACGCCTTCCATGCTGCCCGACGCATCGCGCACTTCGGCTTCGCGCACACGATAGCGGAACAGTTGATCGCTGCCGGCGCCGGGCCATGCGCTGTCCGGCTGCGTGGGCGAACGCAGCGGCAAGGTCAGATGGACGATCTGGTCGCGCCAGTTCGCATCGATATCGAGCGGCGGCGGCAGTGGATCATCGCCGGGCATTGCGAACGGCGTGCCGTCGGGAAACACGCCGCGTGCGCGCTTGATGCCGAGCTTGCCGATTGCGAGCAGATCGCTTTCCAGTTCGAGTTCGTGAAAGCCCCATGCGTGCGGACGCAGATTGCCCGCGCGCAGCTCCACGTAACGCTCGAAATAGCGTTCCTGCTGCTGCATGTGCTGCGGCCTGAGGAACAGGCCTTCGCTCCATACCACCTTGTTGCTCTGGGTCATGTCGGTGAACCGGATAGGGGTTGTCACACGTCGCGCGACGAGTGCGGGTCGCGACGGCCTCGGGCCTCGCCGCACCGCGTTACGCCGGCGGGTCGCGTTGGCTGGTTACGTTGGCTCGTCGCGCCGCCTTTTCAGGCGTCCGAGCTGTTCTTCGTAGGCGCGCGCGAATTCATCGCCGAAAAGCCGCCTGAAGCATTCATCGGGATTTCTCGTGACTTCTTCAAACTGTTCCTTGTAGCGCTCCCAGTGACGCGGCCGGCCACCGAGCGGCAAACGGCGCACGCTGCCTTCGGCTTCCCGTTCGATCTTCGCCGGATCGAAATGCGCGAGCAGCGACTGGAACGCGGAACGCACGCCAGCAAGCATCGCCATCTGGTGATTGCGGATGTCGTCGGCGGCATCGTTCAGCGCGGCGTTGCCGCGGAGGAAGCCGCCATCGGGCGGCGCGAGCAGCCTCATGACGGCTTCCTGCGCGGTCGGCGCGAACTTCAACGGGTTGTTTTCAGAACGCTGGATCAACGTCGCGGGCAGCCGGAAGCTGTTCTTCAGTTCGGCGCGCGCGCGTAGCACGTCCATCATCGCGTCGACGGCAATGTGGAACATTTCCATCAATTCGGGAGCGTCTTCGCCGGCGGGCGACGGGGCGGCAGAGGCGAGCGGAGCGGTCGGAACCGCAGGCACTGCCGGCGCTGCAACTGCCGCAGCGATGACGACGGGTGTTGTGTCCGGCGACGCGTGCGAATGCATCGGCGTTTCCGACTGCGTTTGATTTTGCGGCGGCACCTGCATCGGCGTCGATGCGTGCGTTGGCGCAACCGCGAATGGTCCGCTCAGATCTCCCGACACGCGTTGCTGTCGCGGCGACGGTGCGGGCACAAGCGCTGGGATCCCGCCAGCCGTCATGGACACATCTTCAGAAGGTTCGATCCGCCCCTGCCCGGAACGCGCGACGACCGGGCTCGCGCTCGCGTCCCAGTCTTCCGGGAGGACGGGCCCGCCAAGGCGTGCTGCCTCGGCCTGCGGCGGCCGGAAGCGGTCGGCCGCCGCAGGCGTGTGGTTCCAACCGGGCGCGGACGATACGCGAGGCAGCGGTTCGTCGGCGTAGGACGATGGCACATCGAACAACGCGAGTGGATCGAGACTCGCACCCGGCGCCGATCCATCGGCGACGCCCGGAATCAGGCCTTCGGCCTCGCCCGCGTGCTCCTGCGCCGGGGTGGCGCGCCGTGGCGCGAGCAGCAGGCTCAGGTCCAGCGGACCCCTGTTTTGCGCAGGCGCAGGCGCTGGCGCCGGTGCGCAGGCAGGGGCCGGCGCGGCAGCACCGAAAGACGCGGTGCGCCCCGGATCGACCGCGCCGGCCCGCGGGTCCGGTTCGGTCGCACCGTTGGCGCTCAAGCGCACGCTGACATCGAACGTGTCGATCTGCAAGCGGTCGCCTTGCTTCAGGGCGGCCGGATCGCCTTTTCGCAGTGGCGCGCCGTTCAGCGACATGCCGTTCGTGCTGCGGTCCTCGATGAAATACATGCCGTTCAGGTAGCGCACCAGCGCGTGCAGACGCGACACGCCTTCCGTGCCCAGCACCCAGTCGCACTCGTCGGAACGGCCGATGCTGCCATCGCGGCAGTCGAACACCTGCTCGCGGCTTGCGTCGAAGCCGCCAGCCCCCTCGCCTTCTATCGAGAGAATCAGCCTCTGCGCGGCGCTCATTGCCTACCTCCATCGATACCTTCAGGAACACTCAGCAGGCCCAGTGCATCGCGCACGAACGCGGCACGGCGTGCATCGAACCGCGCGGGAACCAGCGCGGCCATGTAGCTCACCGCAGCCGTTGCCGCGATCGCCGTCAGATGCTCCGGCGGCGGCGTCGGCCGCTCGTGCTGCGGATTCAGGTTGCCGCCCGACCAACCTGCGGCGGCAGCCGTCCATGCGCCGATCGTCTGGTAGCGATGCGTCTTCGCGAACGCGAGCGCCGCGGCGCGTTGCGCTTCCATGGGATCGCGCACCCACGCTTCCGCGAGTTCGAGACCTGCGCGGTCGTGTTCGTCGAGCGTCTGACGGCGGCAGCACTGGCACGCCCACGCCACGGCATAACGGCGCGGCAGAAGACGACCCAGCAGGCTCAACGCATCGGCTGAATGTCCGGCGTCGAGCAATGTCTGCACCGCCGAACGCGCCGCCATCGACGGCCGCAGGCACGCTTGCGCGCGCGTGGACAGCCGCATCTGGCGCGCTGCTTCGAAAATCGACGGCGTGCTCATAAGATCATCGGAGCCGCGCCGCCCAGTACCGCCGTCGCGGTCCCGATCAACTGCAGGTTGGTGGACTGCACGAGGCAATCGGCCTCGGACAGGATTTCCATCGCCGCGATCGAACTCATGTTCAGATTCGCTTTCGAGTTGATCTCCATCGCAAGACCCGATGCCATCGTCACGTTCATCTCTCCGTTAAGCGAGATGCTGGTGCCTTGAATCGCGATCTCGCCGGTGCTGTTCATCGTGATGCTGGCAAGTCCGGTGACCAGCCTGATCTGGTTGCCCGCCGTCAGCGTGTAGTTGCGCGCGACCTGTACATCGTGGTCGTGCTCCGACTCTTCGCGCAGATCCTTTTGCGCGTGAATCAGCACCTGCTCGCTGCCCATCCGGTCTTCGAAGCGGATCTCGTTGTAGTCGTCACTACCGCCACCTTCGTGGCTGCGACTTTTCACACCGCTTTGGGTCTTGTTGTCCGGCAGGTTGTACGGCGGCATGTTGTCGGCGTTGTAGACACTGCCGATGATCAGCGGCCGGTCCGGATTGCCGTCGAGAAAGCTGACCACCACTTCCTGTCCGACGCGCGGGATGAACTGCGCGCCCCAGCGCTTGCCGGCCCACATCTGCGCGACCCGCACCGGGCACGAGTTCCGCGCGTTCGGTTTGCCCTGACGATTCCAGAAGAACGTGACCTGCACGCGGCCGTATTTGTCGACGGCGATGTCTTCGGGCGTATCGCCGTACACCACCGCCGTCTGCAGGCCAGCGATCACCGGACGCGGCGTCGTCGGCATCGTGCGAAACAGCTGGCGGCTGCGGATCGCCTTGAAGCCGCACCTGAACGGCGCCTCGCCATCGTCTCCACCGCCGCCCGCCGAGTAGTCCGGCTCGACGAGCCGCGTCACCGCGTCGATCACGAGGTATTCGTGATTCGCGTCGGCAAGCGGAAAGTCCTTGAGCCTGAACAGCGCACCCGTGGCGAGACCACAGGCGTCGGTGTGGCCGGCGCTCATCGCGAGCGGCACATTCAACGCATCCGCGCGCACCTGCGCGTAGCGCTGGCCGTCGGACAGACGCTCGTCGTAGCCAACGTAGTCGTACGCATAGTCGTAGACGTCGAGGCCGCTCACGTTGTGCGCGTCCTCCATGTCGGTCAGCTCTTCGGTGGCAAGCAGCGATGCTTTCGGCTTCAGATAGTCGTAGTCGTCGATCTGCACCTTCGTCGCGTTGACCGCGCGAGAGGTCTCCCAGTCGCTGATCGACGCCTTCATGCGCTTGCCCCGCCCGATCGGCGGCGCATAGGGAATCTGCTCGAAGCCAGCCACGCTCGAGTGCGCGCCGAGCGCATCGGCGAGCACCATCGTGTGCGTGCTCTGCGTATGCGTGAAGAAGTAGTAGATGCCTTCCTGCTCCATCAGCCGGCTGACGAAGTCGAAGTCGCTTTCGCGGTACTGCACGCAATAGTCGCGCGGCGGATAGCTACCGCTGAGGCTCACCTTCAGATCGCTATAGCCGATGTCGCCAAGTACCGACTGGACGATCTGCGGCACGCTCATGCTTCGATAGATGCGGCAGTCGCGTCTGCGCGTCGCTAACCACGGTTTCGGCACGAGCGTGAACGTGTAGACCGCATAGCGCACGTTGTCGATGTTGACGAAGCCGCCTTGCTCGCCTTCGCGGACAATCGCGTTGAAGTAGCGCGTATAGCCTTGCGGCGTGACAAGCTTCACCGTCATCGGCGTGCCCAGCAGCGAACGCAGATCGACTTCCGCGTTCTTGCTGATCGCTTCGAGCCGATATGAAAACAGCCGACCGAGCGACTCGGTCGCGGTCATGTTTGCGAACAGGAGACTGCTGCCGAGACTGGAAGTGAGTGTGATTGCGTGGGCCATGACGTGATCTGCGAACCTTCTTTACGTTGCGGGTAAGTCGTACTGGACGGAAAGCCGCAGCGCGGTGATCGAACCGCTATCGGCGCCGCTGTTGCGAACCGGACGCCTCCAGGTTGACGGTTTTTGCCTGCTGGCATCGCTCCATCTCCCGGCGCGATTAGTACGCCCTTTGGCAAACAGAACACCCGGCCCACGCGATCTATTCCTTCGCCATGGCGCAAATGAATTTGATAAAGATCTCCTTATAGGTCTCCTGAGTGAGCGGATCCGAACCCTTATTGACCAATTGATACGAATTGTCCACCGGGTCGTTCGCGACCACGGGACGATCGTCCTGCGTGTTATGGATCAACCCGATATTGACGTGATCCCGGATTCGCTCGAAGAACTCATACGCCAAGCCAATCGTGAAAGTAACTGTCCTTGACCTTGTGCATGGGGAAGTACCAGTTATCTCGCATGAATAGATTGTTCTGCAGTTTCTGATCCGAGGTCTGAGAGCGGACTTGCTCCTCGAACATTTTGTCCCGGACCTTTTTGAAGCCTGAACTCTCCGCTGCTGCCGTTGGTCCCGTCATTCTGATCGTGCTCGTCCGGACGTCATTCATATATTCTGTTCGCAGAGCATCGCTGTTCCTGATCGATCTGAAGTTGCTGTGTATGAGCGATTTGTAGGACTTCAAGCCGCCGCTGCCAGCGTGACCCGCAATGATCGAGTTGCTGATCGATGGCGTCTGGTCGCCTCTGACGTTCCGTTCCCACCAGTTTGGATTCACCCAGTCGCTCTCGCTTATTCCGTCATACCAGGCGGGATGCACGGCGGAGAATCGCGGGTAAGACTGGTGGCAGATGATCTCCCCCAAGGGACTGACGCAGCTGACGTCGGTATCGACATAGAGACCGCCATGCTGAAGAAGAATCTCGATTCGCAGAATATCGCTGGCCGAACCGAAGTTGGCTCCGCGATTGACCAATTCGCGTCGGTAAATCGTAGAGTTCTTACCCATCTTCAAATCATGCTGCACCTCGCGCAGCTTGATCTTGTTCTGCTCGCAGAAGTTTATGATCAAGTTGACCTGGCGGCCCCGCATTCCACGCAAATCCTCGCCGCGCATGTTCAGATACTGATTCAGATATCTCATCGTTGCCGAATCGCCCCCGTCCTGACCCAAACGTTGAGCAACCTCATCCCATTGGTTCGGAGTAGTGCTGGCATTGTGTTGTACGCTGATCTGGCGGCGACGTTCACCTGTCAGTAACTGATTGGCGTCGATCCAGAGATTCACCTCCCAATCGGGGTTCAACCTCGGAAACGTTATGATGCAATCGCGGTTTCGTTGCGGGATATCGCCGCCAATCCAGATAATATGAATTATCTTTGGAATAGCTTTCACGTTTTGAACTCCTCGTAAAGGTCAATTTCTTTCGACCGCCTCAGCATGTGGCGCCCCGGTCACACTAATCAGGAATGCCGGGAATCGCGGCGATGAGCGGCGCACACTCGTCGAAGCGATACGCAAAATCGCCGTCCTCGACGCTCACGCCAACCCGCTCGATCGCGACGCCGTCGATCATGCGTGCGAGAAACTCGCGGCTGATCGCAGGCAACATCGTGTTGGTCAGAATCGCATCGATCATCCGGCCACCCGATTCGCTCTCCGTGCAGCGACTCACGACCAGTTGCGCCACGGCGTCGTCATAGTCGAGCGGCACGCGATAGCGATCCTCGATACGCCGCTTGATGCGGTCCAGTTGCAGTCTCACGATCTTCGCGAGCATCGCGCCACTGAGCGGGAAGTAAGGGATCGGCACGAGCCGGCCTAGCAGCGCGGGTGGAAACACCTCGAGCAACGGTTCGCGCAGCGCTTTGGCGAGGCCCTGCGCATCCGGCATCAGCGCCGGGTCCTGGCACAGGCCGGCGATCAGATCCGTGCCGACGTTCGTGGTCAGCAGGATCAAGGTGTTCCTGAAATTGATCGAGCGGCCTTCACCGTCATCCATCACGCCCTTGTCGAACACCTGAAAGAAGATTTCGTGGACATCGGGATGCGCTTTCTCCACTTCGTCGAGCAGCACCACCGAATACGGCTTACGCCGCACGGCCTCGGTCAGCACTCCGCCTTCGCCATAACCGACATAGCCTGGCGGCGCGCCCTTCAGCGTCGAAACCGTGTGCGCTTCCTGAAACTCGCTCATGTTGATCGTGATCAGGTTGTGCTCGCCGCCGTACAGCGCCTCGGCGAGCGCCAGCGCGGTCTCGGTCTTGCCGACGCCCGACGTGCCGGCGAGCATGAACACGCCGATCGGACGGTTGGGGTTGTCGAGACCGGCGCGCGATGTCTGGATGCGCCTGGCGATTATCTCCATCGCGTGGTCCTGACCGACGACGCGCTCGCACATCAGGTCGGCGAGATTCATCACGGTCCGCAGTTCGCCACGGACCATGCGCCCGACCGGAATGCCGGTCCAGTCAGCGACGACCGACGCGACCGCCTGGTAGTCGACATTCGCCAGGATCAGCGGGTTTTCGCCCTGCCGCTCGGCGAGCTGCGCCTGCAGTTGTTTCAACTCGGCAAGCACCTCTGCCCTCGTGTCATCGTCGAGCGCCGGCGGTGCGAACGAGTTTGTCGATGCGTCGGACTTCGCGTCGCAGTGCGCGGTCGGTTCCCGCGCACTGCCGGCGCGTTCGCCCGGCGCGGCCTCGCCTCCTAGCCGCGCGCGCAACGCCAGAATCTGCTGGACCAGCGATTTCTCGTTGTCCCACGCGGCTTCGAACTGCTGCAAACGCAGCCGTTCCGCTTCGAGCGTCGCTGAAGCCAGCGACTCGCGAGCCTCCACCTCCATGCCGACGCTTTTCTCGCGCGCGATGATCGTCTGCTCGGTCTCCAGCGCCTCGATCCGCTTGAGTGTGTCGTCGATTTTCGCCGGCACCGCGTGCTGGCTGATCGCGACACGCGCGCACGCGGTATCGAGCAGGCTCACGGCCTTGTCCGGCAACTGACGCGCGGGAATATAGCGATGCGACAACTTGACGGCTGCTTCGAGCGCTTCGTCGAGAATCTGCACACGATGATGCTGCTCCATCACGCTCGCGGTACCGCGCATCATCAGGATGGTCTTCTCTTCGCTCGGTTCGTCCACCTGCACGGGCTGGAAACGTCGCGTCAGCGCCGGATCCTTCTCGATGTGCTTGCGGTATTCGGCCCAGGTGGTCGCGCCGATCGTGCGCAGATTGCCGCGCGCGAGCGCGGGCTTGAGCAGGTTCGCCGCGTCGCCGGTGCCCACCGTACCGCCCGCGCCCACCAGCGTATGCGCTTCGTCGATGAACAGGACGATCGGCTTGCGCGAAGACTGCACTTCGTCGATCACATGACGCAGGCGGTTTTCGAACTCGCCCTTCATGCTCGCGCCGGCCTGCAACAGGCCGATATCGAGCGCACGTACCTGCACGTTGCGCAATGGCGGCGGCACGTCGGCACGCGCAATGCGCAGTGCGAACCCCTCCACCACAGCCGTCTTGCCGACACCCGCTTCGCCGACCAGCATGGGGTTGTTCTGGCGCCGGCGCATCAGTACGTCGACCAATTGGCGAATCTCGGCGTCGCGGCCGACCACCGGGTCGATCTTGCCGTCGCGCGCCTGCGCGGTCAGATCGACCGTGAACTGCTGCAACGCCTGTTGCCTGCCCATCTGCGCGGGCGCCATCGCACCGCTGCTCTCGCCCGGCGCAACCGCGCCGGACGCAACCTCACCGGACGCAACCGCGCCGGCACGAAACCCGTCGGTGGCAAGCTGGCCGTCTTCCGGCGAGCCTTCGACGATGCCGGCGAAGTCGTCGGCCAACGTCTCGGCGCGTAGCTTGTCGAATTCCCCCGAGACATCGAGCAATGCGTGGCGCAAGTGTCGCGTACGCAACAGGCCAACGATCAGATAGCCGGTGCGCACCTGGGGTTCGCCGAACAGCAGCGTAGCGAATACCCAGCCGCGCTCGACCGCTTCTTCCACCTCGGCCGACAGATCGGAGATGCTCGTACTGCCGCGCGGCAAACGTTCGAGTGCGACCGTGACGTCGCGTGCAAGGTGCGACGGATCCAGGCCGAAATGCCTGACGATGCGATGCAGATCCGAATCCTGCAGTTGCAGGATCTGATGAATCCAGTGCGCCAGTTCGACGTACGGGTTGCCGCGTAGCCTGCAGAACACGGTAGCGCTTTCGATACCCCGATAGGCCAGCGCGTTGAGCTTGCCGAACAAGGCGCCACGACTTATTTCAGCCATGATTCCAATCCTGTATGACCAGAGGCGGCCGCGAAGCAGTCGCCAGTTCAGTTGAAAGATGCCCGGACATGCGTACGCCGGACTTCACTCGGCCGGGCTCAACACGACCTGGTCGGCATCGTTGTGCTGCGGATAGCGGCCCATCCACGTGTTGAAGCCCATGCGGGCCGCCTGACCCAGATGCGTCAGCGGCACTTCTTCTTTCTTCAGCACGAGCTGCACGTCCCAGCCCTTCTCTTCGCCCACATACAACTTGACCGCCGCCACCAGTTGCAGGAGCGTGTCGCCGCCCGGCAAAAAACGGTTGAACTCGTTGCGGGTCAGCGGCCCGACCCGCAGCCGGAAGCGCTGCTGCGCGCCGCGCACATGCGTGCCGAGCAATGCGTCGCGGCCCATCGAGGCCATGCTCTTGCCCATATGCAAACGCGCGTCCCGAGGCAATTGCATCCACCCGGCGACGAACTCGAGCACGCGCACCGGCACACCGAAGAAGTGCTCGAGAAAACGCCTGAGTCCTTCGGCATTGCGCGCCTGCGGCACCAGACGCCCGGCGAAAAAGCGCTTGTACTGATCGGGCAGCGCGTCGCGTGTGTCGAGGTGCGGCGTGGCGATGCCGATCAGCGCGCCGACATAGGTGCGAAACCGATCCTGTTCCGGACGGTCCAGCTGTACGGTGGGCTGCGCATCGGCCCACGCGCGATAGAAGAGGCTCAGCATCCGGTGATGAAACACGTCGGCAAACGCGACGAACGTCGGGTCTTTCGCGTTCCGCTCCCGATCGACGGCGTATTCGGTGAGGTGCAACGGCAGCGGCCCGTTCGGTCCGAACAAACCGAGAAACAGCCCAACCAGCCGCGCCGGCCGGCCGGCCTTTCCCGCCTCGAAACGCGCGATGCTGCGCGACGGAAATTCCAGTGCCGCGGCATGGGCGAGACGCACAGGATCTTCGGCCGGCCTGGTCGAATGACCGAACCGCGGCCGTTGCGGATACGCGCATTCGAGACGGCGCATTGCCTCGAAGAACTCGAAATCTTCCGGGCTCGCGCGCAACGCGGCTTCGAGCACTACAGGATCGGGCGCTTGCCGGGATTCGCGGGCCATCGGGCCACCTCGTTTCGTTCGAGCGTGCGCAACACGGTCTCGGCGAACGAATTCAGCGAGACATAGCGCGCAAAGAAATGCTGCAATACCGACGCGAGCAGAAATGCGCCGCTGCCTTCAAAAGCGGCATCGTCGCAGCTCAGCGTAATCTCGAGCCCGCGGCCATACGTGATCGGCCCGGGCACCGGCACGCGACGCGTGATGGGCTTCGCCGCGACATGCTTGATGCCTTCGATCTGCCGTCGCGTCGCGGCGTCGAACTCGTCGTGATACAGGCCGAGCATTTCGCGCAGCGCCGCCGCGCCCGTTTCGCCTTCCTCGTCGAGCAGTGACAGATAGTTCAACTGCAGGTGGCTGATGAGCCGCCACGCGGATTCGCCGGTCGCGGTCGGCGCGCGTGGCCGGGTCGGTCCAGCCACACAGCGGATCGACGACACGGGCGCGTCGGTATCGAGCGTGAAATCGGTGTACGACTTGCCCACCGGCATATGCAGCGGCAAATCGCGATTCGTGCACAGCAGCCGCAGTCCTAACTGGCGCAGCGTGGTCGCATAGGGCGCGTCGTTGGCATCCACGAGCGCGATAAACGTTTCGCTGCCGACGTAGCTCGAGCGTGCGCCGCGTTGCTTCTGGCGGCTCGAGACCAGCCGCGCCTCGCGGCGCAGCGTGTAGAAGGCCGCCTGCCCGCCGTGCCATGTGCGAGCGGTGCTGTCATAGAACGGCAGGAAGCTTTGCTCCGGCTCCTGGCGATCGCCGTAGCCCTGCACTTCCAGCACGCTATGCACTTCGAAATCCATCGGCCGGGTGTGGTCGCCGAGCACGTGATACTCGGTGTCGCCCTGCTGCACATGAATACGGTCCGCGCGGCGCTCGAACAGATTGATTGCCGGCGCGCAGAACAGGCGGAAGTTGGCTGCATCGATCGCGTTGTGCAGGCGCGTGACGCTGCGCTCGAGCCACACCACGATCTCGAACTCGTTGCCCCGCGAACGTGCGAGCAGCGGGCGCAACTCCGTGAACTCGGCAAACAGGAAACGCTCCGGACACGCGAAATACTCCTGCAACAGCCGGTAACCGCTGAACGAACGGCCACCGTAGGGCAGTATCGCGTCATCTTCGTCGAAGCCTTTGGCGCGCAGCGCCGACGCGTCATGCTGTGTCTCGATGGTTTGCCCATCCGGCGCGGTTGCGCGCACCGTATAGCCGATGCGGTTGGCCATCAGTTGCTCGTAGAGCCATCGCGGCAGATCGTCGGCGCCGGCGAGATAAACCGGCAGGCTGTCGAGCGCGAGCGTGTTCGCCGGCACGCCGCAAAGCGTTGCGAACTTCAGGCGCAAACCCGCGCGGACCTGCCCGGCTTTCGACGGCGGCGGCACGAGGTCAGCGGCGGCAAGCGCCGCGGGTGTGTCCAGGTATCTCGCCTCGGTGATCGCGAGCGGCCACAGCGTCACGTCGTGCGCGGTGCGGTATTCGCACGCCGTGCGCTCGCCGAAGCCGGTGAGACTGCGCAACACCGTGTGCCGCGCGACCGGGTGTCCGGTGGCAGGAAGGTCTTCGGCTTGATCCGGATACAACTGCACGACCGCCATCGACGGAATCGGCGTCAGGTAATGCGGGTAGATCATCTCCAGAAGATGCTGCGTGAACACCGGATACTGCGCATCAAGCTTCATTTGCACGCGCGCCGCCAGAAACGCGAAGCCTTCGAGCAACCGTTCGACGTACGGGTCAGCGCAATCGAGACCTTCCATCCCGAGACGGCCGGCAATCTTCGGATACTCGCTCGCAAACTCCGCGCCCATCTCGCGGACGTGTTGCAGCTCGCGGTTGTAATAGCGCAAGTGTCGTGGGTCCATGACGATCAGCCGAAGTGTTGCGACACGTGAAACACGCCGGTCTCGAGATCGACGTCGGTGCGAAGATAGAGAGAAAGCGGCATCGGGTTCGCCCACATGTCGGCTTCGATCAGGAAACGCAGCGAACGGCTGCCCATGCGCGCTTCGTCGACCTCGATGCTCACCTGAACAGTGCTGGCGATCAGACGGGGTTCGAAGTCGAGCAGCGCCGAACGGATCCGGTTCTGCAACAGTTCCGCATCGATACCCGACAACGCCGCACCCGCAAGATCGGGGATGCCGAAATTCAGTACGGAATTACCCACCTGCGCGAATCCGGTCAGCTCGTCGCTGCTCCAGTGCCGCGTGCAGTTGAGCAGCCACGCGATATCGCGTGTCACGTATTCGCGCAAACGCGCGGCCGTAATGACGCGCTGCTCCCGGCTCTCCTCGCGCTGCGCAGGATCGAAATCGGTGAGACGATCGAGCAGCGACGGCTGCAGACGCTCCTGGGGCATCAGTTCTGCCATGACGTGCGCCCCCTCAAGCTGTTTCGAACGTGATCGAGCGCACGTCGAGCAAAGGATATTCGTCGACGTCGGTGATCAGCATGCGCTGACCAACGCCGATGAAACAGCCGTCGCCGAGATCGGTCCACGCCGTACGCTTTGCCAGCGCGAGCGCGACGTCTTCACCTCGCTCGCTGCCGCAATAGCGGCAAGGCACGAAGCCGATCGCCTCATCACCGCTCTTCCAGGTGATTCGCACCGGCGCCCAGATCTTGTCGCGCAGATCAGTGGGCGCATCGAAAGACAGCGCAGCGACGCGCGAGAACGGCACCCACGCATAGCTGTCCTTCAGGATCACTTCGAGGCACGGCCCGAAACGCGGGTCTGCGTCGGCGATCCATTTGAACGGCACGCCGTCGATGCTGCCGCGCACCGTTTCCGCTTCGTCGAAGGCTCGCGCGCGCAATGCGAGCGCTTCGGCGATCCGTCCGTCGCACAGTTGTTGCAGCGACTGCAACAGCAAGCGCTCCCATTCCGACCGTTCGCCGACCGTTGCCGGGTTACGCAGGGCGGCCAGCACGGCTTCGCGTTCGCGTTCGCCGACCAGTGCCGCGCGGTAGGCGGCGACCATCAATGCGTTTTGTCGTTCCAGTTCGCCCGCCACGGTCAACTGGGTTCCGGCACGTTCCCAGTCACCCCGCAACGCAAGCAACTGAAACAGAAACACGCGCAGTGTCGCGTCCGCCGGCGAGTTTTTCACTTTCGCGGCCAACGCTTGCAACGCGTCGTTCAAATGACCGTCCGCGAGCAGCTTTTCAGGTTTGACATCGACAGAAGAAAGTGTCACTGGATGTGCTCCATTCAATGAAAGAAAGCGGGCGAAAAGACCGGTATCGCCGCCTGCTTACTGCTTGGTGACCTGCTGGATATCGAATGTGAAATCCTTGGTGCCGCCGTTTGCCTTGCCTTCATCGTCCTGCGGCTGGAACGAGTACTTGAACTTCCCGAAATGCAACGTGATGTTCTCGGTGAGTCGTTCGTCGCCACCGCTGCCGCCCGTGGATACCGACGTGACCAGCACCCCTTCGCTCAGCTCGATGGTCAGGAAGTCGGTCTGCTGACCCGTTGCGTTGGTGACGTACAGATAGGCGTTGTCGACGCGCGCGCCCGTGCAGCAAGCGTTTAGCAACGCGTTCGAGCAACTGTCGATGTACTTCGTGACGGTGATGTCCTGAATGTTGGCCTTGCCCCCCGATGCATAGCCCGCACCCGTGTGCAGATTGCCGGTATTGCTGGCGCCCCACGACCACGCGATGATCGGAACCTGGTTCTTGTGCTTCGAGTGATTGGAAGCGCCCTGGATCGTGACCGCTCCGGAGCCGAATTTCAGGTGCATGTCGAATGCCATAGTGACCTCTATTTGTGAGCCAAAGAGTGCGCTCGCCGTAGCGACGAACGATCAGGACCGGAACGCTGCCGCTCCGGACGATTACCTGCAAGGTGAGATGCAGCAGAAGCCTCAGGCGGCCTGCGCGGAAGGCAGTCGCGATACGAGCCGCAGCGATACGGTGAGTCCTTCGAGCTGGTAGTGCGGCTTCAGGAAGAACTTCGACGTGTAGTAGCCGGGATTGCCTTCGACGTCCTCGACGACGACTTGCGCGGCAGCGAGCGGCTTGCGGGCCTTGGTTTCCTCGCTGGAATTCACCGGATCGCCATCGACATAATTCATGACCCAGTTCGACAGCCAGCTCTCCATCTGCTCGCGCGTGCTGAATGAGCCGATCTTGTCGCGCACGATGCATTTGAGGTAGTGCGCGAAACGGCAGCACGCGAACATGTATGGCAAACGTGCCGACAGATTCGAATTCGCCGTGGCGGCCGGATCGTCGTACTCTTCCGGCTTCGCGACCGATTGCGCGCCGATGAATGCCGCGATGTCCGAATTCTTGCGATGCACGAGCGGCATCAACCCCATCTTGTCGAGTTCGGCCGAGCGCCGATCGGTGATCGCGATCTCGGTCGGGCACTTCATGTCGACGCCACCGTCGTCGCTCGGGAAGGTATGCACCGGCAGACTGTCGACTGCTCCTCCCGACTCGACGCCGCGAATCCGCGTGCACCATCCGTAGTACTTGAACGAACGGTTGATGTTCACCGCCATCGCATACGCAGCGTTCTGCCATGTGTACTTCGATGAATCCGCGCCTTCGGTGTCTTCTTCGAAGTCGAACCCGTCGACTGGGTCGGTCTTCGCGCCGTACGGCAGGCGTGCAAGCGTGCGCGGCATCGTCAGCGCGAGATAGCGGGCGTCGTCCATTTCGCGAAGCGAACGCCAGCCCGCGTAGTCCGGCGTCGTGAAGATCAGCGACAGATCGCGCGGATTGGCCAGCTCGTTCCAGCCTTCCATGCCGAGCAACGTCGAATCCGCCGCCGAGATGAACGGCGCATGCGCGGCGGCGGCGACCTGCGAAATGCCGCGTAGCAGTTCGACGTCCTGCGGACCGTGATCGAAGTAGTAATCGCCGATGAGGCAGCCATACGGTTCGCCACCCAACTGGCCATATTCTTCTTCATAGATGCGCTTGAATACAGGGCTCTGGTCCCATGCAACGCCTTTGAAGCGCTTGAGATTTTTTGCGAGTTCCTTCTTCGATATGTTCACCACCCGGATCTTCAGCATCGGATCCGTTTCGGTGTTGGTAACGAGATGGTGCAGCCCTCGCCAAGCGCCTTCCAGCTTCTGAAAGTCCGCGTGGTGCATGATCTGGTTCAACTGCTCGCTGAGCTTGCGGTCGATCTCGGCGACATACGCGTTGATGGTTTGCGTCAAGTCATCCGAAACGATGTGCGAATCCTGCAGCACCTGTGCAGCGAGCGTGCGCACGGCCGATTCGACTTCCTGCTTCGCGCGCTCGTTCTTCGGCTTGAACTCCCTGTTGAGCAGCGCGGCGAAATCGTCGGTGCCGCTCAATGCACCCTCGACGTCTTGCTCGATCTGATTCTGGCTTTCCATGATCGCGCTCACTCCTGTGCCGGTTCGGTGTCGGCGGCTTTCGGCGCCGCGCCCAGCGATTGCAGCAAGGCGGGATCCTTGATCGCCTGCGCGATCAGCTTCTCCGCGCCCGACTTGCCATCGAGATAAGTGCCGAGGTTGGCGAGCTGCGTGCGCGCCTCGAGCAGCTTCGCGAGCGAGTCGACCTTGCGCGCCACTTCGGCGGGCGAAAAATCGTCCATGCCTTCGAAGATGATATCGACCGCCAGATTGCCTTCGCCCGTCAGCGTGTTGGGCACGCTGAAGTTCACCCGCGGCCTCATCGACTGCATGCGGCTGTCGAAGTTATCGACGTCCACTTCCACCGCCTTGCGCGCTTCGAGCGGCGGAAGATCGCCGGCATTGGCGCCTGACAGATCCGACATCACACCCATCACGAACGGGATCTGCACTTTTTTCTGCGCGCCGTACAGTTCCACGTCGTACTCGATCTGTACGCGTGGCGCCCGATTGCGCGCGATGAATTTCTGACTGCTCTGTCTCGTTGCCATGCGCTGATTTCCTCTGGTATCCGTAGGGTTTCGTGAATCCGGCGATGCATCTTACGAGCCTGCACTCGACTTGCGCGTTGCAGACGCGTCGCCCATGCACCCAGAACAGCGCAGCATCGCGATCTATTCCACGTCTGTCGAAACCGTTGCGTTCATGTTCCAGATCACACTCGCCGCCGTCTGCGCAAATCAGAACAGCCCAGCCGGGCAGATATTCCGTTGTGTCGTGGACTGGATCTTTTCGTGCGTGCGTCACGCAGAGACAGGCTCACCATATGGGACACGCGAAGGCGAGTTTGTGATCATCGAAACCCTGGAATAAACCCGCGAGCCGGCTGTTCTGTTGATACTCGCGCGATATAACGCGCCGTATTCACCGCGCTTCGCCAATTGAAACGCTCAACCAGGCTCATCTGGATGATCTTCGGACTTTTCAAGCGGTCTGTACCGTTCGCCTTGCTGCTGCTTGCACCCTATGCCAATGCGGCGTGGACGCTCGTGCAGGCCGATGCGCCCGCCACCGTCATTCATGAGACGGGGCGTTATCAGGCAGATGTCGGGCAGCGCTTTGCGCTTGACGATATGGTCGAAACGCCGACGAGCGCAGGCGTGCAGATCCAGGACGACGCGGGCAATAGCGTCGCGCTGGGTCATGGCACTCGCGTGATGCTGATGCGCGACGCGCATATCGCGTTGCTCGGCGGCTGGCTGAAGGTGCTGCACGCGTGCGACGCAAACACGGCGAATTGCGCCGCGCCTGTGATCGACACCGCGCGCACGCGATTCACGCCCTCGAACGATACCGTGCTGGTCATCGCGGCAACGGCAACGAATTATCGGAGTGCCAATGAGCAGATCGCCCACGCGCAAGACCGTGACGCAGTGTTCTGTGAGAGCGGCGCGGCCAGCATTCTCGGCATCGGCGCTTCGCACGGCAATGTTGCGCCGCTCAAGCTCGATGCGCATCGCTTCGCCATGCATCCCGCGGCGAGCGACACGATTGCCGTGACAGCAGGCCCTGATTCCGCTTTCGTCGCCGCGATGCCGGTTACATTCCGCGACGCGTTGCGTGTGCTGCCGATGCCGGCCCATCCACGCAACGAGCCGCCGGGCAGCATCCGACCGGTCGCTTACGACGACGTATCGGACTGGCTCGACAGCGAACTCGCGGCGCGCAGGGATCCATCGACGCGTTTCACTTCGCGCTTTCGCGCGCGCCTGACCGATCCCGCGTTTCGCCGCGCAGTCGTGCAGCGCATTCGCGATTTGCCGGACTGGCATGCGCTGGTCTTTCCGCCGCCACCGCGTGCCGTGATACGGAGCCCCGCAATCCAGACCGGTTCCGTCTACGGTTCCGCTTACCGTTCCGCTTACCCATCCGCTCCGGTTCGCCCATGAAGCTGTCACTCGCCATCAAGTTCAATCTCGTGTTCATCGCGATCTTCGCGATCGGACTGACCGCCATCGGATTCGTCGCGGATCGTGTGTTGCAACAGCAGGCGCTCGACGAAACCCGTCACGATGCGGACGTCCTTCTGAACGCCGCCAGCGCGATGCAGAACTACACGGCGCAACACATCACGCCGCTGCTCGCGACGCAGATCAAATATTCGTTCGTGCCCGAGTCGGTGCCGGCGTACTCGGCGATCGAAATGCTGAACTCGTTGCAGAGCGCGTTTCCGAACTTCTCGTACAAGTCGGCGATGCTCAATCCGACCAATCCGCGCGACCGGCCAAGCGACTGGGAAAGCGAAGTGATCGCTCATCTGCACGACCATCCGGAATTGAAACAGGCCACCGGACAGCGTCATACGCCGGGCGGCGAGCAGTTGCTGTTTCTCGCCCATCCGAGCCGCATTACCGACGCCGCGTGCATGCAATGTCACAGCACGCCGTCCGCGGCGCCGCACACGATGATCGACAAGTACGGGCCGGCCAATGGTTTCGGCTGGACCATGAACGACGTGATCGGCGCAGAATTCGTGTCGGTGCCGATGTCGGAGTCGATCGCGCGCGGCCGTGCGGTATGGCGCAGCCTGATGGTCTCACTGACCGCTGTATTCGCGGTGGTGCTCGTCGTGCTGAACGCGATGGTGCACTTCCTCGTCACGCGGCGTTTGCAGATGTTGTCGCGCGCCGCGGACGAAGTGAGTCTCGGCAAACTCGGCGACGTCGAACTGCCGGCCGGCGGCAGCGACGAAATAGCGTCGCTCGCGGTGTCGTTCGGACGGATGCGCACGAGCCTCGTCGCAGCGTTCGAGATGATCGAAGAGCGCCAGGAGTAAGCGTGCCGCACACATCGTGGACGACTCCATGACTTCCCGAACCAGCGCGACTGAGCGACAGATCGGCCGCTATCGGGTCGAACGGGTGCTCGGTCACGGCGCGATGGGCACGGTCTATCTCGCGACCGATCCGCATATCCAGCGCGAGGTGGCGCTAAAAACGATTCGCACCCCGTCACTGAACGACGGACAAGGCACGGCGGAGCCATCCGGTGCGGAGCTGACCGCACGCTTTCTCAACGAAGCGCGCGCTGCCGGCCGTCTCGTGCATCCGCATATCGTCGGCGTGTTCGACTATGGCGAGGCGCAAGGCGTCGCGTTCATCGCGCTCGAATACGTACGCGGCGAGAACCTCGCGCAACGGCTCGCGCAGCACGCCCGCGATGGCAGCATGATGCCGTTGCTCGATGCGCTCACGTGGTTCGCGCAACTGCTCGATGCACTCGCTTATGCGCACGAACTCGGCGTGATTCATCGCGACATCAAGCCCGCCAACCTGCTGATCGCGCCGCGCGGCGAATGCAAGGTGACCGACTTCGGCATCGCACAGCTCGATACAGGGCGCCTGACGCAGGCCGGCATGATGATCGGCACGCCAAGCTACATGTCGCCGGAGCAGTATGCAGGCGCGGAGATCGACGCACGCAGCGACCTGTTTTCCGCCGGCGTCGTTCTGTACGAGATGCTGAGCGGGCAATGCCCGTTTAGCGGCGCGCCAGCCGCCGTGATGCATCAGGTGATGAACGAGATGCCGCCGCCCCCATCGACGCATGTCGCAAGCCTGCCCGCCGAACTCGATGCCATGGTGCTGAAGGCGCTCGCCAAACGGCCGGACGACCGCTATGCGTCCGCGCAAAGCTGGCGCAACGCCTTGTTGACGCTGCACGACTCGTTCATGGCGCGGCTCGATCCCGACCATACCGTCGTGCGCGCGCAGCCGTTGCGCCAGGCGCTTGCGCCAGCGGCGGGGGCTGCCAGACCAGACTGGCCACCCGAGTTTCTGGCCCAGCTGGAGCAACGGCTCGCCAGCCACGTCGGCCCTATTGCCTCGCTGCTCGTGCGGCGCGCCGCATCGCATGCGACCGACTCGCAAACACTGGCGGCCCAGCTTGCGCGCCATTTGTCCAACGACGCCGCTCGTCGTGAGTTCGATACCCTGCTCAAGCAGCACGTGATCGCTTCGGACGATGCATCGAAGCGCAGCACGCTGCCCATCGAATCGACATCCGCGGCGTGCATGCCGCTCGATGCCGAGCACGTCGAGGCCGCTGCGCGGCGGCTCGCATCGCACGTCGGACCGTTCGCACACGTGATCGCCGAGCGGGCCGCGCGTGGCGCGGACGCAGCGACCTTCCGTGCGCGACTGGCCGACGCGCTGCCGGCGTCGGTGGATCGCGAGGCTTTTTTGCGTGCCTTCGACGACCCGCCACCCTGAATCTCCCGGCTCGCGCCGCCGATCGATCGTCAGGCGGCCGCGATCAGGCGATCGATCCGTAACCGCAGCGCTACGGGCAATGCGGGCAAGCTTTGCCGGCCAACGATCTCAGTGTATGGAAACTTCGATGCCATCAGCCATATCACGCGATTCGCAATATCGACGGACTCGTGCATCGCTCGCTCTATGTCGGCCACGCGCGCGTGAGCCAACGTACGATCGACATAAGCAAGCAGGTCGGCGTCGGCGATCGTCATCGCCCGACTTCGACCCGAGGCGGAGCCGAACGTGCGGCCGGTCCCGCGCCGCTGTCGAAGCGCGCGCCAATGCTTTGCCGCGCGCGCGACAGGCGGCTCATGATCGTGCCGATCGGAACATCGAGCACCTGCGCGGCTTCGGCGTAACTCAATCCTTCGAACGCGACGAGCAGCATCACCACGCGCTGAGCCTCGGGCAAGCGCCCGACGGCGGCGATGATCTCACGGCTCAGCAGCACATCTTCGGGAGAACGCGCGGCAGGATCGGAGACGGCTAGCAATGCGTCGTCCCACTCGACACTCGCCCGGCCTCGTACGCTGCGTGCCCGCAATTCGTTGAGCCACGTGGAATGGATGATCGAGAACATCCAGCTGAGCGGCGCCGTGCCGGGCTGCAGTTGATGCGCCCGTTCGAGTCCGCGTACGCACGAACGTTGCAGCAGGTCTTCGGCGTCGTGCTGATTGCCGGACAGGCGCAACGAGAAAGCCCACAATCTGGGCAGCATTGCGGGTAAAAGATCCGGCAAACTCTCAACGACAGTGGTGGACATGGTTGAGTGGCCAATTTCGAGTAGAGCCCTTGAACGACGGCTCGACGTGCCGCTTGAGGGTCACGTCGTAACACCGATCACATCAGGAACAAGGCCAGACAGAATTTCTCTGGACCGGTTGATTGGTCTCTTCGCCGAGCAGAGGTTTGGCGGATCTGACGCCACCTCTTTATCTGGGACCGTTGCATGCAGTTCGTCAACGGCTTGAACGCGGATGCTTGCAGAATTGCCAAAGGCAGCGCCGCTCCATTTCGATTTTGACCGAACGCGTGCGCAGGGCATGTTTATCCAAAAACCACTGTTGCGACCAATCGTTTGTGGCTATGACCTCGATGACGAATCGCGGCTCACGGGTCGCCGTTTACTGAATAGAGCGAAACAACGACCAGCGAGGTCATCGTTTCGTTTCACTACGACTCTCCTGTCAAACCCCGTCACGCAAAAAACCGGCAGAACTTGACTCCGGACGCCGTCACGCGGAATGGCCCGCACTGCGATCAGATCGCGCCGCGCTCATGTACGCGCATCCCTCGGCTTCGCATCAGGCGCATCGTTAAGCGCGAACAACGCGTCCACGCTCCTGTTCGAGATCCGCTGTGCGATCGACTGGAGATCGCTTGAGTCCGGTTTGCCGATCAGCGCATAGGCAAGATCGTTCTGCCGCCACGATACGACGGTCATGCCGTTCAACTGCTGTTGCGCGATCGCCTGGTCCGGTCGCGCGTCCTTCATCACACACAGCGCAACCGGCGCGCCGTGGTCGGGCAGATAGACGATCTGGACCAGCGGCTTGTCGTTGAAGCGCAGGCGCGCGACTGCCTTGAACGACAGCCCCGCCTCCCGCAAATCCGGCACACGCAATGCAATGCCGTCGACGTACCGGATCGCCGTGACGGTCTTCGCCGACGCGCCGAGGTCGGGCGTGATGTCGGCAACGGTATCGCGTGTATAGAGCCGTTGATAGCCCACCGCTGCATGGATCCACGACGTCGCGTCGTTCGACGCGACAATCGCGCCGCCACTGCCGGGCACGCCCAGCCATGCAGGTCCGAGCCGCATCGCGAGGCCCGCGCAAAACGCGCCGGCGACGAATGCCGCGGCAAGCCACAGCCGCGCCTGCGGCTTTCTTGCGGGTATCGGCTGATGGGATGCGTGATTCGATTGGTCGCGCCGTGCGGCGCTCGCCATTGCTTCGATACGGCGCTGCAATTCGCCCGGTAAAGGCGGTAGCTTCTGCGTTGCAAACGCCTCGCGATAAGGGAGTTGCGACGCGCGCAGCAAATCGACGCTTTCCTGCAACTCAGGCGAAACGGCGAGTTCCTTTTCGATCGATGCCGCCTCGGACGGGTCAAGTTCGCCATCGACATACGCGATCAATTTACTGTCGTCGGGTCTCATAGGACGATAGGCTTAAAGGAGGTTGAGCGCGATCAGCATTCGCCTGCAAGGCGCGGGTCGGGCACCGCCCGTTCGTCATCAAATTCTATGATAACCGTAGTTGCGCGTTGTTCGCAGGTCGTACGCAGCGCGCGGATGAAGCGTGGATCACTGGCCAGGACTTGCTATTGCCAACCGTTTTCTCAGGCGTCGCGCCCGAAACCTCGCGGTAGAGACGACATTCAGTGACCATTCGATCCGGCAACGGCCTCCTCCCGAGTTCGGCGATTGAACGATACGCTATACGTCGACGAGCGCGCGGCCAGCAACGGATCGGCGGATGGCGCAATGCCATCGGGCAGGATGGTCGGATTGAACGTGATGTCGCGACAGGGACCATCGATCTGCGCCTGCGCGCGATCGATGACGATCGTGCCCACGTCGACCCGCTCGCGTTGCGGTGAGTCGATCCATTGCCGCGTCGAGTCGTCGATCGGATCGCCGGGCATCGCGACGTTCAGCACCAGATGCCAGCGCAATGGCCCCTTCGCGAGTTGCGTCATCAGCGCGTGCGACAGAAAGTCTGGATCGCTTTGCGCGCGGGCTTCGACAGGACGCCAGGGACTGTCCGGCACCACCTCCCAACGCACGAAACGCTTCGCGCCCTGCGCATCCGTAGTCTGGAACGAACTGATACCGAAATAGGCCGCGTTGTCGAAGCGGGACGATGGCGGGTGCAAGCGGACCCATTCGAGAAACGCGCGGGCCTCAGGATGGCCGTCGAGAAACGCCTGCATTTTTGCGGGGTTCGCCTGACCGGTGTGCGGATCCAGCGCTTCCGCCTGAAGCTGTTCGAATAGCGCCTGCGGCGTGCGCACCGCGAAAATCGGCGTCGAATTCATCGCGAGACGCCATTGCTCGCCGCGCGGCAGCGCGATCAGCAACGCGAAGCTGCGCACCAGGGCTTCGCCGTCGTCTTGTTGCGGATTGCCGCCGGGCCTCGACAGTCGCCCGACGACGGCGTAGCTGCCGCGTTCGAACACGCTTGCGCGCGATACCGACGCGCCGTTGCCGTTGCTGTCGAAGTGTCCGGTGATGCAGATGCCCTTCGCGTGGTTGCGCCGGAAGCCCGGGTGCGGCGTCGTCGTCGCTTCGAATGCATCGACGATCCGCTGCGAAGTCAGGCGCGGCGGGAACCATCCGGCGCACCAGACGAACAGCGCCAGCAGTAACATAGGCGCCGCGAAAACCGCGAGCCAGCGCAGCAGCAAGCCATGGCCTCGCTGGTGATCAGCCCGACCGGGCATCGTCATGCGCGTCCGTGCGGCCGATGGTGGTCGACACCTGGCCGTCGTAAAGGCGTTTGCCCAGTGCTTCGAGATCGACGCCGCCGTGCTCGCCGATCAGCGCATAACCGAGTTGGCCGCGCCGCCACGCCACCACGTCCATGCCGTCGACGCGATCGCGCGCGGGCGCCGCGTCGGCCTTCGCTTCTTTCAGCACGCATAACGCGACGGGGCCGCCATGCTCCGGCAGGTAGACGATCTGCACGAGCGGTTTGCCACGAAATCTCAGGCGCTGCACGCGCTTGAACGAGAGCCCTTGACTGCGCAGGTCGGGAATCTGCAACGCCAGATTGTCGTATTGACGAATATTGGCGGCGGTGGCGGCGGTCGCGCGCATGTCGGGTTGCAACGAGGCGACGGTGTCGCGTGTGTAAAGCTGCTGATAGCCGGCCGCCGCAGCGATCCACGACGACACGCCCGGATCATTCGATGCCGTCGTGATGGCGCCGCCACCGGTCAGTTGCGGCAACAGACGGAACGCGATGCCGCAGGAGAACACGCCCGCGACGAACGCCACCGCCAGCCACGGCAATGATGCGCGCGGCTTCAGCCGATGCACATTGCCACCGGACGGGATCGATGACTCACCGCTGGTCGCGGTATCGATTGCGTCGGCGGCATTGACCTCGCTTTGTGCGGACGAACCTGCGAGGTGCTGTCGAATCAATTCGTCGACTTTGCGGCGCAACGTCTCCGGTACCGGCGGCAACGCCTGCTGGCTGAACGCTTCCGCGTACGGCAATTGCGACGCCCGCAGTATCGACAGGCGCGACGCCACGTCGTCCGACTTGCCGATCGCGCTCTCGACATGTGCGCGTTCGTCGGGCGGCAATTCTCCGTCGACGTACGCTAACAGGGTGGTGTCGTCGATCGTCATCACACTTCTCGCTCGCTGCTGGATGAGCGCGCCGCCGTGGCTTCACGATTGCCGAATTGGGCCCCAATGGTCTGCCGCGCGCGGGACAGGCGGCTCATGATCGTGCCGATCGGCACGTCGAGCGCCTTGGCGGCCTCGGCGTAACTCAGGCCCTCGACGGCCACGAGCAGCATGACGATCCGTTGTGCCTCGGGCAGACGGTTGACGGCCGCGATGATCTCGCCATTCAGCAGGTTCTCTTCCGGCGTGCGCGCATCGGGATCAGCAACGGTCTGCAGAAAATCGTCGTCCCATTCCATGCTCGAGCGGTTGCGCACGTTGCGCGCTCTCAGCTCGTTGATCCAGGTGGAATGAACGATCGAAAACATCCAGCTCAGAGGAGAAGTGCCTGGCTGCAATTGATGGGCGCGTTCGAGTCCGCGGACACAGGCCCGCTGGACGAGATCCTCGGCGTCGTGCTGGTTGCCGCACAGGCGCAGCGAGAACGCCCATAATCGCGGCAGCATTCCCGGCAGTTGACTGGGCAGACTCTCAACCTCTGCTGTTGGCATGATTGACTGGCTAATGGCGGCTTGATGGCGGCTTGATGGCGGCCGGGCGTGGCGGCCAACGACTGGCCAATTCCGGCTGGTTTCCCCAAGCCGTATTGTGCAACGTTCGCAAAATGTTTGCCGACGCGCGGCAATCGGCTCGCAAACATCATCCGCGGGCAATGAGCGTCAGATCGGCGAAGCACGCGCGCCGTCTTTGACGGTCGCGTCGGCATTCGACGCGCCTTCCTCCGCTTACTTCATGATCCATGGTCGCCGGTGTCCTCACCGGCGCCAATGTGTTGTGGAAATTGCCATACCAGCGAGGGTTTTTTGTTTTGCGCGGTCCGATCTATACCGCTGGCATCGGCGATTTTTGCGTGGCGGCCTCGATGCTGGGCTTAAACGACATTTTCTGGTTATCAGCGGTGATCTTTATCGCGATCATTTCGCTGATCTGGCTGACCAAACCGCCAGGCACGGAAGGACCGGGATGGTCGTGGGCCATCTCAGGATAGCCAGCCGCGCAGCCGCGCGTGATCGAGAAAGCGGTAGACGGCGGGTGCAAGTTCGGACGTGCCGAAAAGCCGTTCGAGTTCGCCGATGATGTCGTCGAGCTCGTGTTCTCCGTCGCAACGCGCGAGGATCGCGCCGGCGCTAGTGTTGAGCTTCACCATCCCTTCGGGATAGAGCAGCACGTAGGCGTCCTGCGCCACTTCCCACTGCAGGCGGAAGACGCTCCGCAGGCGGGGGCGCAGTGGCACGCCGCTATCCGCGTCACGCGTGTTCATAGGGGCCAGGCCTTTTCGACCGCATCGAGGATCGACCAGAGAATTATCGAGTTTGAACCGCAGGATATCGAGCGCGCGCTGCTGCGCCTCGTGCGTGCCCGGCGTGGCGAGCGCCGCCCGCGGCGCCACTACGGCACTGCGGGCGGCACGCCGCAGCCCGCTCAGCGATTGGCGATATACATCGTGACTTCAAAGCCGAAACGCACCTCGGCGTACGACGGAGTGATCCATTGCATGGCATGTCTCCTTGTTTGCGATGGGACGGAAGAACCGCACTCGATGCGCGGCCGTTCCCTTCAAAGCAAAGGACATGCCGATGTCGCCCCGCGAGGCTCGTTTGGCTCACGCACAAGCCTTCGCCTGGGTATGGGCACCGACATCGTCAATTCGCTGACGTAAGCGGGACAAACGCGTCTCCATACGACGCGTTCGGGAGATGGGCAGTGTTGATTTTTGGAGCACCACTGCTGCGGGATGCAACAACGGTGTGACAGCACGTGGGCGAAACAGAAGTGCTGATGAAAGCGGCGCGGTGGGGTTCAGAAGTCGTCCACCTCACGATCCGGCTCGACCGCGGGCATCTTGCGATAGATCGTGTTGCGCGACACGCCGAGCTCGCGCGCGGCCGCCGAAACGTTGCCGCCATGCCGCGCGAGCGCGGCGGCAATCACCGACACGGTCACGTCCTGCAGGCGCGCGCACTCTGGCGCGAACGCATTGCCCGAGCCCGGCGTATCCGCCGCGCCGCTCGACGAAACGCCGCAGCGCAGATCATCGAAGAAGTCATCGGGCAAATGCTCGCGCCGGATCTCGCCGTCCGCGTCGACCATGGCCGCCGCGGTGCGCAGCAGGTTGCCAAGCTGCCTGAAGTTGCCCGGCCATGGACAGCGCTCGAACATCGCCATGACATCGGGTGCGACGTGAAGCGGCCGTCCGCTCGCGCTGGCGATCGATTCGCGCAGCAACATCTTCTGGATCACGACCGCGAGGTCGGTACGGTCGCGCAGCCGCGGCAGACGCACCACGAGGCCATTGAGCCGGTAGTAGAGATCCTCGCGGAAGCGGTTTTGCGCGATCATCTCGCGCAAGTCCCGGTGCGTCGCGCAGATGATCGCGACGTCCACCGCGATGCTCCTAGTCGAGCCGAGCGGGTTGACGACGCGTTCCTGCAGCACGCGCAGCAGCCGCACTTGCAGCGAGTACGGCATGTCGCCGATCTCGTCGAGAAACAGCGTGCCGCCGTTTGCCTGCAGCAGCTTGCCGATCGCGCCTTTGCGCCGCGCCCCGGTGAATGCGCCCTCCTCGTAGCCGAACAGCTCGGATTCGATCAGCGTCTCGGGAATCGAAGCACAGTTGACCGCCACGACCGGCCCGGCGCAGCGCGGCGAATCGTTGTGGATCGCCTGCGCGAGCAGTTCCTTGCCCGTGCCGGTCTCTCCATTGATCAGGATCGGAATGTCCTTGCCGATCACCCTCCTGACCTTCGCAACGACCGCGGCGACCTGCGGGTCACCCGTGTCGAGATAGCTCAGACGCGAGAGTCCGGCGGCCGCCTGCGGCGGCTCCTCGCGCGCGAGCGCGCGGGCACCGTCGTGCACGGCGACCGGGCGGCTGCCCTCGGCCAGCGACGCCCGCCTGAACTGCACGCGCGCGCAGACGACCGCGCCGCTGCTCAGGTTGAGCATCAGGTGCGGGTCGAGGCTCACGCGCACGCGATCGATCAGTTGCGCGCTCGTGGTCTGGAACAGCGACGACAGCGTATGCGCGCGCAGCCCGGCGAGCGACATGCCGAGCTGGAACTGGGCACTCCGGTTGGCCGACAGAAAGCGTCCGTCGCTCGTGAACGCCACGATGCCTTCCATCAGCGTGCCCAGAAACTCCGGACGACTATGGAAGGACACTTGCAGCGTTTCGTGAAAGGTGGTCGTAAAGAGATGATTCTCGATCATCTGCACCGACATTTTGGCGAGCGCCATCGTGTGCTGATGGTAGCTGCGGTAGTCGCCCGTCACGTCGAGCACCCCGATCGCGTCGCCATACGGATCGAGAATCGGCACGCTCGAGCAGGTCAGGAAGCGGTTTGCCGCCAGGTAGTGCTGGTCGCCGTGCACGACCATCGCGCAGCGCTCGGCCAGCGCCGTACCGATCGCATTGGTGCCCTGGCGGTCCTCGGCCCAGTTCGCGCCGGGCCGCAGCGCGACTTTCTCCGCGCGCGCGAGGAAGTCGTCGTCGCCGATCGAATGCAGGATCAGCCCTTCGGCATTGGTCAGCACGATCATGCTTTGCGTGTCGGCGATCTGCTCGTGCAGCGACTCCATCACCGGCATCGCATGCGCGCACAACACCCGGTTCTGCTCGCGTTTGAGCACGAGACCCGCGTTCGAAAGAACCTCGTATTCCGGCCGCGCCGACGCGCACAGACCAAACGTTTCGGAGCGTTCGTGCGCTTTCTGAATTGCCGGCACGGGAAAGTCATTGGACCGTATGGCAGTCTGAGCCACGGCCCGGTGAACGTCATCGCGCATTGTCTCCCTCCTGGAAAGCCTGGTACCTTGCCAGACTTTTCTCCGTCCTCTTAAGCAAGCTCCGGGCCATCCATTTCAGCGACAGCTTCGCCCGCGATCCTGACGTCGCCCTCGACCCGAGCGATGCGCGCCAGCGCTGCAACTGTCCTGTTTCTCAACACTCCATCGCCCGGCGTTGTACCGGGATGCAACACATGGAGCGCCCTGCGCGCGATATGTGCCGCCGCACGTTTCAGGCGTGCCGCCCTTTCGGACTCGCCCACAAAAATGGCATGTGACTTGCAGTAACGGCACCGCAACCGGATCGACACGGAACAAAGGGGCGACGCCTCTGCCGGCACTGCATCGACAAACACTCAGGAGACGACCATGAAGAACCGTTCGCCCGCCGCAGGCCGGCTGGCTGTCCTTGGAGCGAGCATCGCGATCGTGATGGCACTGAACGTGGCTCCGGTGCACGCCGCCCCGGACTACCCCGCCGTGACTTACGAGCGCCTCGCTCATGCACAGAGCGACCCAGGCTGGCTCACCTACTACCGCAGCTATAGCGGCCAGTCACATTCGCCACTGAAGCAGATCGATGCATCGAATGTCGCCGGGCTCAAGGAGGCCTGGAGCTATCAGTTCCCCGCGGAACTCAAGCAAGGCTTCGAAGCAACCCCGATCGTCAACGGCGGCTACCTTTTCGTCAGCACGCCGAAAGACAACGTCTATGCATTCGATGTCAGGAGCGGCACGAAGCTCTGGAAATACGAGCCGAAGCTCGGCGCGGAATCGTTCAAGACCGCATGCTGCGACGTAGTGAATCGCGGCGTCGCGCTGTATGGCAAGAACGTCTACGTGGCCATGCTGAGCGGCGAGGTAGCCGCGATCGACGCGCAGAGCGGCAATGTCGTGTGGAAAAAGCAGATGTTCGAACCGGGTCTCGGCTACGCGTTCTCGCTCGCGCCGCTCGCGCTCGACGGCGCGATCGTGGTCGGTACATCAGGCGGTGAGTATGGGATTCGCGGCTATATCGCCGCACTCGATCCCGACGACGGCTCGATCATCTGGAAGCGCTATACGATCCCGAATGCCGGCGACAAGGGCGGCGATACGTGGCCCGACGGCATGCAGGAACATGGCGGCGGCGCGGCGTGGCTGACCGGCACCTACGACGCCGCCACGCAGACGCTGTACTGGGGCGTCGGCAATCCGGGACCGTGGCTCGCCGCGCTGCGTCCCGGCGACAATCTGTACTCCGATTCCCTGCTCGCGCTCGATCCGAAGAACGGCGACCTGAAGTGGCACTATCAGTACACGAGTAACGACACGTGGGACTACGACGGCGTCAACACGCCGGTTCTTGCCAACATCAGCTACAAGGGCAAACAGTATGACGCCATCATCCATGCCGACCGCAACGGCTTCTTCCACGCGATCGACCGCAAGACCGGCAAGCTGATCTACGCGGAGCCGTTCGTCAAGGCGCTGTCGGTGACGGGCTATACCGCCGACGGCAAACCAGTTCAGGACGCCAGCCGGTTTCCCAAGGCCGGCACGACGATCAACACCTGTCCGAGCTTTCTCGGCGGCAAGAACTGGTGGTCGACTTCCTACGATCCCGAGCGGCACATCGCGGTGGTGCCCTCGCTGCATGCGTGCATGAGCCTGTCCGGCAAGTCGGTCAGCTACATGGAGGGTCTGCCCTACCTCGGCGAAGGCTTCGAGATCCAGCCTGAACCGGGCAGCCAGGGTTATGGCGAGCTTCAGGCCATCGATGTCAATACCGGCAAGAAGCTGTGGGGCCACTGGACCAGGATGCCCTGGAACGGTGGCGTCGCCACCACGGCCAGCGGCCTCGCCTTCAGCGGCTCGCTCGACGGCCATCTGTACGCGTTCGACGTGACGACGGGCAAGGTGCTGTGGGAGAGCCCGCAACTCGCGAGCGGCATCGTCGCGCAACCTTCCGTGTTCGAAGTCGACGGCAAGGAATACGTGGCCGTGCTCGCGGGCTACGGCGGTGCGAATCCGATCTGGGGCGGCCCGATGGCCGACGTCGCGAAGGACGTTCCGCGCGGCGGCACGCTGTACGTGTTCGCGCTCGATCGCAGCTAGGCGCAGCCACCGCACCCGCGTCGTTCCGCCCATCCGGCCTTCGCAGCTGCATCTTTCCGCGCCCGCACGCAGCCCATGCGGGCGCGGTGTTCCCGCCATCACAGGAACGCACCATCATGAACATTCGATTCACTCACCTTGCTCTCGCCGGCGCACTCGTCGCCGGCGCCGCACATGTTGCCGCCCAGGCGGCCGCGCGGACGTCGTCCAGCGTCCGCGTGTGCACGATGCCCGGCAGCCCTTCGGCCGAACTGGACAAGTCCGTTGCACGCGCGGTGTTGAGCGCGGCGGGCATTACCGCGACATTCGCGCCGCGCGGCATCGACGACGACGGCGGCGACGACGGCATCTCCGCTCGCGAGCTCTCGACATCGCTGCAGCGCAACTGCGACGTGATCGCGGGCTTTCCGCGTTCGAGCGTGGCCGACGGCTCCGACTCGCACCTGCTCTTTTCCGACAGCTATCTGCACTCCGGTTACGTCAGCGTCACGCTGCGCGGCGGCCATGCGGCCAACACCCCCGTCGCGGCGCCGGACGGCAAGATCACCATTGCCGCCACCTGGTCGAGCCCGTCGCAACTGATCGCGGTTCAGCAGAAGAACGCGCGCTTCGATCTGGAAACCACCTCCGCGCTGACCGTCGACGCCCTCGCGAAAGGGCGCGCCCAGCGCGCGATCGTCTGGTACCCGGCCGTGGTGGCGTATCGGCATGCGCACCCGCAGCAGCACTTCGAGGTTGCCGTCGCCGAGTCGCCCTATGCCGACTGGAATCTGGTGTTCGCGTCGGGGCCCGACACGCAGCCGCTGCAAAAGCGCATCGATGACGCGCTCACGCGTCTGCGCAGCGATGGCCGGCTCGCAGCACTCACGCGCAACTGGGCGCTGCCAACCACCCTCACGAGCGGTTCGGCGACGGCGGCCAGCACTCACGCGAATCTCGCGCGCTATCTCGACGGCCCGACCCAGGCGTCGCCGCGTGCGGACCTATGGCGCGTGGGCGGCATGCCCGCCGCCGGCGGCTTCATCAAGGTTGCGGCGACGACCGAGACACCGTCGTTCGATCACGATCAGGTCACCCACGGTGAACATCTGTATGCCGATTCGTGTGCGAAATGCCACGGCGAGAAGCTCGAAGGCAACACCGCGCCGTCGTTGATCGGACCGGCCTTCGCGCCAGCGGCGAACTCGCATCTGACGATCGGCGGCATTTACCAGTACATGTCGACCAACATGCCCGCGGATCATCCCGGCAAGATGAGCGACGAGGAGTACGCCGATCTGATGGCCTTCCTGCTCTATACGAATGGCTACGACGCCGGTAGCGCGAAGCTGACCGCGCAAGCCGCGCAATCCTCGACCACACCGCTGAACGCCGGACCGCGCCACTAACACGTTGCTTCGCACCGCATTACGACGCCACGCCGCTTCAATCGAATGCGGCATGGACGACCCATTTCTTTTCTCAGGGCATCATCATGGTCTCTCACAACCGCAGACACTTCATTCTCCAGGCCGCGGGCCTGTGTGCCGCGCTCGCCAGCGCCGAGCTCGCGTTGGCCGCGCCGCCCGCCGTCGATGAAAACGACGCCACGTCCAGCTCGCTCGGCTATCGTGCGAAAGCAAGCAGCGTCGACGCCGCGAAGTTCCCCAAGTACCACGCGGGCCAGACCTGCGCGAACTGTCGTTTCTATACCGGCGCAGCGGGCGAGGCTTCAGGACCGTGCCCGATGTTCCCCGGCAAATCGGTTGCCGCTGACGGCTGGTGCAACGTCTATGCGCAACGAGTTTGAGCGCTGGTCCGTGGGTGCGCCGCGAAGCGGCGCACGCGCGACGGCAGGCGAAGACACGTCGCCCCCTGGACCCTTCGCTCGCTGATTCGATGCGATAGCTGAACGACGTTCGAGCTCTGCTAAGCTACGGTCCGCCGCACCTATTCTTAGGCTCCCGAACAAACAGCGAGATCATTTGAACCGGAGAAGATCGATGTCGACGCCCTGGCTGGGGCGCTGCCTGTGCGGCGCGGTGCAATACGAAGCTCGCGGTGATTCACTCGCGCAACTGATCTGCCATTGCCGCGATTGTCAGCGCGCGTCAGGTTCCGCCGGGTTGCCGGTCGTCGTAGTGAGAGCCGCCGGCTTTTCGTTCAAAGGTGACGTCAGGCCTTATATGAAAATCGGCGGCAGCGGAATGCCCACGACGCGCAACTTCTGCGCTCATTGCGGCAGCCTGCTATTCGCTACGCCGCATCATGCGCCGGACATCGTGACCCTTTATGCCGGCACGCTCGATGATCCTGCGCGGTTCAAGCCCGAGTTCGCCCAGTTCACGTCCGAACGCCATCAACTGGACGCCCACCAGCCAGACATGCCTCACCATCCGCGCAGGGCGCCCTGACCGGCGTAATCAAAGCTGCCGCGTTTCCGAAGGCGGATTGCCCCAGTCGTCGTGCAGGCCATTCCGATAGGTCACTGGCGCATTCAGCGCCGCATCGAGATCGAGTTCATCGAGGCACATGATGTTCACGTTGACATACGGATACCCTGTGCCGTTTGGCATATCGATGCGATCGAATACGTGGACCCCGCAGCGTTTGCAGAACGGGTGATGCGCGACCGCATTGTGCCCCTGATATTCGCTGAGCGCGGCTTCATCCGAAAGAAGACGAAAATCTTCCCGGCGAACCTGCACGTGCCAGAATCGCAGCCTGCTGCAGTAGCTGCAATTGCACTTCGACGTGCCCTCGTCGAAATCGATGCGAGCCTCGAACTTCACGAATTGGCAATGGCAACTTCCGAGGTACGTGCGCAACATGGGGTTCTCCGGGGTTGAGGGCCGCTGCCATTATGGACGGCACGACTTCGCGCTGCCAATGCACGAGCCGTCGCAACCCTCGCAGTAATGGCGGTCGCGCACCGCGCGATCCACGCGCCAGACGTTCGCCGCAACCGGCGCCGCCGTCCCCGCCGAGCGTCCGTTTTCCCGCGCATGAAACGTCGGCTCGCCCGCCTTGCCGCGGCGAATCGCTTCATCGATGTCCGGCTCGCCGAACACCGCTTTCAGTTCGGCCACGAACGCCGCGATCTCCGGCATCGGATGCCCGGCTGGCTTGCGCACTCGCATGTCCATGAACCCACCCCCAAAAAAGTGCCTGCTCGCTATCTCATAAAACCATGTAGGATACTGTATATCCATACAGGTATTTTCGCAAATGACAGCCGCCCTGCCAGCACCGGAAGCCATTCACCCGTCCTTGTGGCGGGCGTCCCAGCTTGGCGCTGGCCGCGGCCGCAGCGTCGATACCGGTTATCCGGCCCTGTCGGCGGAGTTGCCCGGCGGTGGCTGGCCGCTCGGCGCGCTGGTCGATCTGCTCGTGCAGCAGGCCGGCGTCGGCGAACTGCGGCTGTTGCAGCCGGCGCTCAGCGCCGTCGGCGAGCGTCCGCTCGTCTTCGTGCAACCGCCGCATACGCCGGACGGCCTCGGGCTCAACTACATCGGCCTGTCGCTGCAGCAGGTGCTGCGGATCAATGCGCCGAAAACCGCCGACGCGCTGTGGTCCGCCGAGCAGATCCTGCGCGCCGGCAGTTGCGGCGCGCTGATCTTCTGGGCGCAGTACGCGCAGGCGTCCTCGCTGCGCCGTCTGCATCTGGCCGCGCAGTCGTCGGAGACGCTTTTCATCATGGTGCGGCCGCTCGCCACCGCGCAGGAGGCATCCCCCGCGCTGCTGCGGCTCGCGCTCAGGCCATCGGCCGAAGGTCTCACCATCGACATCGTGAAACGACGAGGGCCCGCTCGCGCAGAGCCCCTGTCGATTCCCCTTCAACCCACTCCCGTTCTGCTTTCCCGACATGCGCGTCTTTCTCGCCGTTCATCTGCCAAAGTTGCCGCTCGAGGTCTTCAGACCGAAGTGGTCGCCTGAGCCCGCGCATGGCTGCGCGGTGCTGGAGAAAGACAAGGTGGTCATGGCCGACCCCGCCGCGCGCTCGGCAGGCGTGCGTCCGGGCATGAAGCGCGGCGGCGTGCTGACGCTGTCGCCGCAGACCGAGATGTATGAGCGCGATAGCGGCCGCGAAACGGCGGCCCATCGCGAGGTGGGTATCGCGCTGATGCGCTTCTCGCCCGAAGTCGCGCTGCTCGATGAGGCGACGGTCGTCGTCGAGATCGGCGCGAGTTTGCGGCTCTTCGGCGGCCTGCTCGCGCTGTGCCGCGATACGAAAGCCATCCTCGACGCGCTCGGCTTCACCGCGCGCATCAGTGCCGCGCCGACCGGCCAGGGCGCGTGGCTGCTCGCGAAGTTTGGCAACCGGCGCGTGCTGAAGCTCGCGTCGCTCGACCAGCGCCTGTCCGCCCTGCCGATGCTCGCCGTGCCCGAGGTCCGCCCGTTCGCCGACTGGTTCACGGGCCTTGGTTGCGAGCGCATCGCCGATCTGCGCCGCCTGCCCCGCGCCGGCTTGCAGCGCCGCTGCGGCGAACATCTGCTCGACTCGCTCGACCGCGCGTTCGGGACCGCGCCCGAACTGTTCGACTGGCTCGAACTGCCGCCCACGTTCTCGGCGCGCATCGAGATGCCGGACCGGCTCGAACACGCGGATGGCGCAGTGTTCGGCGCGCAGCGCCTGATCGTGCAACTGTGCGGATGGCTGTGCGCAAAACAGCTCGCGCTCACCGGCATTCGCCTGTCGCTCGAACACGAGCGCGGACGCGCTGCGATCGAGCCGACCACGATCGACGTCGCACTCGGCGAGCCGACCTGGCGCGAAGAACATCTGATGCGCCTGCTCAAGGAGCGGCTGCATCGTATCGAGCTCGCCGCGCCCGTGATCGCGTTGCGGCTCGACGCGTCGAACGTCGAGTCGGCCGCGCCCGCGTCCGACACGCTGTTTCCCGAACCGGGCGGCTCGCAGGAGGATCACGCGCGGCTGCTCGAACTGCTGGTCGCGCGGCTCGGCGAAGAGAACGTGCTGAAACCCGCGCCGAGCGCCGATCATCGTCCGGAGCTCGCGAACCGCTGGCTGCCGGTGTCGCAGCCGGTCAAGCCCGGCCCGCTGCCGCAGAATCTGCCCCGCCCGACGTGGATGCTCGACACGCCCGTGCGTCTGCTGATGCGCCAGCACCGCCCGTTCTATGGCTCGCCGTTGCGCATGGTGTCGCCGGGCGAGCGCATCGAGAGCGGCTGGTTCGACGGCGAGCTCGTCACGCGCGACTACTTCGTCGCGCAGGCGGACGACCAGAGCTGCTACTGGATCTACCGCGAGCGCGTGAGCAGCCGCGACGCGGAAGAAGAGCAACGCTGGTTCCTGCATGGCCTGTTCGGCTGATAGGCGCGGATGAGCGGCCATGGACACCACCTTCACGATGCTGCCGGCGTATGCCGAGCTGTTCTGCTTTTCCAACTTCACGTTTCTGCGGGGCGCGTCGCACGCTGAGGAACTGGCCGAGCGTGCCGCGCAACTCGGCTACTCCGCGCTCGCGATCACCGACGAATGCTCGCTCGCGGGAGTCGTGCGCGCGCATGTCGCGGCGCAAGAAGCGAAGCTGCCGTTCATCGTCGGCGCGTATTTCCGGCTCGTCAACGCCGATGGTTCGCCGGCGTTCGGGCTGATCCTGCTCGCCCGCAACCGCAACGGCTACGGCAATCTGTCCGAGCTGATCACGCTGGCGCGCATGCGCGCGCCCAAGGGCGAATACCGGCTCACGCCGCAGGATCTGTCGCGGCCGGAGAAGGAGTATCGCCACCTGCTCGGCATGCCCGACTGCCTCGCGATTCTCGTGCCGGATTTCCCGGCCAGCGAAGACGCGCTCGATGCGCAGGTCGAATGGCTCGACGAAACGTTCACGGGCCGCGCATGGGTCGGCCTCGTGCTCCATCAACGCGCGATGGACGACCTGCATCGCGGCGCGGTCGAGTTCGTCGCGCGCAGCCGCGACGTGCCCGTCGTCGCGCTCGGCGAAGTCGTGATGCACGTGCGCTCGCGCAAGCCGCTGCAGGACACGATGACCGCGATCCGGGTCGGCAAACCGGTCCATCAGTGCGGCTATGATCTGGCGCCGAACGCGGAGCAGCATCTGCGCTCGAGGTTGCGGCTCGCCAACCTGTACCCGCAAGACGCGCTGGCCGCGACGGTCGACATCATGAGCCGCTGCACGTTTTCGCTCGACGAGCTGCGCTACGAGTATCCCGACGAGCTGGTGCCGGCCGGCCATACGCCGGCCTCGTATCTTCGTCAGGAAACCTATGCCGGCGCGCAGCGGCGTTTTCCCGCGGGGATTGCGCATCACGTGCAGCAGCAGATCGAGCATGAACTCGAACTGATCGCGGACCTGCAATACGAGCCGTATTTCCTGACCGTCTACGACATCGTCCGCTTCGCGCGCAGCCAGCACATTCTGTGTCAGGGGCGCGGGTCGGCCGCGAACTCGGCGGTCTGCTATTGCCTCGGCGTGACCGAGGTGGACCCCGCGCGCGGCAACATGCTGTTCGAGCGCTTCATCAGCAAGGAGCGCGGCGAGCCGCCCGATATCGACGTCGACTTCGAGCACCAGCGGCGCGAAGAAGTGATCCAGTACATCTATCGCAAGTACGGCCGCGACCGGGCGGCGATCGCGGCGGCGGTGTCGACCTATCGTCCGCGTGGTGCGCTGCGGGAAACGGGCAAGGCACTCGGCGTCGATCCGCAGATCGTCGACGCGGTCGCGAAGTCGCACCACTGGTTCGATACCAGTCGGGATCTGCTCGCGCGTTTCGCGGAATCCGGCCTCGATCCGAACCAGCCCCTGATTCAGGCCTGGGCGAAGCTCGCCTCGCAACTGCTGAATTTTCCGCGCCACCTGTCGCAGCATTCGGGCGGCTTCGTGATCAGCCGCGGCAAGCTCACCCGGCTCGTGCCGGTGGAAAACGCGGCGATGGCCGACCGCTCGGTGATCGAGTGGGACAAGGACGACCTCGAATCATTGGGCTTGCTGAAGGTCGACGTGCTCGCGCTCGGCATGCTGTCGGCGATCCGGCGCACCCTCGACCTCGTTTCGGAACAGCGCGGAGAACGTTTCGAAATGCAGGACATCCCCGCCGAGGATGAGGCGACCTACGCGATGATTTCGGCCGCCGATACGGTCGGCGTGTTCCAGATCGAATCGCGCGCGCAGATGAGCATGCTGCCGCGCATGCGGCCAGAGAAGTTCTACGACCTCGTCATCGAAGTCGCGATCGTGCGGCCCGGTCCGATTCAGGGCGGCGCCGTGCATCCCTATCTGCAGCGCCGTCAGGGCTTCGAGCCCGTGACCTATCCGAGCGACGCGTTGAAGACCGCACTGGGCCGCACACTCGGCGTGCCGATCTTCCAGGAGCAGGTGATGCAGGTGGCGATTCTCGCGGCCGGCTTCACCGCCGGCGAAGCCGACCAGCTGCGCCGCGCGATGGCCGCGTGGAAACGCAAGGGCGGACTCGAAAAATACTATGACCGCATCGTGCTCGGCATGCAGGAGCGCGGCTACGACCAGGCCTTCGCCGAGGCGATCTTCGAGCAGATCAAGGGCTTCGGCGAATATGGCTTCCCCGAAAGTCACGCGGCCAGTTTCGCGCTGCTGGTCTATGCGAGCAGCTGGCTCAAGTGTCACGAACCCGAAGCCTTTCTCGCCGCGATGCTGAACAGCCAGCCGATGGGCTTCTATTCGCCGTCGCAACTGGTTCAGGATGCGCAGCGGCACGGCGTCACGGTGTTGCCGGTGGATGTGACGATCAGCGGTTGGGACTCCTCGCTCGAACACCGTGCGGGGGCGACACGCCCGGCCGTCCGTCTCGGTCTTTCGCTGCTGCGCGGCATGAAGGACGGCGCCGCCGAACGGATCGAGAACGCGCGCGCGGTTCGCCCGTTCGCGAGCGTCAACGATCTCGCGCGCCGCGCGCAGCTCGACCGCAAAGACCTGCATGCGCTCGCGGATGCGAATGCGTTGGCAGCGCTCGCGGGAAACCGCCGCGAAGCGCTGTGGCAGTCGGTCGTCGCGGTGCCGGACAAGGATATGCTCGCAGCCGCGGCGACTCAGGACGAAACGCCCGAACTGGGCGCACCGAGCGAAGCGAACGACATCGTCGCCGACTACCGTTCGCTCGGCCTGACGCTCAACCGCCATCCGCTGGAACTGCTCCGGCCGCAGTTGCTCGCGAACCGGCTGATGCCGGCCTCGACGCTGCGGACCTATCGCGACGGCCGCCTCGCGCGCGGCTGCGGACTGGTGACGGTGCGTCAGCGTCCCGGCACGGCCAAGGGCGTCGTGTTCGTCACGCTCGAAGACGAGACGGGCAACGTCAATGTGATCATCTGGCCGAGTCTGCTCGAAAAACAGCGCAAAGAAGCGTTGGGCGCCGCGCTGCTCGCCGTATACGGCACGTGGCAGTGTCAGGGAGAAGTACGGCATCTCGTCGCGCAGCGGCTCGTCGACATGTCTCATCTGCTGGGCGAGTTGCAGACGACGAGCAGAGACTTCTGCTGACGCGAGCGCGCAAATGCGTATCATCGGAACAGCAAACGGAGGCATCCATGTGCTATTCGGCTCAGATTCTGGCGGACTACCGGCGCTACGTCCGCATGTTCGGCGCGCACATGAGCATCGAGGAATTCGCGCGTCTTTTCTTCGAACGCGCAGAGGACGGTCAGGCCAGGATTCCCAAAGCGATGGAAGACGCCTTCTCGGAACCGCAGTCCGACGCGCAACGGGAAGTCTGGGCGCTGATCGAGCGCTTCAGATCGCAGCAGACCGTGAAGCTCGAACAGGAACTGTTCAAACAGCGCACCCGCTTCGCCGATGCCGAGCGCTCTTTGCAGACCAAAGCCACCAAGGCGGCGACCGAGAGCAAACGGATCGCCCAAGACAAGATCGACCGCACGCTCGAGCGACTCGACGACCTCGGCCGAACCGCTCCCCAAGCAAGCGACGCGCGCATCTTTCCCGGCTACTACGCGCCGGTGATGGTGATGGAGAACGGCCAGCGCGTCGTCAAACCGATGCGCTATCAGTGCCGCCTGGCCGGCAAGCCCGCATCGTACGACACCCGCTATCCCGGCACGTACAACGCTCGTCGGGACAGTCTCGAAAGTTTCTGGAAAGCGCTATTCGGCTATTCGCATGGACTCATGCTGGCCAGTTCTTTCTATGAGAACGTCTCGCGCGCGCGAATGGAAGGCCGCGAACCGGCGCCCGGCGAGAAAGATGAAAATGTCCGGCTCGAGTTCCGGCCCAATCCGCCTCACGACATGCTGATCGCATGCTTATGGTCCCGCTGGAGCGGCAAAGGCGAGCCCGATCTATTGTCCTTCGCGGCCATCACCGATGATCCGCCACCCGAGGTGGCCGCTGCCGGCCATGATCGCTGCATCATTCCGATCAAGCCTGAGCATATCGACGCGTGGTTGAATCCCGATCCGCGCGATCTGGCAGCGTTGTACGCGATTCTCGATGATCGGGACCGGCCGTTCTACGAACATCGGATCGCGGCCTGAATACAAGACGCGGTTTCGCAGGCCGCGCGAGACGGTGTCGGATCATCCTTGCAATCTTCGCGCAGTAACATATTCTGCGTTATGGATGTTCATCGGCTGGCGAAGAATACCCGGTTGTAGAGGTCCGCCAACAGGCGCGATTCGGACCCCATCAATCATCGAAGCGCCTGCGCAGCGGGCCCGACACGATCCACACCCTCGGGTTGCGGCTGCAAGCACAGGAGACGTCGGTATGGGCAAACATCCCGCGGCGGACGCTTCGCAGCAGACCGCGCTCGGCAGCGACGAACTTCAGCTGATCGACGCGTGGTGGCGCGCATGCAATTACCTTTCGGTCGGCATGATCTATCTGCTGGACAACCCGCTGCTGCGGGAGCCGCTGAAAGTCGAACACGTCAAGTATCGCCTGCTCGGACACTGGGGCGCGAGCCCGGCGTTATCGTTCGTCTGGGCGCATCTGAACCGCGTGATCAAACGCGACGATCTCGACGTCGTCTTCATGGCCGGTCCCGGACACGGCGCACCGGGCGTGCTCGGCCCCACCTATCTGGAAGGCACCTACTCGGAGATCTATCCGGACAAGAGCGCGGATGCCGAGGGCATGCAGAAGTTCTTCAAGCAGTTCTCGTTTCCCGGCCATATCGGTTCGCATGTGACGCCGGAGACGCCCGGGTCCATCCATGAGGGCGGCGAGCTTGGCTACAGCCTGTCGCATGCGTATGGCGCCGTGCTCGACAATCCGGACCTGATCGTGGCCTGCGTGGTCGGCGATGGAGAAGCGGAGACCGGGCCGCTCGCCACCGCGTGGCATTCGAATAAATTCATCAACCCGGCCCGCGACGGCACCGTGCTGCCGATCCTGAATCTGAACGGCTACAAGATCGCCAATCCGACCATCCTGTCGCGCATCAGCAGCAGAGAACTGGAAGCGCTCTTTGTCGGCTACGGCTACACCCCGCATTTCGTCGAAGGATCGGATCACGCGGAAATGCATCGGAAGATGGCGCACACGCTCGATACCGTGCTCGGCGAAATTCGCGCAATTCATCAGCAGGCACGCGCGAACGGCAATCTCGAGCGGCCGCTCTGGCCGATGATCGTGCTGCGCACGCCCAAGGGCTGGAGCGGACCGAAGCAGATCAACGGGCACAAGGTCGAAGGCTCGTGGCGCTCGCATCAGGTGCCTTTTTCCGATGTGCGCAACAACTCCGCGAATCTCGAAGTGCTCGAAGAATGGATGCGCAGCTACCGGCCCGCCGAACTTTTCGATGCCGAGGGCCGGCTGATCCCCGAACTCAAGGCGCTGTCGCCCCAAGGCCCGCGGCGCATGAGCGCCAATCCGCACGCGAACGGCGGCGTGCTGCGCCGCGAACTGAAGCTGCCCGACATCCGCGCGTACGCGGTGGATGTGCAGCACGCGGGCAAGGTGCTGCAGGAGAACACGCGGCCACTCGGCGAATTTCTGCGCGACACGATGCGCGCGAACATGAACACCTTCCGCGTGTTCGGCCCGGACGAAACGGCCTCGAACCGTCTGCAGTCGATCTACGAGGTCAGCAAGAAGGTGTGGATGGCCGAGATGCTCCCCGAGGACGAGGACGGCGGCGAACTGGCGCGCGACGGCCGCGTGATGGAGATGCTGTCCGAACATACGCTGATGGGATGGCTCGAAGGCTATCTGCTGACGGGCCGCCACGGCTTCTTCCATACCTACGAAGCGTTTGCGCACGTGGTGGATTCGATGTTCAACCAGCATGCGAAGTGGCTCGACATCAGCCGCAATCACGTGCCATGGCGCGCGTGGGTATCGGCGGAAAACATTCTGCTGTCGTCGACCGTGTGGCGGCAGGATCACAACGGCTTTTCGCATCAGGACCCCGGCTTCATCGATCTCGTCACCAACAAGAGCCCCTCGGTCACGCGCGTCTATCTTCCGCCCGACGCGAACACGCTGCTGGTGGTCGCCGACCACTGTCTGCGCACCACCGACTGCATCAACGTGATCGTCGCCGACAAGCAGAAACACCTGCAATTCACCACCATCGACGAAGCCGTCGTGCACTGCGCCAAAGGCATCGGCGTGTGGCGGCGCGCGAGCAACGACGAGGACGCCGAACCGGACGTGGTGATGGCCTCGTGCGGCGACGTCGCCACCCAGGAAGCGCTGGCGGCGACGGCGATCCTGCGCGAACGTCTGCCCGAACTGAAGCTGCGTTTCGTCAACGTGGTCGACCTGTTCAGGATGCAGCCGGCGAGCGAGCACCCGCACGGCTCGACCGAACGCGAATTCGACAGCCTGTTTACGACCAACAAGCCGGTGATCTTCAATTTCCACGGTTACCCGTGGCTGATCCACAAGCTCGCCTATCGCTTTCGCAATCACGAGAATCTGCACGTGCGGGGCTACAAGGAGAAAGGCAACATCAACACGCCGCTCGAACTGGCGATTCTCAATCAGGTGGACCGTTTCAATCTGGTGATCGACGTGCTCGACCGCGTGCCGCGCTTGCAGGGCAGATCCGCGCATCTCAGGGAAGACATGAGGAACGCGATCGTCAGCAACCTGAACTATGCGCATACGCATGGCACGGACCGCGCCGAGGTCGCCGACTGGGTCTGGCCCTTCTGAACGTCACGCGCAGCATGCACCGAGGAAAGCATCATGGCCGACGCTCCCACCACGACCTCGCAGCAAAGCGCGGATGCAGCGCGCACCGGCCTGAGCGCCGCCGCGCTCCAACGCGGCGTGCTCGACAATCTGCTGTGCCTGCGGGGCCGCTATCCGGCGATCGCTTCCCCGCATGACTGGTACATGGCGCTCGCGTATAGCGTGCGCGACCGGCTGCTGGCCCGCTGGGCAACCTCCGTCCAGACCTACGCCGGAAGCGATGTGCGGGTCGCCTGCTACCTGTCCGCCGAGTTCCTGATCGGCCCGCAACTCGGCAACAACCTCGTCAATCTCGGCATCGAGACCAACGCACGCGAAGCGCTGCGCGCGCTCGGCGTCGACCTCGATATGCTGCTCGAACTCGAGGAAGAGCCGGGGCTCGGCAATGGCGGACTTGGCCGCCTCGCGGCCTGCTATCTGGATTCGCTCGCAAGTTTGGAAATACCGGCCATCGGCTATGGCATCCGCTACGAGTTCGGCATCTTCGACCAGCAGATTTGCGACGGCTGGCAGGTCGAAACCACCGACAAGTGGCTGCAAAAGGGCAACCCATGGGAGATCGTGCGCCCGGAGGTTGCGTACTACGTGGGGTTCGGCGGCAGCACCCACAACGAAACCGATGCACGCGGGCACCTGTGCGTGCGCTGGACACCCACACGGCAGGTCAAAGGCGTGGCTTGCGACACGCCGATGCCCGGCTATCACGTCAACACGTGCAACACCTTGCGGCTGTGGAAGAGCGAGGCAGTCGAGTCGTTCGACCTGCAGGACTTCAACGCCGGCGACTATTACGAGGCCGTCAACGAAAAGGTCATCTCCGAGACGCTGTCGAAGGTGCTGTATCCGAACGACGAGCCCGAGATCGGCAAGCGCCTGCGTCTCGCGCAGCAATACTTCTTCGTGTCGTGCTCGCTGCAGGACATGCTGCGCCTGCTCCAAATCAAGGGCGAACCGGTCGGACACTTCGCGCAGTTGTTCAACGTGCAGTTGAACGACACGCACCCGTCGATCGCCGTCGCCGAGCTGATGCGTCTGCTGGTGGACGACAGGCAGGTGCCGTGGGACGAGGCCTGGGACATCACGCGGCGCGCGCTCGCGTACACCAATCACACCCTGCTGCCCGAAGCGCTCGAAACCTGGGGGCTGCCGCTGATGCGCAACCTGCTGCCGCGCCTGCTCGAAATCATCTACGAGATCAACCGCCGCTTCCTCGACGAGGTCCGGCAGCGCTATCCGGGCGACGACGCGCGCATCGAACGCATGTCGCTGATCGACGAGCGCGGTGACAAGCTCGTGCGCATGGCGCATCTGGCGACGGTCGGCAGCCACGCGATCAACGGCGTCGCCGAACTGCATTCCGGGCTGCTCAAGCAGACCGTGCTGCGGGACTTCGCCGAATTGTGGCCCGAGCGCTTTCACAACGTCACGAACGGCGTCACGCCGCGCCGTTTCATGCTGCTTTGCAATCCGGCGCTCGCGCGGCTGCTCGACGAGACCATCGGCGCTGGCTGGGTCACTGATCTCGCGCGACTGCGCAAGCTCGAAGCCTATGCCGACGACGCCGCGTTTCAGCAGCATTGGCGTAGCGTGAAGCAGGCGAACAAGGCCGTGCTCGCCGAGCATATCCGGAGCGTCACGGGCATCGGCGTCGACACCGCCGCGCTGTTCGACGTGCAGGTCAAGCGCATCCACGAATACAAGCGGCAACATCTGAACGCGTTGCTGATCGTCACGCTGTACCGGCGCCTGCTGCGTGATCCGCAACTCGCGCTGACACCGCGCTGTTTCGTATTCGGCGGCAAGGCGGCGCCCGGCTACGCGACGGCCAAGCTGATCATCCGTTTGATCAACGGCATCGCCGAAGTCGTGAATAACGACCCGGTGGTGAACGGGCGGCTGAAAGTCGTGTTCTATCCGGACTTCAATGTGAAGAACGCGCACTTCATCTACCCTGCCGCCGACCTGTCCGAGCAGATTTCGACGGCCGGCAAGGAAGCATCGGGCACCGGCAACATGAAGTTCATGATGAACGGCGCGTTGACGATCGGCACGCTCGACGGCGCCAACGTCGAAATCCGCGAAGAGGTCGGCGACGAAAACTTCTTCCTGTTCGGCCTGAGCGCCGACGAAGTGGAACGTGTGAAGCGCGCGGGTTATCGCCCCGCGGACTATGTGAAGGACGACGCGGAACTGAGCGAAGTGCTGCAACTGATCGCCGACGGTCATTTCTCGCGAGGAGACCGTGAGATGTTCCGCCCGCTGATCGACAATCTGACGCACGCGGACCCGTTTCTCGTGCTCGCCGACTACGCCGCCTACGTGGCGCGTCAGGACGCCGTGAGCGCCGCCTGGCAGGACACGCGGCGCTGGACCCGGATGTCGATCCTGAACACCGCGCGCTCGGGCAAGTTCTCTTCCGACCGCGCCATCGGCGAATACTGCGACAAGATCTGGAAGATCCGCCCGATGAGGATCACCCTTGATCAATGACCCTGAAACGGGATCGGTGCGTGCTCATGCGGTTCGCTCCGGGTCGCGGTTTCCCGTGGGCGCGTCGGCGGTGCCCGGCGGCATCAATTTCTGCATCTTCTGCCGTCACGCGACGCGCGTCGAACTGTTGCTGTACGACGCAGCTGACAGCCCCGAGCCGTTCCAGATCATCACGCTCGCCGCCGGTTGCAACCGCACCTTCTACTACTGGCATGTGATGGTCGAAGCGCTGCCGTTCGGCACCTACTACACGTGGCGGGTGGACGGTCCGCACGATACGCGCGCTAGCGGCTACGCGTTCGACGCCGACCGCGAACTCCTCGACCCGTATGCCCGCGCGATTAGCGACGTGCTGTGGACGCGGCCTGCGCTCGGCCAGCCGAATCCCAACGGGCACAAAACCCACCGCGCGATCGTGACGGAACCCCTGCCCTCGTCCCCTGGGCGTATCTCGCGCGGACTCGACGACGCGATCATCTACGAGCTGCATGTCGGCGGCTTTACACGTGATCCGTCGAGCGGCGTGCAGCATCCCGGCACCTTCGCCGGCCTGATCGAAAAGATTCCGTACCTGACGCAGCTTGGCGTGACCCACGTCGAGCTGCTGCCGGTGATGGCCTTCGACGAACAGGACGTTCCGCCCGCCACGGCGGCCCTCGGCCTGAGCAATTACTGGGGTTACAGCACGCATAGCTATTACAGCCCGCATCCTCGCTACTGCCGCGATCCCGCGCGCGCCCCCCAGGAGTTTCGCGCGCTGACCGACGCCATGCACGCCGCGGGCATCGCCGTGCTGCTCGACGTCGTGTTCAACCATACGGCCGAAGCGGGCGAAACGGGCCCCGTCATCAACTTCAAGGGCCTCGTCAACGATATCTTCTACCACCTCGACGCGACCGACCGGCGCCGCTACCGGGACTACACCGGCTGCGGCAACACGATCAATTGCAACCATCCACTGGTGACGACGTTCATCGTGCGCTGCCTCGAATACTGGGTGGAAGAACTCGGCGTCGATGGCTTCCGGTTCGATCTGGCGAGTATCTTCGCGCGCGACCAGCGCGGCGAGCTGATGGTCGATCCACCGCTGCCCTGGGCGATCGAGTCTTCGCGTGTGCTGTCGCGCGTGCCATTGATCGCGGAGGCGTGGGACGCCGCCGGCATGTATCAGGTCGGCGCCTTTCCCGGCATGGCATGGGCCGAGTGGAACGGCCGCTATCGGGACGTGATTCGCCGTTTCGTGCGCGGCGACCCGGGGCTCATCGGGGCGGTCGCGACCTGCATCGCGGGCAGCTCGGACCTCTATGCGGACGACGGCAGGCTGCCCAACAACAGCGTCAACTTCGTGACGTGCCACGACGGCTTCACGCTGATCGATCTCGTGAGCTACGAATCGAAGCACAACGAAGCCAACGGCGACGAGAATCGCGACGGCAGCTCCGACAACCTGTCGTGGAACTGTGGCGCCGAGGGCGGGACCGGCGACGCCCAGATTCTCGGTCTGCGACATCGCCAGGCGCGCAACGCGATGGCCATCCTGTTCCTGAGTCTGGGTGTGCCGATGACGCTCGCCGGCGACGAGGTGCTGCGCAGCCAGCGCGGCAACAACAACGCCTATTGTCAGGACAACTCGCTCAGCTGGTTCGACTGGACACCCACTGAAGCCGGCTCGGCCATGTCGCGCTTCGTGCGCGAGCTGATCGCGCTGCGCAAGCGCCACGCAAGTTTGCGGCGGCGGTATTTCCTGACCGGCCGGCCCTCGCCGGGGCAGACTCGGCCGGATGCGGCGTGGCACGGCGAGCGCCTGAACGAGCCGGGCTGGCACGATCCAGGCGCGCGGCTTCTCGCCGTCACGCTGGGCGGCGAAGCGCCTGGCGAGCCGGCACTGCACGCGGTGTTCAACATGGACGATTGCGCCCGCACGGTCCAGTTGCCCGCGTCCGACGGGCGGCACTGGCGGCGTATCGTCGATACCGCGCGCGACAGTCCGCATGACATCGTGCAAGCGGCGCAACAGGCCGCTGTCGAAAGCGATCAATTTCGCGTCGAGGCACGCAGCGTCGTGGTTCTGGAAGAAGCGAGCTGAACCGACGCAAATAACCCGGGTTCTTGTCCTCGAATGTCGATGCTGTGGCGGATATGCCGTGCGCAGTTTCGATTGACTGGCGGAACAATCCACCGGCAACGATCGCGGAGGGCATCATGAGAATTAGCGTAGACGGGCCGTCCGTCGTCTTTGCGATGGTTGCGGTCGTGGCCCATGGCAACGCATTCGCGAGGTCCGAAGCCTGCCATCCCACCTCCGAAAAGCAGATTTCCGCACTGTTCGATCGCTGGAACGACTCGCTGAAAACCGGCGACCCGCAGAAGGTCGTGGCGAACTACGCGCCGAACTCGATCCTGCTGCCGACCGTCTCGAACAAGCCGCGTCTGACCGCCGACGAAAAACTCGACTATTTCAAACACTTCCTCGAAAACAAACCGGTCGGCACGATCGACTTCCGCGACATCATGATCGAATGCAACACGGCGATCGACTCGGGGCTCTACACCTTCAAGTTCGCGGACGGCTCGGTCGTCAAGGCGCGCTATACGTTCACCTACGCGTGGAATGGGCACAAGTGGCTGATTACCAGCCATCATTCGTCGAAAATGCCGGAAGGCAATTAGCCGATGTGTTTAGAAAAAGTCAGGCTCGGACTTGAACCTCATTCACGAATGACCTGAATACGTCCCGCCTTGACTGCCGCCTTCAATACCGTCCAGTCCGTCTCATTCTGTTCCGCGCCTCGCTATCCCGTCCTTTCCGCCCGATGCGCGGCCTCCTGCACACCTCGTACAGCCGCGGCCACGATCAAGCCGGTGAATACCACGCCGATCAGCCCGAGGCATGCGGCGTCGATCCGGCCGAACGCCGACGTGGGCACGACATCGCCGTACCCGATGGTGAGCGCCGTGATCGCGCAGAAGTACACGGTTTCACCCAGCGGCGACGGTGTCCGGTTCGCTGTCTCGACGGGCGCGCCCCAGTAGTCCATGCCAATCGTCAGCAAGACGAACAGTAGAAGCAGGCCGATCAGAATCGCTCTCAGATACCACAGGGTTATCGCCATTTCCTTCAGGATCTCACCAGCCCGAGGACGGACCGCGCCATCGCCTGTCGCATTTCCCATTGCACGCTCCTGTTGCGATCACCGGGTCGGCTTTGCAGCATGCCGCACCGCCTCACTCCGCACGGCGATGCTGCTCGAAAAGCAGAAGCATCAAATACGCATAGGCCGTTACGGCCAGAAAGAGCCCCATTCGCACGGCAAACGCGGTGTAGACATCCTTGCCCGCCACGCTGTCCTGCACCGATTGCCCGAGCAGAATGATCATCGTCACGAGACTGTTCAGCCAGAAGCCCGGCGAACAACGCGTGGGTTGCAGGCCGTACAGCTTGCGTCCCACCAGCAGGCCGAACAACAGCATCCACAGAAAGAACATCCACAGATGCACGAACAGCCTCAGCGCAAACCAGAACGCGATGGCGAGCAGACCGCCGAGCAGCGTCGAGCCGATCAGATCGCGTGCGGCGCCGCGCGCCGAGGTCGTGCAGGTTTGTCTGCCGAGGCTGACGGACTTCATGATGATCGGCATGTAGTTCGCCGGGTCGGTCATCGCGAGCAGATAGGCCGGCATGACGACGAGCGCGGCACGCAGCGCGATATAGGCCGCCTCGTCTTCCGCCATCGCTGCCGCGGCGGACTGTTCTCGCGCGCCGATGCTTTCAGGAAACAATCTGTGCGCCAGCGTCGACGCCAGCACGGCAAGCAGAAGTCCCTTCGCCAGCGCGCCGACGACCGTCAGGGCCAGTTCGAAGTCGGCCGTGCCCGCGGCGGAAATCATCGTCAGTCCCACGACCAGAAAAGTCGCGACGAGATTGTTGCCGCCACGCAGCCCGTAACGAAACGCGAAGAACAGCATGAGGCCGACGATCATCACGCCGGCCAACGCATAGTGACGAAGCAACGGAACGAGGAGCAGGCCGCTGCCGGTGGTCGACGCCACGACCAGCGAAAGAATCACGCCGGCCTTCAACGATAGCGGGCGATGCTGCGCGGCCAGCAGAAAAACCGTGAATACCGGCGCGACGACGGGTATCGGGAAATCGAGTCCAAAGCTGACGGCAAGAGCGATCGCCGTTCCGAAAGCCACACGTATCGCGCGATAACCGAGGCGCTGGGTCGCGGGCTGCATGGGCTTCTCAATAGACGTAGGAGAGCCAGCTCATCAGCCGGATGAACGCGTGTCCCAGCGGATTGAGCGGATTGCCCTGGGTCGGAAAGGCCATCACTTCGGCCTGCCCGCCCACCCGCAGATCGCGCAGACGCGCGCGCTCGCCGTCGTCGAATTCGACGATTACCGGGAAACGCTGCGCGGGACGCAGCCAGTCGCGGCTATTCTGCACGGTGGGCAGGCTGCCCGCCGGCGTGCTCTGCCCCACGCTCACGCCATAGCCGACACTGCGAACCCGCCCGCCGAACACTTCGCCGGGCAGCACGTCCAATGCGATCTCGACGCGCGTGCCGGGTTTGAGATGGCCCAGATTGTTCTCCGTCATGTCGGCGCTGACCCACACGTCGCGGATCGCGATCAGCGTCATGACCGGATTGCCCGCCGCGGCGAACTGACCGACTTCCGTGCGCAGATCCGTCACGACGCCGCTCGAGCGGGCTCTGATCCGCGCGTTGGCGAGATCGAGTTCGGCCTTCTCCAGCGCGCCAGCGGCGCTGCGCAACTGCGCATTCTCCGCCTCGCTTCCGCCCTGCTGCTCCCGCGCCCGCTCGACTTCGGCACGGGCCCCGTCGACCTGGCTTAGCGCCTGTTGATGCGTCGCCCGCGCGACCTCGAGGCGTCGCAGGGAGACGGTGCCCTCGTCTTCACGATAGAGCCGCTCGAGACGGTCGCTGTCCTGGCGCGCCTTGACCTCGTTCGCGATGGCGGCCCGCAACGCCGCGAGTGCCGACTCGATACCGGCCGTGCTGGCACCGACCTGCCGGCGTGTGGACTCCAGATCGGCGCGCGCGCGGTCGGCGGCAATGCGGTAGGGCTCGCTATCGACTTCGAACAGCACGTCCCCCGCGTTGACATCCTGGTTGTTGTGGACGAACACCCGCGTCACGCGTCCCGACACCTCGGCGGCGACGGGCACGACATAGGCCTGAATCCGCGCCTGCTGCGTATACGGCGTGAAACGGTCGGCGAGCAGATACCAGATCAGGCTCAGCACGATCAGACAGACGACCCATTTGACCGCCCTGCCCGAAGGGTCGGCGGCAGGCGTCGACGACTTCGGCGGGGTGACGGTTCGAGGCTCGCGGGTATCCTGGGTATCGCTCATCGTGACGCCCCTTCGGCTCGCCCCGGCGTACCGGAAGACGGCGCCGTTTGGTCGAGCAGGTCGCCCCAATCGGTGCGTTGCCGCATCTGCGCGCGCGTCGCCGCGTCGACGAGCGGCTGTTCGGTTTCCCAGCCGCCTCCGAGCGCCTTGTAAAGCGCGATCACACTGCCGAGCGCATTGCTGCGATTGACCACGTACGCGTCCTGCTGCGCGAACAGCGCGCGCTGCGCATCGAGGACCCGCTGGAAGTCCGAATACCCTTCCCGATAGATCGTATTGGCGAGCGTCAGCGAGCGCCGCGCCGCGCCCTGCGCATCATTCAGAATGGTGTCGCGCTGCAAGGCGGCGAGCAGCGCCGTCGCGGCGTCGTCGGCCTCGCGCGCCGCCTCGCGCACCGTGTTCTGATAAGCGACCGTCAACTCTTGCAGCCGTGCGTCCTGGACGCGCACGTTGTTCGTGATCCTGCCGTAATCGAACACGTTCCACGTCACGCTCGGGCCCGCGGCAAAGAGCAGTGTGCTCGGTGCGCCCGCGAGCGAACTGGCGGTCCACGTCAGCGTGCCGAGCAACGATACCGACGGGTACAGATCCGCTTGTGCCACGCCGATGAGCGCCGACTGCGAAGCCATCTGGTACTCGGCCGCGCGAACGTCAGGGCGGCGCAACAGCAGATCGGCCGGCACGTCCTGCAGCACGGCATGATCCACCAGCGGCACCACGCCTTCCTTGCCCGTCTGCACGTCGAGTTCCGGCAGCGGACCCGGCGCTCGCCCGATCAGCACCGACAGCGCATGACGCGCAAGCACGATCTGGCTTTCGAGATCGGGGATGCTGCTGAGCGTCCCAAGGTACTGCGTCTTCGCCTGCTGGAAGTCGAGTTCATCGGATTCGCCAGCCTTGAAGAGCTTTTGAGCGATGTCGTAGCTGCGTTTTTGCAACTGGGCGTTCTCGCGAGCGATACGTAGCCGCGCCTGCGCGACCCGCAGCGTGAAATACGTATCCGCGACCTGCGCGTGCAACAGAACCAGCGCATCGTCGCGGTTGGCTTGCGCGGCGAAGAACCCGGCGTCGGCCGATTCGATCGCGCGGCTGAAACGTCCCCAGAAATCGAGTTCCCAGCCGATGCTGAAGCCCGCGCCGTACTGCACGAAGGCGCCCGAGCGCGGATTGGAACCATCCGAGCGCTTGCGCGCCGAAGCCAGTACATCGGCACTCGCCTGCTGCACCTGCGGATAGCGTCCCGCGAGCGCGATGCCGAGCTGTGCGCGCGCCTCGAGCACGCGCAGTCCGGCGATCTTCAGGCCGCCGTTGTTCGCGTCGGCTTCGGCAATCAGACGTTCGAGATTCCTATCGTCGAAGATCAGCCACCACTGGCGCACATCGGGCTGTACACCCTGTTGCGTGACCCGCGTGATCGATTCGCTACTCCAGTGCTCGCTCCACGCTTCATGCTGCGGCTTGAAGTCCGGGCCCACCCGCATGCATCCGCTCAGGCCAACCGCCGCCCCGAAAAGCACTGCGATCCCGTACGGACGCATCAACGGTGACACGGAGCCATCCTCGAGCTTCAGGTCTGCTTCTGTTCGTGGGTCTGCGTGGGTTGCGTGGGTTGCTTGGGTTGAGGCTGGTCTCGGACCCAGCGCCAGAACAGCTGATAACCGACGGCCAGCATCACGGGCCCAACGAATAGCCCGATGACACCTCCCGTCACCATGCCGCCGAGCGCTCCGATCAGCACGACGGGCATCGGCACCGCGACGCCACGGCCCAGCATCAGTGGCTTGAGCACGTTGTCGGCGAGGCCCGCGACGAACACGTAAACCGAGAAGATGATGTTTGCGGTGTTCACGCCGTCCGTGACGATCACGAAGGCGATCACCGGAATGGTGATCAGCGTGGCCGGCAATTGCATGATGCCGAGCAGCAGCACGGCCAGCGCGAGCAACCCCGCGCCGGGTATCCCCTTCACGACGAAGCCGATGCCGATCAGCAGCATCTGGATAAACGCGATGCCCACTACCCCCTGGGCCACCGCACGAATCGTCGCCGTGCACAAGTCGGCGATCTGAGCGCCGTTCTCGGGGCCCGAGATGCGCGAGGCGATCTGCACCGCGCTGTGATAGCCCTTCTCACCGTGGGCCATCAGGATTCCTGCGACGATCAGCGCGACGAAAAATATCACCAGGCCGGCACCGAGACCCGTCACCGTTGCAAGCACAGCGAGCCCGGCCTCCTTCAGCTGCGGGGCGAATTTATGCGCAAGACCGGTCAGGTCCGTCGATGCCTGTTGCCAGAAGTCGTACACACGCTGGCCGACCAGCGGCCAACTCGCCACCGACTCCGCGGGAGGCGGAATCCGGAAGGTACCGCTCCTGGCAATGGCGATCGATTTCTCGACCGAATCGGCTACCGCGAGACCCAGCGCATACGTTGGCACCAGAATCACGACAAGCGCGACAAGGACGATCAGCGTGGCGATCAGGCCATCCTTGCCGCCGAGCATGGAGCGAAGCAGGACCTGCAGCGGATAGAGCGTGATCGCAAGAATCACCGACCAGGCCATCAGGTTAAGAAACGGCGCGAAGATCCGAAAACAGAATACGGCCAGGACCGCGACGAGTCCGGCGCGGATCAGGACGTCGAGCATCTCTCGGGACGGAGTCCGTTGGGGAATCGGTGTGAGCAGCATAAGTTGTTCTCCCGCCAGGTCGCGTCGCGGTTCGGCGGCGACACCGTGATAGGCCTGCAATCGCGAAAACTCAAACCCACTGGAACGGTCCTGACGCCAATACCAAGGCCTGCCTGCAATTCCGGCATTTTAGGAAGAGGATCGCGCCGGCTTTGTCGTCGACAGAGCGCGGCGTTTCACTACTATTGAACCCGCGCCTGAAATATTCAATTGGACTTTGGTCTCATAGACCTCGAGCCGTCCGGAGCTCAGCCGCCCAGCCGCCGCTCACTGCCGGAATCTGGTATCCCACCGAGGCGCCGGCCACACCGCACGCCTTGGGCGACGTCACCCAGACCGTCGCGGCCGGCGCGCCGATAGCAGGCCATCACCTGCCGCTGATCGTGCTGTCGCACGGCGGCGGCGGCTGGTACGGCGCCTTTCGAGTCGATGTTGCGATAGGAAGGAGACTCACCCGAATTCGTCGTGTTGCGGCAATTGGTCGGTGATCGAATACCACGGTGCCTTTGAACCCACGAAAATGTGGGCAGTGGGAGACATGGCGGGCGAGTCCGTGAGTGTTCCCAGCGTGACGTGAACGTACTGCCCCTGACGAACCACCGAGAACATCAGGCTTCCACATATTTTGCAGCGCACATCATGCGACGCTCGTTCATCGCCGAAAATCAACAGGCTGTCTTCGCCCCGAGTGATGCGCAGCTTGTCGCGCTCGATTCCCGCGAAGGGTTTGAACGCCGAGCCGGTCGCGCGCCGGCAGCTTGAACAGTGGCAGTTCAACGCATAGACGAATTCGTCCTTCACCGAGTAATGGACGGCACCGCAAAGGCATCGGCCGGCAAGCAATGGTTTCATGGCTGCTTTTAAACAGAAGGTAGGTCGCAAATTGGAAAGTCACGCAGCCGTGATTATTCGCGAGCCGACGCGCGATGTCGAACCGCCAGACCGCTAGGGAAGCGCTGATTTATTCAGCTCGGTGGTCATCGTTGGCGTAGCTGAGGACGTTATAGAAGGCAACTCACGGAACAGACTCACGATGATGAAGAGGCAGATCGGCTTCGCCGAAGCGGAAATTGCA
>NZ_VZQO01000041.1:0-71510 GCF_014397665.1 Paraburkholderia sp. UCT2
GCTTTCACGATCGATGATGCCGCCGCGCGCGCGTTGCAGCGCAGCCTGAACGCGGGCACGTCGATCGATGTCACGACCACAGGCGCGAACGGCGCAACGGGCGACCTGGGCATTGCTTCGAGCCTGAACTGGAGCGGTCCGGCTTCGCTCACGCTTGCCGCGTACCACAACGTCTCCGTGACGACGGGCACGACGATAGCGAACAATGGTGCGGGCAATCTGGCCTTGCGCTCCGACGCTTCGGGCATCGATAACGGCGGCAGCGTCATCAACAATGGCACCATCGACTGGTCGAAAAGTACGGGCATCGTCAGCACGCTCTACGATATGAACGGCAGTTACAGCCCCGGCACGCTTGTCGGCAATGCGGCCTGGAGCGCGCCGCTCTACAGCGGGCTCGTGACGCAGATAACCGGCTATAAACTCGTCAATTCGGTCACGGACCTGCAGAGCATCGAGAACGATCTTGCCGGCAACTACGCACTCGGCAAGGACATCGATGCTAGTAATTCCGCGTTCACAACGCTCGGTTACTCTTCCGCCACGCCGTTCACGGGTCAGTTCGACGGTATGTGGCATACGATTTCCAACATCTCTCCGCGTTTCGACGCGGTTTTTAACGATATTGGGGCGAAGGGTGTCGTGCGCGACGTGAACGTCAACTCGAAGGTCGGCACAACGGTTTTCTTTTTTGACGGGACCGCAATATTGGCCACCAGCAATCACGGAACGGTGGCCAACGTCTTTACATCCGGGGCCATTACCTCAGAGTCCAGTGATGCAGGCGACTCATTCGCCGGGCTTGTCGCCACTAACTACGGGCTGATCGCGCGCTCGGGCAGCAGCGCGACGGTTACGGCCGACGGTTCTGTCGGTGGGCTGGTTATCCTTAACGAAGGTACGATCACCGAGTCATACTCGATCAGCCGAGTCTCCGGAATCAGCTCGCACGGCCCAGCGGGAGGACTCGTCGCGTACAACGGCGGAACGATCACACAGTCCTTTGTGTCGGGTCCCGTGGGGTCGGAATCGCGGCTGGCAGGCAGTGTCTGCGCCAGTTGCGGTGGTCTTGGGAACGATGTCTATTGGGACGTACAGACAACGGGACCTTCGAGTGGCGGCAACCTGCCAGCGTCGAACGGGCTCACTACCGCCCAGATGAGCGCCCCGGCGAGTTTTGTCGGCTGGGACTTCGGTCCGAACGGCGCCTGGACGATGCCGCCCGGGGCCACGCACCCCGTCCTGACCTGGCAAGTCACCGGGCATTGAGCCATATTTTATGAGCTGGGCCAGCTCAGCATGCCGACGCTGCTGCTGATCGGCCAGAAGGACACGACGGCGATCGGCAAGGACACCTCGCCGTCCGAGGTGCGCGCGACGCTCGGCCATTACCCCGAATTGGGCCGCGCGGCCGCGAAGGCGATTCCCCATGCGACGCTGGTCGAGTTCGCGGGGCTCGGTCACGCGCCGCAGATGCAGGACCCGGAAGCGTTTCATCAGGCACTGCTCGATGGACTCGCGGCGGTGCCGACCAATCGTTGAGCGTTCAAACGGCTTTCTGTCCCGCTACCGTACTCCTGCGTCGTTCACCGCCAGGCGAAACGTCCTGGTAGCTACTTTATGGCTCTTCGCGGATTTCCACGGAGGACGCTTGCGGACAGGCTCTAGTCGGCCAGGAGCTGCTTGCGACCTAAAGACAGCCTAATAACCGTCAACCGAAGTAGCGGGATGCATTTCAAGCGCCGCATTGGCGTCCCTTTTAAACGGAACCGCCGCCAGCACCGATGCAAGTACCATCAGACCTCCGCCAAACCATGCCCAGCCAGAAAGATGCTCACCGAGCCATACGTATGCGAATAGCGCACCGAACGCGGGCTCGCTTCCCATCAGCAAAGCGACGCGCGTTGGGTTGCTGCGCTTGACGGCAAAGTTCTGTGCGAAGAAAGCGAACAACGTACAGGCGAGCACGAGGTAAGCGATGCTCGCCCAGAAGTCACCGTGCCCACTGAGCGACGGCAGCGCATCCCAATGTTGTGACCGCAACACGAACGCCGCCAGGACACTGCCCAATGCAACGACGCCTGCCTGGACCGCGGTCACCGACAGCGCAGCAAGTTCCGATTCGCGCATCACACGCTTGGTCACGCACACCATCAGCGCACGCAGTAACGCCGCAAGAAGAATCAGCGCGTCGCCCGCGGTCGGAATGATCACGCCGCCGCTCACGAACGCGGCGCCCGTCAGCGACAGGCCCACGGCGATCCATTCGCCACTCGACGGCTTTCGTCGTAGCAACATCCATTCGACCAGCGGCGTAAGCGCGACACACAGACTGATAAGGAACGCCGCATGCGACGCGCGTGTGTGCGCTATCCCGAAAGTCTCGGCCAAAAAGATGCCGAGCAGGATTGCACTGGAGCCGAGCGCACCCAGCAAGGCGGACGCTTGGACGTGTCGGAGCGAGCGCAACGCCGGCGACAACACGAGGAACGTCAGCCCGAAGCGCAAGGCCAGCAGACCGAGCACGGGATAGATCGTGAGCGCGCCTTTCACGACCCCATAACTGGTGCCCCACACCATCGCGACCGCAAGCAGCATGAGGTCGGATATCCACAACGCGCTCTTTTGCTTCGACATGACGGACCTTCCGTTTTCATTCGAACGGCCCAAATTGTCAGCTATTGCATTGATAAATATAATCCGGGTCAGTGGAACATCTTTTATGTTTGAGATGCACAAATGACTGGTGCGGGTGCGAGGGTCGCGATGAATCCCAATGAACTCTTTGCGTTGCTACCCGACATGGCGACGTTTGCGAGGGTTGTCGACGCCGGCAACTTCTCCATTGCCGCGCGGCAACTGGGCAGTACACCGTCGACTGTCAGTCGGCAGATCAAGCGCCTTGAGGATTCGCTTGGCACGCGGTTGCTTGAGCGCTCGACCCGTAGCATCCGTTTGACGGATTCAGGCGCGCAGATCTACCGGTATTGCCGGGATATGGTCGGCGCAGCGTCGGGCGCCGTCGACGTCGCTGGACAAGTGACGGGTGATCCGCGAGGCAAGGTCAGCATCAGTGCGCCGATTTCATTTGCGAGATCTGTCATCCATCCGCTTGTTCCCGAATTTCTGCGCATGTGGCCCGACGTGGATGTCCATCTGGTCTTCGCCGACCACGAAGTCGATCCGCTACGTGACGATGTCGATATGGTGATCCGACTCACGCGTTCGCCTCCGCCAGGTCTTGCTGCCCGGCGACTTGGAGCGGTCAAATGGGTTCTATGCGCGTCACCTGCCTATCTCGCGGAACGGGGGACACCGGCCGAGCCGCACGACCTTGCTCGGCATGCATGCATGTATCTAGGGGAGACGGTCGACGACAATCGATGGCATTTCCGCCGCGACTCTGAGACACAGTCGGTCGAAGTGAAGGGGCGATACATCGCCAATGATGCGGGCGCGCGATTGGATGCTGCGCTGCATGGCCTGGGCATTGCGAGCTTGCCCGATTTTGCTGCCGCGCAGGCGATTTCGAGGGGCGACATTGTCCGGGTGCTGACCGACTGGGAATTCGAGGCCCGTACATATATGGGACCGGTCTGGCTACTTTATCCGTCGAGCCGTTTTTTACCGTCTCGAGCACGTGCGCTCATCGATTACCTGGTGAGCCAGCTCCACGACAGGTAGGCTGCCACACCGACGGCATCAGGCGCGCAGGGCTGCGCGCCTCCTTTGCTGTCAGCCGTGGTAGAAGCCGTCGGTGACCGAGTTTTGCAGCACACCGTCGACATAGACGCCGACAGGGTCGCCATCGGCGGACGTGAGGATCGAGCCGATGTGCTGGCCGGGTAGTTTCATCCGGCCGCCTTGGATTTTGGTCATCTCCTGGTGATCAAGTTCTGCAGAGTTCTGGATGTCGTCGATGGTTAGCGTGTTCATGATGTGTCTCCTTGAACAAGAGGGTTGTACAAACATTTAAGCGGCCGGCTGCTTGCAGCACACAACGCACATGTCATGCCATCCGGGCGTGATCTGCGCGGAGCGCGCATCCCCCGGTGAATCGCGATGATGCCAGTTTGGGCGCCACCATCACTTAGCCAAACGAAGTTGGAAAATCGCTGACATGGCCTTGTTTTCCTTCTCCTACAACAGCAACGAATCGCAGGCGTTCTTGACCGAACCGCCTCACTGGTCGATGGTTGGCGCATCGATTACACGTACGTGAACCTCCTGGCGGCATCCGACGTTCAAGACCCAATGTCGCCATTTTTAATTCATCCATTGAAAGGAAATCACCCATGGACCTGAACCTGACAGGCAAGCTCGCACTGGTGAGCGGCAGCACAGCCGGCATCGGTCTCGCTATCGCCAGCACGTTGGCGCAGGAGGGCGCTCGTGTGATCGTGAACGGCCGCGCCCAGTCATCTGTGGACGACGTGGTCGCGCAGCTGAAAGCGCAGACGGGCAGCGACGTGCAGGGATTCGCGGGCGATCTCAGTACGGCCGCTTCAGCAGAAGAGCTCGCGCGACGCTATCCGGACGTGGAAATTCTGGTCAACAACCTGGGCATCTTCGAGCCCAAGCCGTTTGAAGAGATTCCCGATGCGGACTGGCAGCGGTTCTTCGACGTCAATGTCTTGAGTGGGGTACGCCTCGCTCGCCTGTTTTTGCCTGCGATGAGGCAGGCCAACTGGGGGCGCATCATTTTCATTTCGAGCGAAAGCGCGGTGCAGATTCCAGCAGAAATGATCCACTACGGGATGACGAAAACCGCGCAGCTGGCGGTCTCGCGGGGGCTCGCCGAAGCCGTTGCCGGCACGGGCATTACAGTCAATAGCGTGCTGCCGGGGCCGACGAAATCGCGGGGAGTGGGTGAATTCGTGGAGACCCTGGCCAAGGCCGACGGCAAATCGTTTGAAGCGTTCGAAACGGAGTTCTTCGAGAAGGTCCGTCCCACCTCGCTCATCAAGCGATTTGGTTCGCCGCAGGAAATCGCGTCGCTCGTGGCCTATATCGCCAGTCCGCTTTCGTCGGCCACGACGGGAGCCGCGTTGCGGGCCGACGGGGGCGTTATAAAGAGCGCCTTCTAGACCCCGAAGGCATTGGCCGGCTTCTCACACGACCGGCCCCAACTCAGTGCAAAAGACAAGGCGGCTTGCCATCAGCCGCCCTTTTATCGTGCGTCGCCGTGTCCGCCGATCGGTTCGCGAACCGCTTATCTGGCCGCCATCATTTCATCGCGCACCTCGGCACCGATCTCGAACGAGCGCAGCCGCGCGGCGTGATCGTAAATCTGCGCGGTCAGCATCAATTCGTTCGCGCCGGTCTGCTCGATGATCGATTGCAGACCTTCGCGGATTGCGTCGCGATCGCCGAGCACCGTGCAGGCGAGCGCACGCGCGACGTTGTTCAACTCCATCTCCGACGCGTCGAGCCGCTCGACCGGCGGCTGCAATCGTCCCGGCGTGCCGCGCCGCAGATTGATGAACTGCTGCTGCAGCGACGTGAACAGCCGTGCGGCTTCGTCGTTCGTGTCGGCGGCGAACAGATTGACGCCGACCATCGCATAGGGCTTCGCCAGCGTCGCGGACGGCCGGAACTGCGTGCGATACACCTGCAACGCGGTCATCATGTAATCGGGCGCGAAGTGCGACGCGAACGCGAACGGCAGCCCGAGCGCCGCGGCCAGTTGCGCGCTGTACAGCGACGAACCGAGCAGCCACAGCGGCACGTTCAGGCCCGCGCCCGGCACCGCGCGAATGCGCTGGCCCGCGACCGGCTCGGCGAAATACCGTTGCAATTCGACGACGTCGTCGGGGAAGGTTTCGGCGCTCGCCTGGAGATCGCGGCGCAGCGCGCGAGCGGTGGTCTGATCGGTGCCGGGCGCGCGGCCGAGGCCGAGATCGATCCGCCCCGGATACAGCGACGCGAGCGTGCCGAACTGCTCGGCGATCACGAGCGGCGCATGGTTCGGCAGCATGATGCCGCCGGAGCCGACGCGAATCGTCTTCGTGCCGCCGGCCACGTAGCCGATCACGACCGAGGTCGCCGCGCTCGCGATTCCGGTCATGTTGTGATGCTCGGCGAGCCAGTAACGCTTGTAGTTCAGCTTTTCCGCGTGCTGCGCGAGTGACAGTGTGTTCCTGAACGCGTCAGCCGGCGTGGCACCCGCGGTGACCGGCGAAAGATCGAGAACCGAGAAGGGGATCATTGTCTGTTGATTGCGATGGGCGGCGCTTTCGCGCGATGGGGCATTGTGGCAAAGCGGCGCCTTTTCTGCTGGCGGTGCGGCGATGCCCCTGTCGACCGAAGGGTCGGCAGGACCGATGAGGCGCGCTGAGGCGCGACCCATGGCGCGGAAATTGCGCATGCGTAGCGTGTTCGCGCGGCGGTGCTTCGCATTCGGAGTGCGCCCGAATCAGCAATCCAGCGAGTGACCGTGCGCCGATCGGAATTCGAGTGTACGGTTAAGTATCGGTACGGTGACGCGACCCGTTGCCGGACATCCGGAATGTAGCGAAGGAGTTCCCGATCCCATGAATGTCGTCAAAGAGTTTCGTACCCGGTCATTTCAAGACGTGTCCCATGCATTGCTCGACCGCGAGGAGATCGCGCTCGTCGACGTGCGTGAGGAAGATCCGCACGCGCGCAGTCATCCGTTGTTCGCCGCCAATCTGCCGCTGTCGCGGCTCGAACTCGACGCGCCCCTGCGGCTGCCGCGCCCGGCCGTGCCGATCGTCGTGTTCGATGCCGGCGAAGGTCTCGCGAGGCGTGCGGCCGAGCGCTTCGCCGAACTCGGCTATACCAACGTCGCCTTGCTCGAAGGCGGCCTGCAAGGCTGGCGCGAAGCGGGCGGCGAGTTGTTCAAGGATGTCAACGTGCCGAGCAAGGCGTTCGGCGAACTGGTCGATAGCGTGCGTCATACGCCGTCGCTGTCCGCGCAGCAGGTGCAGGCGCTGCTCGATCGCGAGGCCGATGTCGTGGTGCTCGACGCGCGCCGCTTCGACGAGTTTCAGATCATGAACATCCCCGGCAGCATCAGCGTGCCGGGCGCGGAGCTGGTGCTGCGCGCCAGGCAGCTCGCGCCGGATCCGGCCACGCGCATCATCGTCAATTGCGCGGGGCGCACGCGCAGCATCATCGGCGCGCAGTCGCTGATCAACGCGGGCGTGCCGAATCCGGTGGCCGCGCTGCGCAACGGCACGATGGGCTGGACGCTCGCCGGTCAACCGCTCGCGCATGGCAGCGCGCGGCGTGTCGAAGGCGCGGTCGACGACGCCTCCCGTCTCGCCGCGGCAGACGGCGCGCGCGCGCTCGCCGACCGGGCGCGCGTGCGCCGCACGTCGCGCGACGAAGCGCGCCGCTGGGCCGACGAAGCGATGCGTACCGTCTATCGCTTCGACGTGCGCACACCCGAGGAATACGAGGCGGGCCACGTACCCGGTTTTCGCAGCGCACCGGGCGGCCAGCTCGTGCAGGAAACCGACCTGTTCGTGACGGTGCGCGGCGCGCGCGTGATCCTCGCGGACAGCGACGGTGTGCGCGCGAACATGACCGCCTCGTGGCTCGCGCAGATGAACGTAGAGGTGTACGTGGTCGATGGCCTGACGGCGGCCGATTTCGCCGAGAAGGGCATGGCGCCGTTGACGCGCAACGCGGTCACGCCGCCCGACGTCGACGACATCGCGCCGGCCGAACTCGCCGCGCTGCTGCAGTCGACGGGAACCGTCGTGCTCGACTTCACGAGCAGCACGCACTATCTGAGGCGGCATATTCCGGGCGCGTGGTTCGTGATTCGCAGTCAGCTCGCCGACGCGCTGCGCATACTGCCCGACGCGAAGCGCTATGTGCTCACGTGCGGCAGCGACGTGCTCGCGCGCTTCGTCGTGCCGGAGCTCGCCGCGGCGACCGGGCGGCCGGTGCAGGTGCTGCGCGGCGGCACGATCGCGTGGATCGACGCGGGCTTGCCCGTGGAGTCGGGTGGCACGCGGATGGCGTCGCCGCGGATCGATCGTTATCAGCGGCCGTATGAGGGCACCGAGAACGCGCGCGAAGCGATGAGCGCGTATCTGGAGTGGGAGCATGGGCTCGTCGCGCAACTCGCGCGCGACGGCACGCACGGCTTTCGTGTGATTTGATGGGCCGGCCATCCGGGGGCCGGCGGTCCGGGGGCCGGCCATCCGGCACCCGTCTTGCGCCGCGCGAATCTTCTGCCGATTCGGTGTAAACGCGCTCTCGTCGAAACCCTCCGATGCGTTTAGATTAGCGGCATCTGGAAGGCTTTTCGAGGGACCAGGGCGGCCATAAAAGGCAGCGGTTTGTCATTCGGCGATGGCGCAAGGTGAGTAGCCAAGGTTGCTCATCGCTTCGTCTGGAGCAGACCGCTGCGCGTCGTCCGCGGTGCCTCGCGCAAGGCGGCTAATGAGCCGCCGTCACTTTCGGTTGATCCTGTCGACCGACATGGCGACGCTGTACACAGCGTCGCCTTTTTGCTTCTGGCGTGCCCATCTCGACGGACCTCAGCCGATCCATTAGTGCTGCGCGCAACACGTTGCGTGCGTCGCCGCACCCGACGCGCCCGCGTTGCTCGCGGTTTTCTCCGTGCGCGGTTATCCTTGTAGTACACACTACAGACCGGCCAGGCGCCGCGACGACAGATCCCACACATCCGGACAGGAACCGAAGTGAGCCTCAAACCGCTGGGCGTCACGCTACTGATAGCGTGCTTTGCGCTGACCGGCTGCGACCAACAGCAGAGCGATCAAGCCGTGCAAAAACTCAAGGACTTTTTCAATGCCGTCAAACCGGACGCGTTGCTGCTCAAGAACATGACGCCGGGCGTCACGACCGAAGCGCAAATCCTCGCGCAGATGGGCAAGCCCGAGACCACGCGCACCTTCACCGACGGCTCGAAGCGCTTCGAATATCCGCGCGGCCCGCAAGGCCTGAACACCTACATGGTCGACATCGATCGCGACGGCAAGCTGCAGGCGATCACGCAGGTGCTGACCGCGGACAACTTCGCGCAGGTTCGCTCGGGCATGACCGAGGACGAGGTGCGGCGCTTGCTTGGCAAGCCTGGACAGGTGGCGGTGTTTCCGCTGAAGCCGGAAACCGTGTGGAGCTGGAAATGGCGCGAGGGCGGCGTGACCGAAGAAGGCATCTTCAACGTTCACTTCGACCGGAACCAGAGGGTGTACACCACGTCACGCTCGGACGTGATCCGCGGGCGATAGGCGGGGGCAATGTCGATCAGAAGACGGCCGGATAAGCGGGCCGAAAAAGCGGGGTAGGCATGATACGTCGACGTCGATACAGCCGGATCGGGCTGGTGTTGGGGGGCGGCGCCGCGCGCGGCTGGGCGCATATCGGCGCGATTCGCGCGCTGCAAGACGCGGGCATCAGGCCCGACGTCGTGTGCGGCACGTCGATCGGCGCGCTGGTCGGCGCGGTCTATGCGAACGGCGATCTCGACTGGCTCGAGGAGTGGGTGTCGCGCCTCACGTGGCAGACCGTGGTGCGGCTGCTCGATCTGCGCATCTCGGGCGGACTGCTTGGCGGGCGCAAGGTGATCCAGCTATTCGCCGACAAATTCGCCGGCCGCTCGATTGCGCAACTGCACATGCCGTTCGCGGCGGTCGCGACCGAACTCGACACGGGCCGCGAAATCTGGCTGCAGGACGGCAGCACGATCGACTCGGTGCGCGCGTCGATTGCGATTCCGGGCATCTTCACGCCGGTATGGCACAACGGCGTGTGGCTCGTCGACGGCGGGCTCAGCAATCCGGTGCCGGTGTCGGTCGCGCGTGGCATGCGCGCGGACTGCGTGATCGCGATCGATCTGAACAACGACATCCTGAACGGCCGCGACTTCGGCGGCGCGGTCATCGAAACGCCCGCTCTCGATCCCACCGCGCCGCCGCCCGTCGCGCTGCGCCGCAACGGCAAGCCGTGGCCGCGCTGGCTCGCGCCAGCCGAGGCGAGCGCCACCGACGACGTGCGCGTGCCGCCGAAGCCAAGCGCGCAGGTGCCGTCGATGCTGAGCTCGATCGCGCAAAGCATCGACATCATGCAGGTGCGCATCACGCGCAGCCGGCTCGCTGGCGAACCGGCCGATATCCTGATCCAGCCGCGTCTCGGCGGCATGGGCATCTTCGATTTTCATCGCGCGGCGCCAGCCATCGAGGAAGGGCGCGAGGCGGTCGAGCAGATGCTGCCGGCGATCCGCGCGCGGCTCGGGCTCGACTGAGCGCGGGCTGTCAGGCGTCGGAGCCGGCGTGGACGCGCTGATGCAACGGCGCGACGCGTTCGGGCGGTGCCACCGCCGTCGGCGCGGCCTATCGAAAAAGCGACCCGAAACTTGCGAAATCGCCGCACGGCCAGGCGTGCGCCGCGCGTGCGACAAGACGATAACCCCTGTGAAACCAAGCGTTACGAGCGTTCCCTCGTGCGTCGAAGTGCCATGTTGCGTCGCAGCAAACCACCCGCCCGGTATTTGAGAAATTGATTTCAGCTTGCGAGACTCCGCGCCATGCCGGAGCAGCGAGCAGCCCATGAAGCCGCCGCCATCCGCGCCAATTCTACGAACCTGGATGGAGACACGCGTGTTCCTATACGGCTTTGGTCCCGTGCTGCTCGCCGGCACGCTCCAGACGATCGAGCTGTCCGTTCTGTCGCTGGCGGCCGCTGTGTTGCTCGGCCTCGCGGGCGCGGCGGCGAAACTCTCGTTCAACCGGCCCTTGCGGGTCATCGCGACCGGCTACACGACGCTGATCCGCTCGGTGCCCGACCTCGTGCTGATGCTGCTGCTGTTCTACAGCATCCAGATCTGGCTCAATGATCTGACCGACATGTTCAGCATCGAGCAAATCGACATCGATCCGTTCGTGGCCGGCGTGCTGACGCTCGGTTTCATCTACGGCGCGTATTTCACCGAGACTTTTCGCGGCGCCTTTCTCGCGGTGCCGCGCGGCCAGCTCGAAGCGGGCAGCGCGTACGGCATGAGCGGCGTGCGCGTGTTCACGCGCATCCTGTTCCCGCAGATGATGCGCTTCGCGCTGCCCGGCATCGGCAACAACTGGCAGGTGCTCGTGAAGGCCACCGCGCTCGTGTCGATCATCGGTCTCGCCGACGTCGTCAAGGCCGCGCAGGACGCGGGCAAAAGCACCTTCAACATGTTCTTCTTCATCCTCGTCGCCGCGCTGATCTATCTGGCGATCACCACCGTATCGAACCTCGTGCTGATCTGGCTGAACCGCCGCTATTCGATCGGCGTGCGACACGCGGAGCTCTGAGCGTCATGATCGACATCCTCAATCAATTCTGGAAGGCGTATCTGTTCTGGGACGGGCAACGCCTGTCGGGTCTCGCGGTCACGCTGTGGTTGCTGGTCGCGTCGATCGCGATCGGCTTCGTGTGCGCGGTGCCGCTCGCGGTCGCGCGCGTGTCGAAGAAGCGCTGGCTGTCGACGCCGGTACGTCTGTACACCTACGTATTTCGCGGCACGCCGCTTTACGTCCAGCTGCTGTTGATCTACACCGGCGTGTACAGTCTCGCGTTCGTGCGTTCGCACAGTCTGCTCGACGCGTTCTTTCGCAGCGGCTTTCACTGTGCGATCCTCGCGTTCGCCTTGAACACCTGCGCGTACACAACCGAGATTTTCGCGGGCGCGATCCGCTCGACCTCGCACGGCGAAGTCGAGGCGGCGCGTGCCTACGGCATGAGCGCGTTCACGATGTACCGGCGCATTGTGATACCGTCCGCGCTGCGCCGCGCGTTGCCGTTGTACAGTAACGAAGTGATCCTGATGCTGCACGCGACGACGGTCGCGTTCACGGCCACGGTGCCCGACATCCTGAAGGTCGCGCGCGACGCGAACTCGGCGACCTACCAATCGTTCAATGCGTTCGGGCTCGCGGCGCTGATTTATCTCGTGGTGTCGTTCGCGCTGGTTGCGCTGTTCCGGCGTGCCGAGCGTCGCTGGCTCGCGCATCTCGCGGTGCGCACGCACTGAGCGCGCGTTGACGACATAGCATCGGGCGCCTCGAGCTTCGGCAGGGCGGCGTCCGCACCAGACCGATCCGTATTCTCACTGGGAGAGCATCTTGCTCCATACCACTCAAACCGAAGCTTGCAAGCTCGCCGTACAGGACATCCACAAGCGCTACGGCGACAACGAAGTGCTCAAGGGCGTGTCGCTCAACGCGAACAAGGGCGACGTGATCAGCATCATCGGCGCGAGCGGCTCGGGCAAGAGCACTTTCCTGCGTTGCATCAATTTTCTCGAGCGGCCGAACGCTGGGCAGATCATCGTCGACGGCGAAGCGGTCAAGACGAAAACCGATCGCGCCGGCAATCTCGAAGTCGCCGATCACAAGCAGCTGCAGCGCATCCGCACGAAGCTCGCGATGGTGTTCCAGCACTTCAACCTGTGGGCGCACATGAACGTGCTCGAGAACGTGATCGAAGCGCCGATTCATGTGCTCGGTCTGAAGCGCAAGGAAGCCGAGGACCGCGCGCGCGAGTATCTGGAGAAGGTCGGGCTCGCGCCGCGTCTCGAGAAGCAGTATCCGTCGCATCTGTCGGGCGGCCAGCAGCAGCGTGTCGCGATCGCGCGCGCGCTCGCGATGGACCCGGACGTGATGCTGTTCGACGAACCGACCTCCGCGCTCGACCCCGAACTCGTCGGCGAAGTGCTGAAGGTAATGCAGAAGCTCGCCGACGAAGGCCGCACGATGATCGTCGTCACGCACGAAATGGGCTTCGCGCGCAATGTGTCGAACCATGTGATGTTCCTGCACCAGGGCCGCACCGAGGAAGAGGGCAATCCCGCCGAGGTGCTGAGCGCGCCGCGCAGCGAGCGCCTGAAGCAGTTCCTGTCCGGCAGCCTGAAGTAACGCGCGGCTCGCTTTTCACGGACACCCGATGGCCCGCACGTCCAGCCCGGCTCGCACGACCCAGGTCGTGATCGTGGCACTGCCGCCCGTGTCGATGTCGGGCGTCGGGCCGATCGTCGACGCGCTCAGTCTCGCCAATGAAATCGACGGCCGCGCGCTGTATCGCGTGCAGGTATGTTCGTGGGACGGCCGCGCGGTGCCGCTCGCGGGCGGCGCGCAATGGCCGGCCGATGCCGCGTTCGGCGACGCGATCGCGTGTGACTGGCTGATCATCGTCAGCGAGCGGTTCCAGCAGTTCGCCGACTACCGTCTGTTTCTCGCGAGCCTCGCGCGCGTCGGTCAGCGCACGCCGCTCGTCACCGGTATCCACCACGGCGTGTGGTGGCTCGCGATGGCGGGGCAGCTGTCCGGCTATCGCGTCAGCGTGAACTGGGAAACCTATCAGCAGTTCTCTGAACAGTTCGAACGCTCGATCGTCACGCAGCAGATCTTCGAAATCGATCGCGATCGCGCGACCTGCGCGGGCGGCCAGGCGACCGTCGACTTCATGCTCGCGATGATCGGCCGCGAGCACGGGCCCGAACTCGCGGAGCGCATCGCCGATACGCTCGGCGTAGGCGTGCTGCGCGCGGGCGAGGAGCGTCAGCGCATTCCGTTCGTGACCGCGCCGGGCGAGCGCCACCCGCGCCTGAACGACGCGCTGCTGCTGATGGAAGCCAATATCGAGGACCCGTTGACCACCGATGAAATCGCCGGCCTCGTCGGCGTCTCGCGGCGGCAGCTCGAGCGCCTGTTTCGCCAGTATCTCGGCTCGATGCCGTCCAAATACTATCTGGGGCTGCGGCTGTCGAAGGCGCGCACGCAATTGCAGCGCACCAGCAAATCCGTCGTGCAGATCAGCCTCGCATGCGGGTTTTCGTCGGCGGCGCACTTTTCGAATGCGTATCGGGAGCGCTTCGGCGTCACGCCGCGCGAGGATCGCCGCAACTGGATCGACCGCCAGACCGGCGCGCACGGCGGCGCGAGCGAGCCGCGGCCGGCCGCGCTGATCGAGCGGCCCGAGCTCGATTGACGCAAGCCATCTGAAAGCGAAACCGCGGCAAGTTCAGCGCAAAGCTCGACAGCCGCGACGCGCGGAACCTCATAGAAAGCGTCGCGTATGCGCAAGACGTGCCGCGCGCGGTTTCCTACACTAGCTGTATTACCTGTCACCCGTAAAAGGAATTGCCATGAACGACCTGACTGTGACACGCCAGACCTTCGACGAAGTCATGGTGCCGGTGTTTGCCCCCGCCGCCTTCGTACCGGATCGCGGTCTCGGCTCGCGCGTGTGGGACACGCAAGGCCGCGACTACATCGACTTCGCCGGCGGCATCGCCGTCACCGCGCTCGGTCATGCGCATCCGGAGCTGCTGAAGGTATTGCAAGAGCAGGGCAGCAAGCTGTGGCACATCGGCAATGGCTACACGAACGAGCCGGTGCTGCGCCTCGCGAAGCGCCTCGAAAGCCTCACGTTCGCCGACCGCGCGTTCTTCGCGAATTCGGGCGCCGAGGCGAACGAGGCCGCGCTGAAGCTCGCGCGCCGCGTCGCGTTCGACCGTCACGGCGCGCAGAAAGATGAAATCATTTCGTTCGCGCAGTCGTTCCACGGCCGCACGCTGTTCACCGTCAGCGTCGGTGGCCAGCCGAAGTACTCGGAAGGCTTCGGCCCGGTGCCGGCCGGCATCACGCATCTGCCGTACAACGACACCGAAGCGGCGAAGAAGGCGATCGGCGCGCAGACTTGCGCGGTGATCGTCGAGCCGATCCAGGGCGAGGGCGGCGTGATCCCGGCCGATCCGGCGTTCCTGAAGGCGCTGCGCGAAGCGTGCGACCGGCACAACGCGCTGCTGATTTTCGATGAAGTGCAAACCGGCGTGGGCCGCAGCGGCTTCTTCTACGCGTACCAGGACACCGGCGTGACGCCGGACATCTTGACCACCGCGAAGGCGCTCGGCAACGGCTTCCCGATCGGCGCGATGCTGACCACCAAAGAGCTCGCCGCGCACTTCAAGGTCGGCGTGCACGGCACGACTTACGGCGGCAATCCGCTCGGCTCGGCGATCGCGGAAAAAGTGGTCGAACTCGTCAGCGACCCGAAGCTGCTCGAAGGCGTACGCTCGCGCGGCGAAGTGCTGAGGGGTCATCTCGCGAAACTGAACGAGCGCTTCGGGCTTTTTAGCGAAGTGCGTGGCAAGGGTCTCCTGATCGGCGCCGAACTGAACGACACGTTCCGGGGCCGCGCGAAGGACTTCGTCACCGCGGCCGGCCAGCACGGCGTGATCATGCTGATGGCGGGTCCGGACGTGCTGCGCTTCGTGCCGTCGCTGATCATGCCGCTCGACGACATGGCCGCAGGCTTCGCGCGTCTCGAGACGGCGTTCGGCGAACTCGTCGGCGCGAACGCGCAGGCGGCGTCGCATTGATGTTCAGGCAGTCCCGCACGCCCACGCTGATGCAGCGGATCATGCGTCACATTCAACAGGAACGATGATGCTCTTCGTACGTCCAGGCCGCCTTGCCGATCTCGATGCGCTCGAGCATATGGCGCGCATCGCGCAGCCGGTGCTGCATTCCCTGCCGCACGACCGGCGCGCGCTCGAAGCGCGGGTCGCGTTGTCGGAAGACTCGTTTCGCGCGGAGGTCGATTTCCCGGGCGAGGAGTTTTATCTGTTCGTGCTCGAAGACTCGGAGACCGGCAAGCTGATGGGCACCGCGAGCATCGTCGCGGCGGCCGGTTACGCGGACCCGTTCTACGTGTTTCGCAACGACGCGCTGATTCATGCGTCGCGCGAACTGCATGTGAATCGCAAGATTCACGCGCTGACGATGTCGCACGAGCTGACCGGCAAGAGCCGGCTCGCGGGCTACTACATCGACCCGTCGCTGCGCGGCGACGCGGCCGCGCAACTGATGTCGCGCGCGCGGATGATGTACGTCGCCGCGAATCGCAAGCGCTTCACGCCCGAGGTGTTCTCGCTGCTGCTCGGCGTGACGGACGAAAACGGTGTATCGCCGTTCTGGGAAGCGGTGGGGCGCAAGTTTTTCGGCCGCGATTTCGCCGACATCGAAGTCGAATCGGGCGGCCGCAGCCGCACCTTCATCGCCGAAGTGATGCCGACCTATCCCGTGTATGTGCCGCTGTTGCCCGAAGCGGCGCAGCGCGTGCTCGGCGAGCCGGACGCGAACGCGCTGCTCGCCTACGAGATTCATCTCGAGGAAGGCTTCGAGACGGATCGCTACGTCGACATCTTCGACGCGGGTCCGGTACTGACGGCGCAGGTGGATCGCAGTGTCAGCGTGAAGCACAACGAAACGCGCGTCGTGCGCGAGGCATCTGCGACGCACGGCGCAACGTACCTGATCGCGCACAACGGCGCCGCCGGCGAGTTCCGTTGCGTGCTCGGCGATCTCGCGCCCGGCAAGGAATCGGGCGCCGGGTTGTCACAGGCGGCGCGCGCCGCGCTCGGCGTACGGGAAGGCGATGCGGTGCGCTGCGTGCCGCTGCATCAGCCGCAGGATGAACAATCGGGAGACGCGCAATGATCGTCGTTCGCGTAGTACAACGAGGCGATGTGGATGCGCTGATGCGGCTCGCGCAGGAAACCGGGCCGGGCCTGACCACCTTCAAACCGGATCGCGATGCGCTCGCCGCGCGTGTCGAGCGTGCGCGCCGCACGATGGAAGATCAGGCCGCGCCGCACGAGGCCGGTTATTTCTTCGTGATGGAAGACACCGCGACCGGCGACGTGGCCGGCGTCTGCGGTATCGAAACGGCGGTGGGTCTGCAGCAGCCGTTCTACAACTATCGCGTGAGCACGGTCGTGCACGCGAGCCAGGATCTCGGCATCTGGACGCGCATGCACGCGCTGAACATCTCGCACGACCTCACCGGTTATGCGGAAGTGTGCTCGCTGTTCCTGAGCCCGCGTTATCGCACGAGCGGCGTCGGCGGCTTGCTGTCGCGCTCGCGCTTCATGTTTCTCGCGCAGTTTCGCGAGCGTTTTCCGCAGCGTCTGTGCGCGGAGTTGCGCGGCCATTTCGACGAGCAGGGCACGTCGCCGTTCTGGCGCGCGGTCGGCTCGCATTTTTACCAGATCGATTTCAATGCGGCCGACTATCTGAGCTCGCACGGCCGCAAGGCGTTTCTCGCCGAGCTGATGCCGCGCTATCCGGTGTACGTCGAACTGTTGCCGGAAGAGGCGCAGCGCTGCGTCGGCCTCACGCATAACGACACGATTCCCGCGCGCCGCATGCTCGAAGCCGAAGGGCTGCGCTATGAGAATCACGTCGATATTTTCGACGCGGGTCCGGTGCTCGAATGCCATATCGCCGATTTGCGCACGGTGCGCGAAAGCGTGCTGGTGGCGGCTGAAATTGGCGAGGCAGCGGAGCAAGCCGCGCAGGACGGGCCGAAGTCGATGGTATCGAATACGTCGCTCGGGGATTTTCGCGTTGGCGTCGTGGCGGGCGTGCCGCGCAACGGTGTGTGCCGCCTGAGCGCGGCCGAGGCCGAAGCGCTTCGCGTGCAGGCAGGCGATCCGCTGCGGGTGCTGCCGTTGAAACACAAACAGGGATGATCATGAGCGAGCTTTTCATCGACGGCGAATGGGCCGCCGGCACAGGACCCGTATTCGCATCGCGCAATCCCGGCACGGGCGCGGTGGTGTGGCAAGGCAACAGCGCGTCGGCGGACGACGTCGATCGCGCGGTACGTAGCGCGCGCCGCGCGTTCGCCGCATGGTCGGCGCTGGCGCTCGACGAGCGCTGCGCGGTGGTGCGCCGCTTCGCCGCGCTCGTGACAGAGCGCAAGGAGGCGCTCTCCGAAGCGATCGGCCGCGAGACCGGCAAGCCGCTATGGGAAGCGCGCACCGAAGCGGCCTCGATGGCCGCGAAGGTCGAGATCTCGATTCAGTCCTACAACGAACGCACCGGCGAAAAGCGCTCGGCGATGGCCGACGGCACCGCGGTGCTGCGGCATCGTCCGCATGGCGTGGTGGCGGTGTTCGGGCCGTACAACTTCCCGGGCCATCTGCCGAACGGGCATATCGTGCCCGCGCTGATCGCCGGTAATGCGGTCGTGTTCAAGCCGTCCGAACTCGCGCCCGGCGTCGCGGCGCTGACCGTGCAGATCTGGCGCGACGCGGGGCTGCCTGCCGGCGTGCTGAATCTCGTACAGGGTGAGAAGGATACCGGCATCGCGCTCGCGAATCACCGGCAGATCGACGGACTGTTCTTCACCGGTAGTTCGGATACGGGAACATTGCTGCACAAACAGTTCGGCGGACGGCCGGAGATCGTGCTCGCGCTCGAAATGGGCGGCAACAATCCGCTCGTGATCGGCCCGGTCGCGGACCTCGACGCCGCCGTGCACCACACGATTCAATCGGCGTTTCTGTCGGCGGGGCAGCGCTGCACGTGCGCGCGCCGCATCTTCGTGCCCGACGATGCGTTCGGCGAGCGTTTCCTCGCGCGCCTGACGGAAGTGACCGCGCGCATCGGCGTCGGTGAATACAACGCGCAGCCGCAGCCGTTCATGGGCGCCGTGGTGTCGGCGCGCGCGGCCTCGCGTTTGATCGGCGCGCAGGAGCGTCTGCTCGCGAGCGGCGCGAAGGCTCTGCTGAAAATGGAGCAGCGCGATCCGCAACTCGGCTTCGTCACGCCCGCGATTCTCGACGTGACCGACGTAAAGGACCTGCCCGACGAGGAGCACTTCGGTCCGCTCGCGCAGATCATCCGCTACCGCAATTTCGACGACGCGCTCGAACGGGCGAACGATACGGAGTTCGGTCTCTCGGCGGGCCTGCTCGCCGACGACGAAGCGCTGTGGGCGCATTTCCAGCGCACGATTCGCGCGGGCATCGTCAACTGGAACCGGCCGACCAATGGCGCTTCTTCAGGAGCGCCGTTCGGCGGGCCGGGCCGCTCCGGCAATCATCGGCCGAGCGCGTACTATGCGGCCGACTACTGCGCATACCCAATGGCCTCGGTCGAGAGCGCGCAACTGAACATGCCCGCGAGCGTCTCGCCGGGCCTTCAATTCTAAGGATCGACGATGCTGCAAGCCACTGAAGCCAATTTCGACGGCCTGGTCGGCCCGACTCACAACTACGCGGGCTTGTCGTTCGGCAACGTCGCGTCGCAGAACAACGAGAAGTCGGTCGCGAATCCGAAGGCCGCCGCGCGCCAGGGTCTGCGCAAGATGAAGCAGTTGGCGGACCTCGGCTTTCATCAGGGCGTGCTGCCGCCGCAGGAGCGTCCGTCAATGCGTCTGTTGCGCGAGCTCGGTTTCTCCGGCGACGATGCTTCGGTGATCGCGCGCGTCGCGAACAACGCGCCCGAACTGCTCGCGGCGGCGAGTTCGGCCTCGGCGATGTGGACCGCGAACGCGGCGACGGTGAGCCCGTCCGCGGATACGCACGACGGCCGCGTGCATTTCACGCCGGCCAATCTGTGCAGCAAGCTGCATCGCGCGATCGAACATGAGTCGACACGCCGCACGCTGCGCGCGATGTTCAGCGACACCGACCGCTTCGTCGTGCACGAGGCGCTGCCCGGCACGCCCGCGCTCGGCGACGAGGGCGCGGCGAATCACACGCGCTTTTGCGAGCAATACAAGGCGCGCGGTGTCGAATTCTTCGTGTATGGCCGCAGCGAGTATCGTCGCGGGCCGGAACCGAAGCGCTATCCGGCGCGCCAGACGTTCGAGGCGAGCCGCGCGGTCGCGCATCGTCATGGCTTGCAGGAAGCGGCGACCGTGTACGCGCAGCAGAACCCTGAAGTGATCGACGCGGGCGTGTTCCATAACGACGTGATCGCGGTCGGCAATCGCAACACGCTGTTCTGCCATCAGCTCGCGTTCGTCGAGCAGCAGGCGGTGTACGACGAGCTGCGCGCGAAGCTCGCGAGCCTGCACGCAGGGTTCAACGTAATCGAAGTGCCCGACGCCCAGGTCAGCGTCGCCGATGCGGTGACGTCGTATCTGTTCAACAGCCAACTGCTGACTCGGCCCGATGGCAAGCAGGTGCTGGTCGTGCCGCAGGAGTGCCGCGAAAATCCGCGGGTGGCCGTGTATCTGGATGAGCTGACTGCGCACAGCGGTCCGATCGACGAAGTGCTCGTGTTCGATCTGCGCGAGAGCATGAAGAACGGTGGCGGCCCCGCATGTCTGCGGCTGCGCGTCGTACTCGACGACACCGAACGCGCGGCGGTCGCGCCGGGTGTGTGGCTCGACGACACGCTGTTCGGCCGTCTCGATGCGTGGATCGAAAAGCACTACCGCGATCGTCTCGCACCCGCCGATCTCACCGATCCGAAGCTGCTGGTCGAGTCGCGCACCGCGCTCGACGAGCTGACGCAAATCCTCGCTCTGGGCTCGCTGTATGACTTCCAGCGCTGAGCACGCGATGGCGGCCCCGAGCGCGATGCTCGACGATTTTCTCGCGTGGACGCTCGCGGGGTCCCGGCCTGCCGCACATCAAGCGCAAGGCACGGGTGCGAACGGCGTGCGCTGGACGTGGCAGGGCGACGGTGTACTCGTAATCGAGCCCGCGGAGCAGCACGCGGACATCCGTAGCGTGCTCGTGTCGGCAGGCGTGCATGGCGACGAAACCGCGCCGATCGAACTGCTGTCGCGCATCGTCGCCGATATCGCGCAGGGCCGCGCCGCGCTTGCATGCCGGTTGCTGGTGATTCTCGGCAACATCGAGGCGATGCGCGACGGCGGCCGCTATCGCGACGACGATCTGAACCGGCTGTTCAGCGGCCGTCATCTGCAACTGCCGCACAGTCATGAGGCGCCGCGCGCGGCCGCGCTCGAACAGGCCGCGACGCGCTTTTTCGCCGACGCGTCAGCCGCGCCCGGCGCGCGCTGGCATATCGACATGCATACGGCGATCCGCGCGTCGGTGTTCGAGCGCTTCGCGCTGTTGCCGCATACCGGCAAGCCGTTTTCGCGCGCGATGTTCGAATGGCTCGGCGACGCGCGTATCAGCGCGGTGCTGCTGCACACGACGAAGGGCAACACCTATTCGCACTTCACGGCGCAAGCGTGTGGCGCTGCTGCGTGCACGCTCGAACTCGGCAAGGTGCGGCCGTTCGGCGAGAACGACCTGACACGCTTCGAGGGCGCGGATCTCGCAGTGCGCGCGCTGCTGGCCGGCACGCGAGCCGACGCGCAAGCCGCTCTGCCGCGTGTGTTCACCGTCGTCGATCAGTTGACCAAGCAAAGCGACGCATTCGAGCTGCTGCTCGCGCCGGACGTGCCGAACTTCACGCCGCTCATAAAGGGCAGCTTGCTGGCGCGCGACGGCGACTATCAATACACGGTGCAGCGCGACGAAGAGCGCATCGTGTTTCCGAACCCGACGGTCAAGCCCGGCCTGCGTGCCGGTCTGCTCGTCGTCGACACCACCGCTGACACACTGTCCAGGCTTGTCTAGACAGGTTCCATGTACAATCGCGGGCTTCGCGGCTGTCGCATCTACGGGTCACGCCGGCCGCGCGAGTCCGAAGCGCGGCGGGCGTAATCCGCCTGTGCGCGCAGAATCGGCTCGGTTTCAGTCCACACCGTAAAGGAACATCCGTAATGAAGAAGAATTGGCCCAACCTGGCCGCGCTCGCGCTGTTCGCGACGGCGGTGTTGACGGCAGGCACCGCGTCGGCGGCTGAGATCAAGGAAGTGCGCTTCGGCGTCGAGGCGTCGTATGCGCCGTTCGAATCGAAGTCGCCCGCTGGCGAGCTGCAGGGCTTCGACATCGACGTCGGCAATGCCGTGTGCGCGAAGCTGAAGGCCAAATGCGTGTGGGTCGAGAACTCGTTCGACGGCCTGATCCCGGCGCTCGAGGCCCGCAAGTTCAGCGCGATCAACTCGGACATGACGATCACCGACCAGCGTCGCCAGGCGATCGACTTCACCGATCCGATCTACACGATCCCGAACCAGATGATCGCGAAGAAGGGCAGCGCTCTGCAGCCGACGCCCGCATCGCTGAAGGGCAAGCACGTCGGCGTGCTGCAGGGCACGATCCAGGAAACCTATGCGAAGGCGCGCTGGGCGCCGGCCGGGGTCGACGTGGTGCCCTATCAGACGCAGGACCAGATCTACGCGGACCTCGCGTCGGGCCGTCTCGATGCGTCGTTCCAGGACGCTGAAGCGGCGTCGAAGGGCTTTCTGAAGAAGCCGCAGGGCGTGGGCTTCGAGTTCGCCGGTCCGGCCGTCAGCGACGACAAGCTGCTCGGCGCGGGTGTCGGCTACGGTGTGCGCAAGAACGACAAGGCACTAAAGGATGCGCTGAACGGCGCGTTGAAGGAGCTGAAGGCGGATGGCACGATCGACCGCCTCGCCGCCAAATACTTCGACGTCAAGGTGGTGCTGAAGTAGCGACGTCTAGAGATTTCGATGTATCAGATGCAAACGGCCGCGTTGCGGCCGTTTGCATTTTGCCGCTTACAGAACTGAAGTTTTCGCTGTCGGGGCGCAAAGGAAATTGCTGAGTCCAGTGCTAAAGGCTGGAGAGCCGATTTTGGTTTCAATCACGTTGTGGGTGTCTGCCAGGTGGCCGCTTTGAAGAACGCAGTCGTCAACTGCCTCGCTGTCAACGGTTGGCAGCGTTATGTGGCGAACCGATGCAGGGGGCTGGCCCGCGCTGCAGGTTGCTGCGTACATTAAGGTAGTCTCATCTCGATGCCGCCGTAACGCACAGTGTCCCAGCGCAAACAACACGAAACGACCGTATTGATTGAATTCGGTCAAAGAGTGCAAAGTTGCCAGAACTGTGCGCCGAGGCGATTTCATGCTGTTGATCCAGTAGCGTTCAGGTAACATGACGACAACAGAATGTTCCATTTGACGCGTTATGAACGGGATTGGCGTGCTCGATGGCGAAGTTGGGCTCGTCTTGCGCAAGAAAGCGGGACTGTTGCAAGCGCAGCTTGCCAAGCGTTGTGGCTTACGCGTCAACAGATCGACCGTTGCGAAAAAATTCGGTAGGTGGCTCCGCCGAAGGAGACAACCGCCGATCGCGGCTTGTTTTTTGCTGCTCGTGCAAATGCAATGTAAATATGGCATTTGAGGTTCAAACGTATAAGGTTGCCCTTATCCAATCGACGCTGATCCAAAAGAAAAATGGGAAAATCCAGCGCGACAACCCAGGTTGGACAAAATGCAGATCGAATCTATTGAGATAAAGAATTTTCGTTTGTTTAAAGATGCGAAGATACACAATATCCCGCGTCTATGTGTACTTGTCGGCGCGAATGGAACAGGTAAGTCTACGCTCTTTGACGTCTTCTCCTTTCTCAAAGACGCATTGTCAATGAACGTCGCGAAAGCTGTAACTAGGCGCGGCGGCTTCCGTGAGCTTGCCAGCCGTGGCGGAGAAAAGAGTCCTATTGAACTGACTCTCCAATTTCGGCTGGAGATCACAGGTCATGAGCGTCTCGTAACGTACGTCCTAAAATTTGAGCAGAACAAGACGGGCCGTACGGTTGTGACTCGCGAAATTCTGCGATACAAACGAGGCAGTTATGGCGCACCATTTCGTTTCTTGGATTTTTCAATGGGTAGGGGCTACGCAATAACTAATGAAGAGGATTTCTCGAAGCCAGATGAAGCACTGAACCGTGAAGAACAGGAGTTGGACGCTCCAGATATCCTTGCTATCAAGGGGCTCGGGCAGTTTGAGCGATTTAAAGCAGCCAGTGCGTTCCGCATGATGATCGAAAATTGGCATATCTCCGATTTTCATGTTTCTGAGGCTCGTCCGAGTCAAGAGGAAGGTTTTGCAGAGCACTTGTCGACGCGGGGCGACAACCTTCCCTTGGTCGCAAACTATCTGTACGAGAATCACCGAGATTGCTTCGATCGCGTGCTGGCAGCAATGCAACGGCGGGTGCCTGGCGTCGCTGTAGTGGAAGCAAAGCCAACTGAAGACGGTAGACTGGTGCTCCGATTCCAAGACGGCAGCTTTAAGGATCCCTTTATCGCACGTTATGTTTCAGATGGTACGATAAAGATGTTTGCTTACCTTGTTCTGCTCAACGATCCAAAGCCGTACCCCTTGCTCGCTGTGGAAGAACCTGAAAATCAGCTTTACCCTGAACTGCTTCCCGAACTCGCCGAGGAATTTCGCGACTACGCGGAGCGTGGTGGACAAGTTTTCATTTCCACTCATTCCCCAGACTTTCTCAACGCTCTATCGCTTGATGAGATATTTTGCCTTCGCAAGACTGACGGCTTTACCGCAATCTCACGCGCTGATGAATCGGAAAATCTGCGATCACTATATGCAGCGGGTGACCTGCCCGGTTATTTGTGGAAGCAAGGCCTATTTGAGGGTGTTAATCGGTGAACGGACGGATCATTTTTTTACTGGAAGAGCCTTCAATGAAGATTCTTCTAGAAGGGTTGCTTCCTCGCTTCCTCCCCGGTCTAACGGCTCCCGAACACTTTCAATGCGTTCCTCATGAAGGAAAATCTGACCTTGACAGAAGTATTTCTCGTAAGCTCAAAGCGTGGAGGGAGCCGGGCGTTCGCTTTGTGATTGTTCGTGATAACGACAATGCAAATTGCGCGGATTTGAAGCAACGGCTTGCAAAAATATGTGCTGAGGCTGGACGGGCGGACACGCTGATCCGCCTTGTCTGTCAGGAGTTGGAGAGCTGGTATCTAGGGGACGTCGAGTCACTGACAATAGTGTTCTCAGATATTGGAGTTTCGACAACTGTGTTGCGAAAGAGATTTTCTGATCCCGACGTCTGGCAAAAGCCGTCGGTTGAACTGAAGCGGATCGCACCGAGTTTTCAAAAGCTCTCGGGCGCCCGCACAATGTCGGCGGTTTTGTCAGTACATGACAATCGTTCGGATAGTTTCCGTACGTTTGCGGCTGGGGTTCAGCGCATCGCAGTGGAAATGGGCTATGTTGAAAACGGCTAGCGAGTAGCATGACGAAACTGTGCTTGAGGTAGGCACCCCTGTTGTCGGCCGGGACGTAAACGTGCAACCAAGTACGCATCAAATATTTCGAGATATTGCCTCGTAAGCCTGTTCGTGCCCAATGACGCTGCGATAAAATTGCGACGCACACTGCCGCGCGCGACGGAGCTTGCAACGTCACAGAAACGCGCCAACGTGCAGCGAAAAACAGAACATAGCGGCCAGGCGCCAGCGGCGCCGAGCGGGGGACTGGAATGACCACCATCGCAATCGAGACTCTGAGCCACAGCGGCACGACCGACGACGCGTCGCTCACCGCCAGCTACGCAAGGCAGCCCATTCTGAATCGGGACGGCATGCTGTGCGGCTATGAGATCAAGGTGCGTGCGCCCGAGCTGCCGCTCGCCGACGCGGACCTCACCGCCCCGCAAGCCAATACCGATCTCCCTCCCGAAACCGACGCGTTGCCGGGCCGCGCGCCCACGCCGGTGCAACGCGTCGCGCGCGCGATCGTGCGCGGGCTCGTGCAGGGCGACGTGCGCGGCGCGCTGACCGGCCATCCGGCCTACGTCGACGTGAGCCGCGAGCTGCTGCTCGACGACGCGATCCTGAGACTGCCCGCCGAGCGCTTCATGCTCGAGCTGCCTTCATCGCTCGAAGTCGACGACGCGTTGATCGCGCGTGTCGTGTATCTGCATGGCCGCCGCTACCGCTTCGCGCTCGACGACGTCACGCAGCCCAACGAGACTTTCGCGAAGCTGCTGCCGTACGCCGAAGTCGTCAAGATCGACGTCACGCGCACACCGCGCGCGCTGCTGCCGAAGCTCGCGAGCGTGCTGAAGTCGGCTGGCAAGCTGCTGCTCGCATCAGGTATCGATGCGCAGGCCGACTTCGAAACGGTGCACGAGCTCGGCTTCGATCGCTTCCAGGGTTATTACTTCGCGCGCGCGCAAAGCTCGGCGACCCGCCGAGTCAGCGCGCCACGCCACGCGCTGCTCAATCTGCTGCAACTGCTCGCGGGCGACCCGACGGTCGCGCAGCTCGAAGCCGAGCTGAAGCTGAACCCGGTGCTCGTCATGCATCTGATGAAGCTCGCGAATTCGAGCGGCCTCGCGGTCGGTCACAAGGTGACGACGCTGCGCGACGCGATCAACGCGACCGGCACCGACCGCATCGCGCGCTGGACGCAGCTGCTGCTCTACGCAGACGGCCGCAAGGTCGCGCTGGAGGACGATCCGCTGCTGCAACTCGCGGCCACGCGCGCGCGCTTCATGGAACTCGCGATCGAGCGCATGCCCGAGGCGGGCCGCGACGAAGCCGATGCGGCCTTCCTGACCGGTGTGTTTTCGTTCGTCGACGCGGTGTTCGGCGGCTCGCTCGAAAATACGCTGAACATCCTTACGCTGTCGCGACCGATCCAGGCCGCGATCCTGCATCGCGAGGGCAGGCTGGGTCTGCTGTTGAGCGCGGTCGAAGCGCTCGAAGGCGGCGCATGGGAGCGCGTCGCCACGCTATGCGAGCGTCTTGCTCCGTTGACCGTGGAAGAGGTGGCGCAGATGGGTCTCGCGGCCGGCGCATGGGCCGGCGTCGCGGATCGCAGCGCGGAAGGGCTCGAGCGGATCGAGGATTGAGTGGGGTAAAAGCCCCATACGGTGCCCGGATAAAATCGTTTTCGGGCAAACACGGAAAGGATCGAAGTGAAGCGGCGTGATCAACGATCACGCCAGGTCTTCACATCGTCTCCATTTCCCGCATCTGCCCCTGGCCGAAAAAACGTCCTAACTCCCGTGCCAGTTCGTTGAGCACGCTCATCTCCTTCTGCGAGATGCGGCGCGCCTCCTGCGTATGCGACCAGTCGCCGTAGAGCAGCGCGACCGTCTGATCGGTTTCGTCGACGATCGGCAGCAGCACGAACGCGCGCGCGTCGTCGAACGAGCGCCGGAACCACTCGGGCAGCCGCGCGACCATCTTCGGATCGCGCGCATTCTCGATGAAGATGCCCACCGAGTTCGCGATCGCGAGATGAAATACGTCGGGTTCGAACGCGGTGCTGAACGAGAGCCGCGGCAGCGCCGCGTCGATCTTCGGCCCGAAGCCGAGACGCGCCTTGAACGTGCCGCTGCTGTGCTTGACGTACACCACGGTGCGCGAGAAGCCGAGCGCCGCGAGCACGGTCTCGGCGGCCATCGCGAGCGTCGGTGCGAGCGGGCTGCCCTCGGGCAGGCCGCGCAGATCCTTCACACCGATCTCGATGCGCGCCTCGGGTGTAAGCGCCTCGCGCGCGATCGCATCGGCATTCGCGCGTAACTCGACGATCTCGCGCATCACGCTGTCGCCGCCATCCTCGCGTGCTAGCGCGACGCTCATCTGCAGCAGCACCTCGGGGTCGGTGTTCAGCGCGATGCTGTACTCGTGCGCAAGCTCGCCGATGCGTGCCTCGCGCTCCCCCTCGGGCATGTTCTGCTGGGTGAGCACGTCGGCGACCGCGGTCGAGTAATTGGTGATCGCGCGCAGCCACTGCACCTGGCGCGGTTGCGTCACATCCTCCGGATCGAACTCACCCATGCCCGAGCGGATCGTGTCAGGCAGGCGCCAGCGCACCGCGGCTTCGGCGCCGATTTCATCGAACGTCACGCCGAGCACGAGCACGCACGCATCGGTTTCGAGTGCGCCGCCGTCGATATGGCGGCGAATCTGGTCCCATTCGGCGTCGAGATAGAACACGACCAGCAGCTTGCCGATCTGCCGCATCAGCGTGCAGACCACCGCTTCCTCACCGGCGCGCAAGTCGCCGCGCTCGGTCAGCTTGCGCGCGACGCAGCCCGACAGCAGCGTGCGGTTCAGTTCGAGTTTCGCGTCGATGCGGCGCGGCGCGCTTTGATGAAAGTGATCGACGATCTTCAGACCGACGACCAGATGGCCGACCGCATCCATGCCGAGCACCATCAGCGCGCGCGACACGGTCGTGATGTTGCCGCCGAACGCCATGTACATCGCCGAGTTCGCGAGCCGCAGCACCTTCTGCGTGAGCGCGAAGTCCGACAGCACCACTTGCACGAGGCCGGTGAAGTCGAGGTCGTCGTTGGTCACTGCCGCCATGGTGGTGCGCAGCGATTGCGACAGCATAGGGAAATCGCCGCGCTCGCTCATTCGCGTCCAGAGCCGGTCGAGCACTGCCGCCTTTACCATGTGAGTCCCGCAAAAGCCATACGTGTTCCAGTGAATGCCATGCCGGTCGTGAGCCGGCTTGTTGCGCTGCCTGGGCGTCGTGTCTGCATCGCCCGTTACGCGCCGTGCAACTGAAGCTCGCGCGATTCGAAGCGCTGCGCGAGTTCCTCGGACGGCAGCGCCTTGCAAACGAGCCAGCCCTGAATGTGATCGCAGCCCATCTCGGTGAGCAACGCGCGTTGCGCTTCCGTTTCGACGCCCTCGGCTACCAGTTCGAGGTCGAGCGTCTGCGCAAGGCCGACGACAGCGCTAACGATTGCCTGATCGTTTCGCGAGGTTAGCAGATTCTCCACGAAACTCCGGTCGATCTTCAGCTTCGCGAGCGGAAAACGCTGCAGGTACGCGAGGCTCGAATAGCCGGTGCCGAAGTCGTCGACGGCGAAGCGGATGCCCATCGCGGTCAGCTCTTCGAGCAAGCCTTTCGCGTGCGCCGGATCGTGCATCAGCAGACTTTCGGTGATCTCGAAGACGAGGCGGCGCGCATCGATGCCGGTCAGCTCGATCGCCTCGCGCACCGAGTCCTTGAAGCGCGGATCGCGAAACTGCTGCGGCGACACGTTGACGGCCACGTACTGCAGCACAATGCCCTTCGCGTCCCACTGGATCAGTTGCATGCACGCGACCTTCAGCACCCAGTTGCCGAGAAAGTTGATGAGCCCGATCGACTCCGCGAGCGGAATGAACATCGACGGCGGCACGAGGCCATGCACCGGATGCGTCCAGCGAATCAACGCCTCGACACCGACCACGCCCCGCGTGCGGCTGCTCGTGATCGGCTGGAAGTGTAGCGAAAACTCGCCGTTGCGTACGCCGTCGTAGAGGTCGGCCTCGAGCTTGAGGCGCTCGGCGTCGGCCGGGTTGTCGTCGGGTACGTAGAACGCGAGCGTGTTGCCGCCCGCGGCCTTCGCCTGCAACAGCGCGTGGTCGGCCCAGCGCAGCAGGTGCGTGTCGTGGCCGCCGGTGTCGTTGGCGTGGCGCACGTCCGGGTACAGCGCGATGCCGATGCTGGCCGACAGGTGCACCTGCTGACCCTTGAACACGTACGGCTGCTGGATCGCGGTTAACAGACGCCGCGCCAGCGCTTCGGCGGCCGCCGCCGCGTCGGTGCGGCTCGCGGCAGGCTTCACGAGGATCGCGAACTCGTCGCTGGCGACGCGCGCGATCGTTTCGTTCGGGCTCGTCATGTTCAACAGGCGCCGCGACGTGTCGCGCAGCATCTCGTCGCCGGCGTCGTAGCCGAGTGCGCGATTCACGCGCTGATAGTCGTCGAGATCGAGCAGCAAGAGCGCGACCGGCGTGCCGTGCGCGTCGGCCTTCTGTTGCGCGTCGAGCAACGCGTGCAGCAAGCCCGACTGATTCGGCAGGCTGGTCAGCCGGTCCAGATGCAGCGCCTGGGTCAGGCGCTCTTCGGTGGCGCGCCACGACGACACGTCGAAGCCGGCGATCGCGTAGCCGTCGACGCCGTCGTGGCTGCTGCGCACGACCCGCAGCTCGACCGTGATCGGATAGGTCAGCGACTTGACGAGCCCGAGCGTCGCTTTCTCGACGTTGCCCGAGGCCGCCGCGTGCTTGAGCAGCGCGTCGAGGCGCGGCACGTCGGCGGGCGCGACCAGATCGTGCAGCGTCGCGGTTTTCAGGTATTCGCGGTGATAGCCGATGAAGCGCAGGCTCGCGTCGGACACGTAGATGAAGCGCAGCGCATCGTCGACGTGCGCGAGCAGATCGACCGCGCCGACCACCTGTTCCAGTGGGGGCGGGCGGTTCGCGCTGCTCGGCTGGTCGTCGTCCTCGCGCCGGCCGAACGCCCGCAGCCGGTCGATGACCGTGCGCAAGGAGCCCCGGCGGGGCGCGGTGATCGTGTTCGCTTCCATGTTTGTCGCTGGCAACCTGGGTTCGTCCGCGGGCGGGGCTGCTTGTCCGCCGCTCCGGGCGGCCAGGAGATAGCAGGCCGCCCCATCAGAACGAGATAACGACGCGTGCGGGGAAATCTTTAGCGGCCCGTGGAGAAAAACATCTGGTAAGGAGAAGCCCGGCGCCGTCGCCGGGACGATTCGGTTAAAGTGACGTCGCCTCGCGGCCGTTAATACGGCGAATCCCCTTTATTTGGCGACGCTGATGACGTCGCGCTGCATAGACTTTCCGAACCTTGCACTGATGATCCAATCCCGAACGCCCCGTCGTCAGGTCCGCCAGAGCCCCACGGCCCGTCCCGCGGGACGTCGAGGTGCGTGATGTCCTCGCCGGCGCGTCGGCCGGCTATCGTGAGCACGGGGAGCTGGACGCTGCCCCGCAGTACGTCTATGTCGGCCGCCAGCCGATTCTCGATCGCGATGGCGCGCTTCACGCCTACGAGCTGCTGTTCCGTGCCGGAACGTACAACTACGCCGAAATCAGCGACGACACGCAGGCCACGGCGCAGGTGGTCGCGCGCACGATCGGCGGAATCGGCGTACCCGCCGTGCTCGGCCAGCATCGCGGCTTCGTCAATATCGATCGCGCGCTGCTCTTTAGCGACATCGTCCATCTGATGCCGCCCGAGCGCTTCGTGCTCGAAATCCTCGAAACCGTGCGCTACGACGCCTCGCTCGCGCGTCGTCTCGGCGAGTTGCGCGGCGCCGGCTTCCAGGTCGCGCTCGACGACGTGCACGATCTGTCCGACGAGCTGAGCGCGATGTTGCCGTACGCCGACATCGTCAAGATCGATTTCCTGCAGACGCCGCGCCGCGCCGTCGCGCAGCTCGCGTCGACGCTGCGCGGCCACGGCAAGACGCTGCTCGCCGAGAAAGTCGAGACGCGCGAGGACTTCGCGCTTGCCCACGAGCTCGGTTTCGATCTGTTCCAGGGCTACTTCTTCGCGCGGCCGCAGGTGCTGGCCGCGCCGCGCAACCGCTCGCTGCGTCCGGGCCTGCTGCGGCTGCTCGCGCTGCTGTCGCGCGACGCCGGCATCGTCGAGCTCGAGGCGGAGCTGAAGGTCAACCCGGGCGTGGTGGTGCAACTGCTGCGGCTCGTCAATTCGAGTGCATTCGGCCTCGGGCGCAACATCGCGTCGCTGCGCGAGGCGATCATCGCGACCGGCACGCGGCAGATCGCGCGCTGGGCGCAACTGCTGCTGTACGCGGACACCGGCGAGTTGCCGTGGCGCGCCGATCCGCTCGTGCAACTGGCGGCGACGCGCTCGCGGTTCATGGAACTCGCCGCGAACTGGCTGCGTCCGGCCGACGGCGAATTCGCCGACGCCGCGTTCATGACCGGGATTTTTTCGCTCGTGCACATCGTGCTCGACAGCACGCCGGACGCGGTGCTCGAGAAACTCGGCCTCGCGCCGCAGATTCGCGACGCAATCGTCGCGCGCAAGGGCGAACTGGGCGCGCTGCTGCTGATCGCCGAGGTCGCGGGCGAGGGCGGCGACGCGGCGCCGGTCGCGACGGCGGCGGGCTTCCACGCGCTGACGCTCGACGTGCTGTCGGAGCTGAACCTGTCGGCGGCGGCGTGGTTCGGCGCGCACGTGGCGGAATTGGGCGTTTGAGGCGTCGAGCTCGCGCGCCGCACCCTTTCGATTCGCTTGTGCTCCGGGCGACGACCCACGCCGCGTGAGCATCCATGGTCCAATAGGAAGTTCAGCGAAGGCCTGTGGCGTCGGCCGAAGCTGTCTCCAATGGACCCGATCAATTGCGTGCGCTCACGCGTGGAGGAGCAGATGAAGACAAAACACATACCGGCGGTACTGGCCGCCGTCATGGCGTTCGGATTCGCAATGCATTCGCCGCTCGCCTCGGCAACCCTGAAGCCCGGCGATACGGCGCCGACGTTTACCGCCGAGGCTTCGCTCGGCGGCAAGACCTACACGTATTCGCTCGCCGACGAACTGAAGAAGGGCCCGGTCGTGCTGTACTTCTATCCGGCCGCGTTCACGAAGGGCTGCACGATCGAGGCGCACGAGTTCGCCGATGCGGTCGACCAATACAAGAAGTACGGCGCGACGGTGATCGGCGTGTCGCACGACAATATCGATACGCTGACGAAGTTTTCGGTCAGCGAATGCCGCAGCAAATTCCCGGTCGCGGCCGACGCCGACGCGAAGGTGATCAACGCATACGACGCGGCCATGCCGTTGAAGGCCGGCATGGCGAATCGCGTGTCGTACGTGATCTCGCCCGACGGCAAGATCATCTACGAGTACACGAGCCTGTCGCCCGACAAGCATGTCGAGAACACGCTGAACGCGCTCAAGGCGTGGTCGGCCGCCCATAAGGGACAGTGAGGGGCAGTGAGGAGCCGAACGCGCCGTCGCGTTTGCCCGCGCTAGCCGACTAAAACCATTTGCCGGATGAGCTTGCGATGCCGATTGTCGTTGCGTTGATTGCGCTGATCGCGCTGGGGTACGGCGCGGTGCGTGCCTTTTATGCGCTGCAGGCCGCTTTCGGGCTGGCGGTGGCGGAGGGTGTGGCTGTGCTGGTTGCGTTGCTGATCGCCGGTGCGCTCGCGTACTGGCGGCAGCGGCGCCGCGAAGTCGCGCCGAACGTGCGCGACGGCGACTGGACGCACGAATTGAAGGGCAGTTGGGGCTCGGTGCGGCTCGCGGCGGCCAAGCGGCTCTGCGAGATTCGCGTCGGCGACCAGCAGGGCGCGTATATCTTCGCCGATCTGCTCGGCGCCGAAGCACAGGGCCGCGACGCACAGGCGCGGCTCGCGCTGAAGGTCAAGGACTCACGGCACGGCGAGTGGCTCGTGCCGATGTCGAACGAGCGGGCGGCGCGCCGATGGCAGCGGATTTTCTCGCTGGCCATCGAGCAGAAGCTGTGAGCGCCACCATCACTACATCATGACGACGTCGGCGCCGCGCCACCCGCGCGGCGTGCCTTTCTCGCCTCCCAGCGCACGCGGATGCGATCCATGTACAGATAGACGACCGGCGTCGTATAGAGCGTCAGCATCTGGCTGACGATCAGCCCGCCGACGATCGAAATACCGAGCGGCGCGCGCATCTCCGCGCCTTCGCCGCTGCCGAACGCGAGCGGCAACGCGCCGAGCAGCGCGGCGAAGGTGGTCATCATGATCGGCCGGAAGCGCAGCAGACAGGCCTGGTAGATCGCGTCGCGCGACGACATTCCCTTGCGCGACGCGTCGATCGCGAAGTCCACCATCATGATCGCGTTCTTCTTCACGATGCCGATCAGCAGGATCACACCGATCAGCGCGATGATGCTGAACTCGGTCTTGAACAGCAGCAGCGCGAGCAACGCGCCGACGCCCGCGGACGGCAGCGTCGACAGGATCGTCAGCGGGTGGATGTAGCTCTCGTACAGGATGCCGAGCACGATGTACACCGCCGCGAGCGCGGCGAGGATCAGGATCGGCTGGTCGGACATCGACTGCTGGAACGCCTGCGCGGTGCCCTGGAAGCTGCCGTGAATCGTGGCGGGCATGCCGATCTCGGCCATCGTGTCGTAGATCGCCTGCGTGGCGGTGGACAGCGACACGCCCGGCGGCAGGTTGAACGAGATCGTCGAGGCGACGAACTGGCTCTGGTGATTGACCGATAGCGGCGTGGTGCCCGGCCCGAAGCTCGCGATCGCCGACAGCGGCACCATCGTCTCCTTCGCGATCGACACCGCCGAGCCCGACGACGCGCTCGACTTGCCGCTCGCCGCGATGGAGTTGATGGCCTGATTGCGCGCGGAGTCGGCTGCGATGCTGGCCGCGCTCGTCGCGGTGGTGGCGGCCGTGCCGCCGGTTGCCGCGCTCGTCGTGGTCGACGTGCTGGTCGCTCTGGACGTCACGGTGCCGGCCGGCGCGTTGGTGGTCTGCGCGCCGCTCGCGCTGCCGCCCGACGTGCTGACGAAAATCTGCTTCAGCATCTCCGGGCTCTGCCAGTATTGCGGCGCGACTTCCATCACGACGTGATACTGGTTCAGCGGGTTGTAGATCGTCGACACCTGGCGCTGGCCGAACGCGTCATACAGCGTGTTGTCGATCTGCGCGGGCTTGATGCCGAGGCGCGATGCCGTGGCGCGGTCGATCGTCACCATCGCTTCGAGACCGCCTTGCTGCTGGTCGGAGTTCACGTCCGCGAGCTCCTTGCGTGCCTGCAGCGCCTCGGTGAGTTTCGGCCCCCACTTGTACAGATCGGGCGTCGAGTCGGCGAGCAGCGTGAACTGATACTGCGCGTTCGATTGCCGGCCGCCGACACGGATGTCCTGCACCGCCTGCAGGAACGTGCGCGCGCCGGCCACGTCGCCGAGCGGCGCACGCAGTTGCTGGATCACCTGGTCGGCGGACAGCTTGCGTTCGCTCTTCGGCTTCAGCGACACGAACATGAAGCCCGAGTTGGTCTGCCGGCCGCCGGTGAAGCCGACCACGCTGTCGACCGCCGGGTTCTTGCCGACGATTTCCATCATCTGCGAGAACTTGCCCTTCATTGCCTGGAACGACGTGCTCTGGTCGGCCTGGATGCCGCCGATCAGGCGCCCCGTGTCCTGCTGCGGGAAGAAGCCCTTTGGCACGATGATATAAAGCGCGACGTTCAGCGCGATGGTCAGCAGCAGGACGAGGACGATCAGCAGCGGATGCCGCAGCGCCCAGCCGAGCGTGCGCTCGTAGCCGCGCTGCATCGACGTGAAGCCGCGTTCGAGCCAGCGGCCGAAGCGATTTTCCTCATGCTTTTCGTACGGCTCGCGCAGCAGGCGCGAGCACATCATCGGCGTGAGCGTCAGCGATACGACCAGCGACACCGCGATCGCGAGCGACAGCGTCAGCGCGAACTCGCGGAACAGCCGCCCGACGATGCCGCCCATCAGCAGGATCGGCAGGAACACGGCGACGAGCGAGATGCTGATCGACATCACCGTGAAGCCGACCTCGCGCGCGCCGAGGAACGCGGCCTTCATGCGCGGCACGCCGTCTTCGATGTGGCGCGAGATGTTTTCGAGCACGACGATCGCGTCGTCGACGACGAAGCCGGTCGCGATGGTCAACGCCATCAGCGACAGATTGTCGATCGAGAAGCCCATCAGGTACATTGCGCCGAACGTGCCGATGATCGAGATCGGCACGGCCACGCTCGGAATCAGCGTCGCGCGCCAGTTGCGCAGGAACAGGAACACGACCATCACGACGAGCGTGACCGCGATCACGAGGGTGCGTTCGGTGTCGCGCAGCGACGCGCGGATAGTAGTGGAACGGTCCGAGGTCGGTGAAATGTCGACGTCGGCGGGCAGCGACGCGTGCAGTTGCGGCAGCATCGCCTTCACGCGGTCGACGGTCTCGATGATGTTCGCGCCCGGCTGCCGGTACAGGATCACGAGCACCGAGCGCTTACCATTGAAGAGACCGAGATTGCGCAGATCTTCGACCGAATCGACGACTTCGCCCATGTCGGAGAGTTTGACCGGCGCGCCGTTGCGATAGGCAATGACGAGGTCCTTGTATTGCGACGCCTTGCTTGCCTGGTCGTTGGTGTACAGCTGTACGCGGTTCTCGCCGAACTCGATCGAGCCCTTCGGGCTGTTGGCATTGGCCGCGGCGAGCGCCGCGCGCACGTCCTCGAGGCCGATGCCGTAATGCGACAGCGCATGCGGCAGCAACTCGACGCGCACGGCCGGATTCGCCGAACCGCTGACATCCACTTCGCCAACCCCCTGCACCTGCGACAACGACTGCTGCAGCACCGTCGCGGCCGAATCGTAGAGCTGGCCCGCCGTCAGCGTGCTCGATGTCAGCGCGAGAATCAGGATCGGCGCGTCGGCCGGGTTGACCTTGTGGTAGGTCGGGTTGCTGCGCAGGCTCGCGGGCAGGTCGGCGCGCGCCGCGTTGATCGCCGCCTGCACGTCGCGCGCGGCGCCGTCGATGTTGCGGTTCAGGCCGAACTGCAGCGTGATGCGCGTCGAGCCGACCGAGCTCTGCGACGTCATCTCGGTGACGTCGGCGATCGAGCCGAGATGCCGCTCGAGCGGACTCGCGACGCTCGTCGCGACGGTCTCCGGGCTCGCGCCCGGCAGCGACGCCTGCACCGAGATGGTCGGGAAGTCGACCTGCGGCAGCGGCGCGACCGGCAGCTTCGTGAACGCGAATACCCCCGACAACGCGATGCCGATCGCCAGCAGCGTGGTGGCGACTGGTCGGGAGATAAACGGACGCGACAGGTTCATCGCTCAGTTCCCTGCATCGGTGGCGGGCGGCGTGGCGCTGCCGGACGAATCGCCGCGGTTAAAACGCTCGCGCAGCCGGCGGCCGAGCGAATCGAACGCGAGGTAGATCACCGGCGTCGTAAACAGGGTAAGCAGCTGGCTCACGATCAGGCCGCCGGCGATCGCGATACCGAGCGGCCGGCGCAGCTCGGAGCCCGCGCCGGTGCCGAGCATCAGCGGCAGCGCGCCGAGCAGCGCGGCGAGCGTGGTCATCAGGATCGGCCGGAAGCGCAGCAGACACGCCTGGTAGATCGCCTCGCGCGGCGGCTTGCCTTCCTCGCGCTCGGCGTAGAGCGCGAAGTCGATCATCATGATCGCGTTCTTCTTCACGATACCGATCAGCAGCACGATGCCGATGATGCCGATGATGTCGAGATCGTGGCCGGTGATCAGCAGCGCGAGCAGCGCGCCGACGCCGGCCGACGGCAGCGTCGACAGAATCGTGATCGGATGGATGAAGCTCTCGTACAGCACGCCGAGCACGATGTACATCGTGACGATCGCCGCGAGGATCAGGAACAGCTCGTTGGCGAGCGACGCCTGGAACGCGAGCGCCGCGCCCTGGAAGCGCGTCTGGAACGACGCGGGCAGACCGACGTCCTTCTCGGCCTGCTGGATCGCCTTGACCGCCGCGCCGAGCGACGAACCCGGCGCGAGGTTGAACGACACCGTGGTGGCCGGGAACTGGCTCAGGTGCGTGACGAGCAGCGGCGCGGGTTGCTCGATGAACTTCGCGATCGACGACAGCGGCACCTGGCCGCCCGTCGACGTGGAAGAGGGCAGGTAGATCGAGTTCAGCGACGTGGTGTAGTGCTGCATCGTCGGCTGCGCTTCGAGAATCACGCGGTACTGGTTCGACTGCGTGAAGATCGTCGAAATGATGCGCTGGCCGAACGCGTCGTACAACGCGTTGTCGATCGTGGCCGGTGTGATGCCGAAGCGCGCGGCGGTCGCGCGGTCGATCTCGATGAATACCGAGCGGCCGTTGTCCTGCAGATCGGTCGCGACGTCCGCGAGCTCGGGCGACTGCTTCAACCGGTCGACCAGCTTCGGCACCCACGTGGTGAATTCGCTGATGTTCGGATCGGTCAGCATGAAGTGATACTGCGTCGGGCTGACGGTCGAGTCGATCGTCAGGTCCTGCACCGGCTGCATGTACAGCGACGCGCCCGGAATATGCGCGACGTCTTTCTGCAACTGGCGGATCACCTCGCTCGCGGTATTGCTGCGGTCGTCGCGCGGCTTCAGGTTGATCAGCATGCGGCCGCTGTTCAGCGTGATGTTGCTGCCGTCCACGCCGATGAACGAGGTCAGGCTTTCGACGTCCGGGTTCTTCAGGATCTGGTCGGCGAGCGCCTGCTGACGCTCGGCCATCGATGCGAACGACACCGACTGCGGCATCTGCGTGATCGCCTGGATCACGCCGGTGTCCTGCACCGGGAAGAAGCCCTTCGGCACGAACGCGTACAGCAGGCCGGTCAGCACCAGCGTGAGCACCGCGACGACCAGCGTGGAGCGCTGACGGTTCAGCACCCACGTGAGCGCGACCGCGTAGCGCGCGATCACCCAGTCGATGAAGCGGTGCGCCTTCGCCTCGAAACGGTGACTGTCGTGCGGCGGCGTGTGGCGCAACAGCTTCGCGCACATCATCGGCACGAGCGTCAGCGACACGACCGCCGAGATGACGATCGTCACCGCGAGCGTGATCGCGAATTCGTGGAACAGGCGCCCAACCACGTCGCCCATGAAGAGCAGCGGAATCAGCACCGCGATCAGCGAGACCGTCAGCGAAATGATCGTGAAGCCGATCTGCTTCGAGCCCTTCAGCGCGGCTTCGAGCGCCGTGTCGCCTTCCTCGACGTAGCGCGCGATGTTCTCGATCATCACGATCGCGTCGTCGACGACGAAGCCGGTGGCGATGGTCAGCGCCATCAGCGACAGGTTGTCGAGCGAGAAGCCGCACAGGTACATCACCGCGAGCGTGCCGATCAGCGACAGCGGCACCGACAGGCTCGGAATGATCGTCGCGTAGATGTTGGCGAGGAACAGGTACATCACCAGCACGACCAGCACGACCGACATCGCCAGTTCGAACTGCACGTCGCGCACCGACGCGCGGATCGTCGTGGTGCGGTCGGTGACGACCTCGACGTCGAGCGCGGCGGGCAGCGACTGCTGCAACTGCGGCAGCAGCGCCTTGATGCTGTCGACCACCTGGATCACGTTCGCGCCTGGCTGGCGCTGCACGTTCAGGATGATCGCGGGCGTGTTGTCGACCCACGCGCCGAGCTTCGTATTCTCCGGTCCCGCCACGATGCTCGCGACGTCGGTCAGCATCACCGGACGGCCGCTCTTGTACGCGACCACGGCGCTCTTGTATTCGTCGGCGTCGGTCAACTGGTCGTTCGAGTTGATCGTGTAGTTGCGCGTCGGACCGTCGAAATTGCCCTTCGGCGTGTTGACGTTCAGGTTCGAGATCGTGGTGCGCAGGTCGTCGAGATTCAGGCCGTACGCGGCGAGCGCGCGCGGGTTCGCCTGAATGCGGATCGCCGGGCGCTGGCCGCCCGACAGGCTCACGAGACCCACCCCGGCGACCTGCGAAATCTTCTGCGCGAGACGCGTGTCGGCGAGATCCTGCACCTGCGTGAGCGGCAGTGTCTTCGACGTGATCGCGAGCGTGATGATCGGCGCGTCGGCCGGGTTGACCTTCGCGTAGATCGGCGGCGCGGGCAGGTCGGACGGCAGCAGGTTGCCCGCCGCGTTGATCGCCGCCTGAACCTCCTGCTCGGCGATGTCGAGCGGCAGGTCGAGGCTGAACTGCAGCGTGATGATCGACGAGCCGGCCGAGCTTTGCGACGACATCTGGTTCAGCGACGGCATCTGCCCGAACTGCCTTTCGAGCGGCGCCGTCACGGACGACGTCATCACGTCCGGGCTCGCGCCCGGATAGAAGGTCTGCACCTGGATCGTCGGATAGTCGACCTCGGGCAGCGCGGACAGCGGCAGAAAGCGCAGCGCGACGAGGCCGACCAGCATGATCGCCGCCATCAGCAGCGCGGTGCCGACAGGACGCAGAATAAACGCGCGGGATGGATTCATGCGGTAAGTGCCGTGCCTTTACTTTATTGCGATGCTTGCGCCGCATGCCGGCCGCGATGCGCGTGCGCGCCCGAGGCGCTCGCCGGAGCGCTCGCGCCGTGCGCGCCGGATGCGCCACGCGGCCGCTCGGCCGGAATCGTGATCTTCGCGCCTTCGCGCAGCCGGTCCGAACCGTCGATCACGACGCGCTCGCCGACCGCGAGGCCCGACTGGATGCTGGTGCGCTCGCCGTCGACCGGGCCGACCTTGACCTGGCGCACGGTGACCGTGTTGTCGGGCTTCACGACGTACACGAAGGGACCCATTGAGCCGTTGAGCACCGCCGAGGTCGGCACGATCACCGCGTTCCTGATCGTATCGACGAGCAGGCGAGTGTTGACGAACTGGTTCGGGAACAGGCCGTTGTCCTTGTTCTTGAAGATCGCGCGCAGTTTGATCGTGCCGGTGGTCGTGTCGATCTGATTGTCCATCGTCTTTAGCGAGCCGACTTCGAGCGGATGCGTGTTGCTGCGGTCGTACGCGGTGGCCGACAGCGACTCGCCGTTCTGCGTGTGCTGGATGATCTGCTGCAGATTGTCTTCGGAAGTCGTGAACACCACGCTGATCGGATCGAGCTGCGTAATCACGACGATACCGTTGGTGAGGCCCGAGGTCACGTAGTTGCCCGGGTCGACCTGACGCAGACCGACGCGTCCCGACACCGGCGCGGTGATGCGCGCGTACACGAGGTCGAGCTTGAAGCTGTCGACGTTCGCCTGATCGGACTTCACCGTGCCTTCGTATTGCCGTACCAGCGACGCCTGCGTGTCGACCTGCTGACTCGCGATCGAGTCCTGCGCGAGCAGCGTCTGATAGCGCTTCAGATCGAGACGCGCGGTGGCGAGCAGCGCCTCGTCGCGCACCAGCGTGCCCTCGGCGTTGCGCAGCGAAATTTCGTACGGGCGCGGGTCGATCTGGGCCAGTACGTCGCCCTTCTTGACCATCTGGCCTTCCTTGAAATAGACGTCCTGCAGCACGCCGCTCAGTTGCGGCAGCACGGTGACGGTGGCGAGCGGCGTGACCGTGCCGAGCGCGGTCAGCACGACCGGCATCTCGCCCTGCGTCGCGGCGGCGACGTGCACCGGCTGCGCCATGTTGGCCATCGCGTTCGGACCGCCGCGGCCGAAGCGGCCACTGCGCACGCCGCTCGCCGCCCCCGGCGCGCTCGCGCCGCTGCCGGGCCCGCCCCACGGATGCCAGCGCCACAGTACGACGCCGAGCACGACCAGCGCCGCGACGATCAGCGCGACGGTCCGACCGCGATGGCGTTTCACCGCGCCGGGCGCGCTCGATTGCGCGCCGTTCGCGGACGGCTGGGGAGCGGCAGGGCGTTGGGTTTCCGGGTGCTTTTGTTGTTCGTCCATCGGTTCGGTCGGGTGGCTGGCTTGATGATGTGAGCCGCCGATGCGCTCGCCGCCATTCGAAGGGCGGTGGGCCGGCACATGGGCGGCATGTCAGGCGGTCGTGGCGGCGGGCGCCGCGCAATGTTCAGCGCGATGCTACCCGAGGCGCGGGACAGGGATGTTAACGCAATGCGGAATCATCACGGCTGGACGCGGCCGTTTCGACGACGCTCACGGCGCGCGGCGCGCGGTCCCGCGACGGGATGCGTGATCGTACGTTGCGGCGTCTGTAACAGTCCAGCCGCGTATTTTTCGGTTGATTACGAAGGTTACAGCATGTCGGCGAATGGTCGGGCGAGGGCGGGCCGCCGTCGCCACTCCCGCAGATCGAGGGCGGCTGGCGCCGCGTTCGATCCGCGCGGGGCGCCGTTTGGCGCCGGTTGCCGCCGACGGCTTATTCGTCGAGCCGGCGCCCCGGCGTGCCGCCGATCTCCAGGACGATCTTGTCGATGCATTCGAGCAGCGCGGGCGCGGCGTGCGCGATCAGCCAGTCGCGCGGACATTGGTCGGCCGAGCCGCCGCAATTGACTGCGTAGCGCTCGCCCGACGGCCCGACGAAGCCGAGCGCGATCGCGTTCAGCCCGTTGTACCACTCGCCGGTGGCAATTGCGAAGCCGCGCTCGAGGGTATCCTGGATCGCGCTTGCGAGACGGCTGCCGATATAGCCCCAATCGTCACCTTCGGCCGTCTGCAGGCCGACCAGCAGACGGTCGCGGTCCGGTTGCGCGAGCGCCGCGAGGTACGCCCGGCCGACGGCGGTGCGCGTCAAGCTCATGCGCGAGCCGATTTCGAGTCGCGACACGAGCACCGCCGAACGCGGTCGGATCGCGTCGATGACGACCATGTCGTAGCGGTCGCGCACCGCCAGATGCACCGACAACGCGGTGCGTTCCGCGAGCTCGATCAGAAACGGCCGCGCGCGCGAGCGGATGTCGAAGTTGCGCAGAAAGCCGTTGCTCAGTTCGAGCACCGACGAGGTCAGCACGAAGCGCTCGCTGTCGGGTAGTCGCAGCAGAAAACCGGTGCCCACGAGCGTCGCGGTGATGCGCGACACGGTGGGCTTCGGGATGCCGGTCAACTCGGCGAGTTCGCGATTGCTGAGTGGTGCGTGTGCGGCGGCGACGGCGCGCAGCACGGTCAGGCCGCGCGCGAGCGCGGTGACTTCATCGCCTGGGCCGTCTCGGTCTTTGCTGGCGGGGACCTTGGCGGCGACGGGTTGGTTGGGAGTGGATCGGTTCATGCGTTTTTTTGGAACAGCATTTCAAATTGTTCGTGCGACAACCTGTTGACGGCCGCTCACAGAGGCAGGGACATCTCCAAACCGGGGCACCCATTCATACATTTTTAAGAAAAGTCATTGTATCGGAAGGAATTGCCGATCGATGGTCGACTACATCTTTTTGCTTGACTTAGTCAGCATAACCATAAAAAATGGAACCTCATTTCGAAAGTCGCTTGTCTCCGCTGCATTGTGGTGCGCGCGAGCGGAAAATCCCAAAATCCAGGATCGATTTCCCGTCCAATGCGCTTGCGCCTTTCGAATTACCTTCTCTCAGGTTCTAGCACGGCCCTCGGAATGGCTAGAACTTTTTAAGGCGTCACGGCAACGTGACGCTTTTTTTTTTGTTGTTATCGGTGCACAACAAAGTCTGCAGGAACGTAAGCTTCGTCTTTCGGGTACTGCAAAGTCTGCAGCACCGGGAAAATTCACTGTGCGATGCACAATTCTGACTGAGCTTTGGCTACCGTGAACGCGCGCCCGATAGGCGGGTGAGTGCTCGTCGACGAACTTCGGTGGCATTCAAAGTGCCACTTGTTGACAAGCGTCGCTCGGCAGGTGGCCGCTCCAGCGCGCCGAACACGTATTCGTTCGGCCATTCAATTGCCCGCATTTTCATTGAGCCACGCGGCATCTCGCCGAAGTTCTGTCGTGCGGCGGTCCCCGGTGAATTTGCAAGCCACTCCCTAACGGCGCTCATTCTGTCTCGCGCCCGGCACAGACGCAGAAAGCTGTCATCGGACAGCCCACGGTCATTGGAGGCGTACCGCATCGTTCGCGAACGCGATCACCTTCGATACCCTATTTATCTACTTGCTCCAGCGCTTCGCTCTTTTGGATGAATTGCCGCCAGGTTGTTGAGGAGGATGCGGCGGCGGTGTCCGGCTGAGAATCTGATGCAGTTGATCCAATCCAACTCTTGATCATCGCGCGATCGCGGTCCCTTACGACAATGCTTATATTTTCCTTGCCGCCCTGAACCTGATACACCCAATCCACGTAGCGGCGGAGTGTCTCGTAATTCACCCCTCTGGTGCTTACCTGCATTTACCACAACGCATCTGATCGACAAAGATCTTTCATAGCTGATTTTGCCGAACGCGATGGTCGCCACCGGCGTAACGAATTCCCTGAGCCACGGGCTCACTGGTTTCTTCCTTGGTCCTCAGGCTGAAACAGAACGAGCTCGATCTTGTACGGAGCGGAGCGAGCGGCGCCGACAAGAGCGGTAGTCGCCGATCTTGCGTGGCTAATGGCCTGGACTTCGCCGCGCGAGCAATGGGGGCGTTGCTCGCCGCCCGGCCTGCGATCTCCCATCTGGAGGCTAGGGTCCGCGCGATAATCATGCTGCGCCGTTCGAAACTGCGGAGGGGACTATTTTGCCCCGAACGCGGGGTACACCACAGGGCGGAGTGGTCAGCCCGATCCTGATGAATCTGTTTATGCACTATGCGTTCGATAACTGGATGCAGCGGACATGGCCTCAGTCTCCCTTTGCGCGCTACGCCGACGACGCGGTGGTTCATTGCCGCAGTCTGGCGCAGGCGCAAGCCGTCATGCGAGCGATTGCATCACGGCTGGAAGACTGTGGCCTGACGATGCATCCGGAGAAGTCGAAGATCGTGTATCGCAAGGACAGCAATCGCACTGGCACTTATCCGAACGTGCAGTTTACGTTCCTCGGTTTTACGTTTAGACCGAGAGGGGCATTGAGCAAATACCAGCGGCGATTTACTGGCTTTCTGCCAGCGGTGAGCAGCGATGCCTTAAAGCGGATGAGACAGCACGTGCGAAGTCGGCGAATACACCGACGAACATCGGCGACGCTGGATGAACTTGCGCAGCAATGCAACACGACGATACAAGGGTGGTGGAACTACTATGGGGCGTTCTACCGGGCGGCGATGCACAGCCTCTTCGGCTACATCGACCTACGGCTTATGCGGTGGGCTCGACGAAAGTACAGGAGGCTGCGGCAGCGCAAGCGACGTAGTGCGGAATGGCTACGCACACTAGAGGAAACTGCTCAAGCCACGATTGGCACGGCGCGCTCGACCTTGGAAGAGGTCTCAGCCAGCCACGACGATCCCGCCGATCACGCCGGTCTCGAGTGGGCATCCTTTTGTTTTCGGAATGTCCTATATTCGCGGCAGGTGATCCCGATCACCAACCTCGCTGCCGCGGCGGGCCGTCCGGACCGGTTGCGGAACGCGCACGCTGACCATTACTGAGTTCTCACGCTTGACCCCGGGCTTCGCTTTCGCGGTGCCGACCCTGTGAACCGATTGACGTTTTAAGTTTCGCTTAAGTTTCGATCTCTACGGTTACGCCTCCGAAGACACGGTCGCCCCGAAGGCATGCGGACAGATGTTAGGCAAGCGCACCGACAGCGGTATCCGAACAAGCCCGAGCTTCGCGACGCGTGCGTAGCGCGAATGAGCGTGGCGGGCGTGGCCATGCAAAGTTGGCATCGGGTCCGGCCTCTCTTCATTCGTGACGGCACGCGAGCCGAGTCGCCGTCGTTCAATATCACCGCTTCCCGCCGTTCCTTCATGAGTTTTCCCACATTCGAAGTGCCGGCAGCACGCACCGGCAAACTCCTGTTTTTCCGTTCGACCCCTTGCGTCCACGCGACGGATGCGCCGGCGCTTTGCTCGCCGCCACTCCCGCTGCCACGGACCGGGCGCGCCCGGCTCGCGCAGCAGGCAATACGTCCGGCAGATGTTTCGTGAGCGTCGGGGCATGCGTGCGTGCATCCTGATCCTGGTTTTGTTCTCCTTATTCGCCGGTCCCGCGATGGCGCGCGCCAGTCATATCAAACGCGTCGTGGCGAAACCCGCGGTGCTCGCGCGCGCTGCGATGGTCGTCGATCTGACGACCGGGCGCGCGCTGTATATGAAGCATGCGGATCAGCGCCTCCCGATCGCCTCGTTGACCAAACTTCTGACCGCAATGGTGGTGATCGACTCGAAACGCTCGCTGGTCAAGCCGTCACGCATCACGGACGCCGATGTCGACCGCTTGAAGTGGTCGCGCTCGCGCCTGCCGGTCGGCTCGCTGCTGCTGCGTCGAACGATGCTGCATATCGCGCTGATGTCGTCGGAGAATCGCGCGGCATTTGCGCTGAGCCGTGATTATTCGGGCGGACGTGCCGGCTTTGTCAAAGCGATGAATCGCAAGGCGCGGCGTCTGCATATGACTCACAGCCATTTCGTCGATCCGACCGGACTGTCGCCGCAGAACGTATCGAGCGCGCGCGATCTGGTGAAACTCGCAAGCGCCGCGTACCGGTATCCGAAGATACAATCGTATTCGACGTCCCATAGGCAAGTCGTTCTTGGCGGCGACGGCCCGCTGATGTATCACAACACCAATCCGCTCGTGCATCGCGCGTCATGGCACGTTGCGCTGCAAAAAACAGGCTTTACGAACGAGGCCGGTCATTGCCTGATCGTGATGACGCCGGTGAGCGGACACATGATGGTGATCGTGCTGCTCGGCGCTCCGAATCCGCACGCGCACTTTCAGGACGCGATCGAGCTGCGGCGCTGGATCCGAACCATGCGCCACCGCTGAAAGTCATATCAATACCAGCGAACCGCGCAATTGATAACGACTGCAGGGAAGCGGTGGCCGTGAAAGGTGATTTCGTTTTTTTCATCACTTCATTCTACCGCCGCCTCCCCACCGACCTGACAGCGCCCGCGACATTCACGCTGAATGTCGCGTTGACACCTTGAATGAATAACGGCGGCATCAAAATCGCTTTCGATTCTTGAATTTTCGGTTCGGGGAATGTGGCAGCCGACTTGAGCGTAGGAAGCGGTAACCAAAGGACTCGTACACCTATTGAACATCTTTGCAGGTCAACGACCATAGATTCGGATATTGATTCGGCCAGTCCCCAGAAATTGCCTTCTGCGCGCGAGTCAGAGGAAGCGCACCCGCGCATACGCAGTGTCTCAGGAATACAGCAAAGCGCCGCTTGCGGCGTTCACCGTGTTCGCCTTCCCACGGTATCAAGTCGATATTTTCGGGTGTGTCTGGTGCCCCGCCGAGTAGTACGGGCATGCGGAAGTCGAGAGCGTAAGCGGTAGCCGATTCGGCCGGTATATTTCGTTGCTCAAGCAGTCCCGCTTTCAGTCGCATGCGCTCGTCGAATGAAGGCATCACCTCTGCGAGGTGTCCTCTGCGGCATATCGTTGTTTTGATGGTCTGCTGAGAAACGCGCGTATCGGTCCACGCCGTCTGGGCTTCGCAAAGCGCCGCCATGCATAGCAATAGCACGAATCCGGTAAGCGTCGCCGCCCTGCGCCACCATGCCGGGCGCGAACGTTGAACTGTCAATCCATGAACCATGAGAAAGCCGTTCTGCCTGAAAGTAGGGCAACTACGCAGAAAAGATGTGGCGCCACGGAAAAAGTTTACAGTGTAGCCGCGGCAGGTCGAGTTTATAACCCGCTTGCTGTGGACGGGATAACCCTATGCTGACGTTCTCGAGAGGCGAAAAGACGACTTACGTGCAGTTGGCCCACCGCACGTAAGCTGTCTGTGCAACCGGAGAATGTCTTGATGGCCATTAAGGTGTGAACATGCCTCCCCTTGCTGAAGAGCGCATCGGCATCTTTAGGTGCCTGACGTTCGCCACTTCGCGGTATCCGAATCTTCGATCGACCACGTGACGTTATCGGCTTCCCGGCGAGTGGTGGCTAGTTTTAACAGAGCGTCAAGGAAAGAATGCGAGCGTCGGCTAGGACAACGGGCACGAGATCGGCGGCAGGCTATCGCATGAAGCAAGATATCTGCTGGTTGCAGGCGCGGTGATCGGGGGGAGGGCTAACGGTCATCGCCAACGCACCCAGTCCGGCCGAGATCATCCTTGTGCGACGGGGATTTTCTGACGAATCCGTCAGTGCCCTCTGGCTGCTGGCCAGCCCCATTCTTCCGACCGCTACGGCGTGCGTAGCATTCGTTTTGCTGCAGACGCCTTGCCAATCGCGCTGACGCGCTCGGACAAGCATGACTACCAGTAAAGTCGTTAAAAGCTTCGGGTGCAACGGCAGCCAGCGTGCGCTTTATGGGCGTCGCTCTCTAGGCCTAAGTGAAAAGGAAACGACGTGCTTCTTCCAGACACCACAGGAAGCCGTGACGGGAATCCACACATACTTTTGTCGAAGCTTGGCGACTGCAGGCATATCTACCGTTGCATCGAGTGTTGCCGATTGCCCTGATTCTTGCGCGCCTCTCCCGGGCAATACTCTTGCGTGTAACGCATTGCCCGCCGAAACGATAATTGAATCGTAGCGCTGCCCAGTTCGAACCCATTGGTCGAACGCCGCGATGCAATTTACGACCGCTTCGCGAACATGGATGCGTCTGAGAAAGGCGTAGTCGGCTAGTGGTGAGGGTTTCGGTTGCGCATGAGCCAGGTGATAGGTCCAGCAACATACGACGAGAAAAAAAAGACTAGTGATAACCTTCATTCGGTAGCAAGCCCGCAGGGGGCACTTATCCATAGGGCAACAAACCGTGAGTATACACGCAGCCTTAAACCGGCTTTCTGCACGCTTTGCCCGAAGCGGGGATGCCCACGACAATTGCGCAGCAGTGCTGCGAGTCGGGATTGCCGGAGCGGAGCGATACTCGCATCACCGCCGAACGAGAAGGAACTGGATGCTTGCCGCGGCATTTGGATGCGCCATGCTCATATCGTGTTCACGAACGCATGATGTGTTTGAAGGTGCACCCATTTACTCGGGCGCGACTGAGCTGGACGTGTCATCCGTGGTCGAATGCATCACCGAACGCTGGAAGCGTAGCACGCGCAAATTGCACCGTTCGCGCTCCGGGGAGGGTGTGCGATTGCAAGGTAAGACTTTCTTTCGTGGCGTACCCGTTGGCGTGACGGTAGCTCGCGCAATGGGGCGCACTCGCGTGCAGTTCTTTCAGGAACGGTCGACAGATCACATCTATATGTCGTTTGTGAAAGGCTGTGTGCGGTAGAGATCGAGCGCAGAGGGGCTCGTGCTAGTATTTTGGAGATCCCAGGCTCCGATGCTTCCTCGTACTGCTCATGTTGGCTGTCGTTCCCGTCCAGGTGGTGAAGGTCATCTCCTCTGAAATCACTCAATGCGTTTCCGCTCCAGGTCCATCAATTTTTCGCCAATTTCGACTAGACCACATGTGCTGCCGCGTTGGCGTTCGCACGCGCTGGGAGCGGCTTTCTCATTGGGGTTTCTCGTCCTCGCTGCGCGAGCGGCGTGGGTGCAGGGGATCAACGATAGGTTTTATCAGAAGCAGGGGGAACTTCGACAGGTGCGCGAGTTCAGCATTCATGCGACGCGTGGACGCATTCTCGACCGCGACGGGAGAGCGCTGGCGGTCAGCCTTCCGACGCGCACGTTATGGCTGGATGCGGACGGTGCGGACACGGTTTCGTCCGACCAGGCATCTGCACTGGGTAAGTTGCTCGACATTGACGCGGACCGGATCGGCGCAATGGCGGCGTCCCACAAATCATTTGTCTACCTCAAGCGGCAGGTGCCCCTGGATGTTGCGCAGCGGGCGATGCTTCTCGATGTGCCGGGCGTTTATGCCCAACCAGATTACCGTCGCTACTATCCGGAAGGCAGCATTGTGGCGCATGTCACCGGTTTCGCTGGCGTCGACGGTAATGGTCTGGAGGGCATTGAAAAAGTCGATAATCGCCTACTGACCGGTCGCAATGGAAGTCGCCGCGTGCTGCGAAACGCCAGAGGGCAGGTCATCGAAACACTTGCGTTGCAACCACCCGTTGCTGGCGAGGACGTGCAGCTCACCATTGATCAGCCGATCCAGTATGCGACGTTCAAGGCGCTGGGTGACGCCGTTGAGCGCACCGATGCTCACTCAGGCTCGGCGATCGTTCTGGATGCACATACTGGCGAGATTCTCGCAATGGCAAACTGGCCGAGTTTCGATCCGAATACCCGCCGCGGCAGAGCGGGCGATGCTGTCCGCAACCACGCTGTCACCGATGTGTTCGAGCCGGGCTCGGTCATGAAGCCCCTGACGATCGCACTGGCGTTGCAACGCAATGAGGTATCGCCTCGCTCCGTGGTACCGACCAACGGTGGAAGGCTGCGACTCGACGGGGCCGTGATTCACGACGACAAGGACTTCGGCACTTTGACGGTTAGCGGCGTCCTGCAGAAGTCAAGCAACGTGGGCACGACAAAAATCGCGCTGCTGATGAAGCCACACGACATGTGGAACAACTTCCATGCTGTCGGGCTGGGTCGGGCGCCGCGCGCGGGGTTGCCGGGCGCGGCAACCGGCACGCTGCGTCCTTACCAGAACTGGCGGCGGATCGAGCAGGCAACGATGTCGTACGGCTACGGTCTGTCCGCGTCGTTGCTGCAACTGGCGCAAATGTACACGGTGTTCGGCAATGAAGGTCTGTTTGTACCCGCTACGATTCATCCGCGACATGGTATGCCGGCGCATGGTCGACGCATTTACTCGCCACGCGTCGCGGCGGAAGTGCTCACCATGCTTGAGTCCGTGGTGTCCGAGGACGGTACAGCACCACAGGCAGCCGTACCGGGCTATACGGCCGCAGGCAAGACCGGAACCGCATATCGTTGGACCGCGCGCGGCTACGACCGCAGTCAGTATCGGGCGTCGTTCGTTGGGATTGTCCCGGCACAACATCCGAGGGTGATCATCGCGGTGTCGATCGACCGGCCCCACGTGGGCTCGCATTTCGGCGGCGCAGTCGCAGGACCTGCCTTCTCGGATATCGCGGCGAAGACCATGAATCTTCTGGGCGTGACGCCTGATGATCCTGGCGCACAATTTGTGCAGGACAAGCCAGGGCCGGTCACATAGACGATATGCTCGAGATCGCGTCTCACGCGCTGTCGTTAGCGGTCGACGCCTGGCAATCCTTTTGTCGTAACTGGCCACCGCATACGGACCGTTTTCATTCTTCCTTGACGCCTGCTGCCCGACGGATAATCCAGCCAACCGTGAGCCCCTGACCCAGGATCGACGAAACGACCACACAGTACGTCAACGCGAGGACGATGTCGCGCCCCGGTCCAGGCTGAATCGATAGTGCCAGTGCAACGGAAATGCCACCGCGCAGGCCGCCCCATGTAAGCACGCTCCACGCTCCTTTCGGTAGCCGGGACGCCCGCCCAAGAAGCATGACAGGCAGTCCCACCGACACCAGTCGCGCGAGCAGTGCGACCAGTGCCGCACCGGCGCCAGCGAGTAGTATCCTGCCGGGGAACTCGACGAGCAGAACCTCCATGCCGATCAATACAAAAAGAACGGCATTCAGAATCTCATCGATCAACTCCCAGAACATGTCCACGTATCGCCGGGTCGTCTCGGACATCGCGTCGGCGCGGCCGCGGTTGCCGATCATCACGCCCGCAACCACCATGGCGAGTGGCCCGGAGACATGCAGATGATTAGCGAGCGCGTAGCCGCCGATCACCGATGCGAGCGTCATCAGGACTTCGACCTGGTAATGGTCGACGCTTTTGAGCAGCCGATATGTCAGATAGCCTACGACCCCGCCGAATAGCAGGCCGCCGCCGGCTTCCAGGATAAATGCAGCCAACCCCGTCTGGACGGATGGAGTGACGCCCGTGCTGGCCATCGTGAGCAGCAGAGAGAAAAGCACGACCCCGACGCCGTCGTTGAAGAGCGACTCTCCAGTAATGACGACCTTCAGGCCTTCGGGCGCCCCTGCGGACTTCAGGATGCCGATCACCGCGACGGGGTCCGTCGGCGAAATCAGGGCGCCGAACAGCAGGCAGAAGGGCAGCGCGAGTTCGACTCCGCAAAGGGGGAGCAGTTTCCACATCGCGAATCCGATCAGCAGCGTGGAGGTCGCCGTACTCAGCACAGCCAGACTGATGATCTGGGTCCGGAAAGCCTTCAGCTTGCGTAAATCCACATGCATCGCGCCGGCGAACAGCAAAAGCGACAGCATGCCTTGCAGAAGCACCTCACTGAAATTGATCGAGTTGACGAGATGCTCTTCTGCAACGCGCAGACCGTGCGCGACGCCAAGCTTGTCCAGTCCAACGATCGCAAGGGAGAGTCCGAGCGCCGTTACCATGACGCCGATCGTCGTCGGAAGCCTCAGAAAGCGGTGATTCACATACGCCAGTAGCGCTGTGACGACCAGACAGATGGCAATGATGTCGAGCATGCGGCGTGGTGGGGGATGAAGGTTCTGGGCTGGATTGAGCGGACCAGCGGCGCTGGATCATGTGATCGGATTCGCACGGGAAATCTATGTCGAATTTTCTGCATCCGGACTCCAGCCGTGCCTTGGGAAACGGGAGTATGCGCGGTTGCCAAACAGGTCATCCGGCAGACGCGTGGGGCAGCCAGGCGCCTGAAATCCTGTCCCAGGCATTAACCCGAACACGCTCAGGAACGGCCCGGGCGGTATTCGGAAGCGTTTATTGTGCCTCTCGAGTAGCCAATTCCGCGTGCGGTGCGAACGATGACCTCTTTGCACCGTCCTGCGCCTGTTGCTTGTTCACGACGTGGAGCGTGCGCGTCGGGAAAGCGAATTCAATACCCCGTCTACCCAATTGCGTCATCAACTCGAGATTGATTTCCTGCTGTATGTCCATGTACAGGTTGTAGGCGGGATCGGTGACGTAATACACGACTTCGAAATCGAGCGAGCTGTCGCCGAACCCCTTGAAATGCGCACGATCAAAGCGGGTCTTTCCGGCGGATTCGACTGCCTTCTGTACCATGGCAGGAACGGCGCGCAATTGCTCGGGACTCGCATCGTATGTCACCCTGAAATTGAACAGAATGCGCCGCTCGGCCATTCGCTTGTAGTTGTGAATCGTGTTTTTCAGCAGTTCGGTATTGCTGCAAACGATCTGTTCTCCACTCAGACTCCGGATGCGCGTGGTCTTGAGTCCGATGTGCTCGATGCTCCCGGCAATCTCACCGAAGACGATGAAGTCGCCAATCTCGAATGGCTTGTCGAGTCCGATGGCCAGCGATGCGAAAAGATCACTCAGAATGCTTTGTACCGCGAGTGCGACGGCAACACCACCCACACCCAGGCTCGCGACAAACGCGGTGATGTTCACGCCCATGTTGGCGAGCACCGCCAGCATAAGAACGGACCACAGCAGCGCCCGCAACGTCCACGACAGCATGGTCGTGATGACCGGATTGTGGGCGAGCGTCTCTGTCGCTTGCAGCCGCCTCTCGGTCCATAGCGTCACGCCACGGTTTATCCACAGGGCCAGCTGAAAACCGATGATGAGAAACCAGAGATGGCCAAGACGGGCGTCCCACCTGTCCGGCAATGTCAGAAACTTCGTGCCGACCAGCGCTGCTGCCGCGAGTAGCGTAAGCAGGTGCGTGCCTTCAATGACCTGAACCAGCATATCGTCGAGACGGGTTGACGTTCGTTGGGACAGCATCGAAAGGCGCGTGATGGCGAACTTCAGCAGATAGATCAACGCCAGGTAGCTGACGATGGTCGCGATCGCCGCATAGGCCCACTCGCTGGCAGGGATACCCAGAAACACGTTCAGGTCGAGCCACTTTTTCATCGATTTTCCTCCCCAATTGATTCCGAGTGACGGAACTCATAGACGTGAGCGGTGTAAGCGCTCGTACAAGTCTGTCAGCCTCCAGGAAGATAGTTCCCCCAATCAGCTCGAGTCGGTGGCGTGGATGCGCATTCCCCGTTGACTCGATCTGGCGCGGCCCGGGCGCTCGTCCGGCTCACCTCTTCAGAAATCCAGCGTCGTGCATTTCCTGAGAAACTCGATGCGTTCAGGCTGGTTTGGCCAGCACGACGAAGCCGTTGTACTCGTCAAGCTGCTCTCGCCGCTCAGCCATGTCGGTCTCCATCGTCAAGTATGCGGAACCGCCGTGCGCGGCTCAGTCCCAGTTTTCGTCGCACCATTTGATAGCCCACGCTTTCGCGCAAGATATGGCATCGGCCTCGTCGGCGAACGAATCGATATCACCTGAATCATGCGTTTCGACGCGGTCTTCCGCGTCGCCCGGTCCGCGACTGATTCTGGCTCTCGCAACGTAACGACCATCGTTAGCGCGGTGCGCCCGGCAATCGATGTGAAATGTTCCGTAGTCGTACTGCATCGCGGCACCTCAACATTCGTTTGTTACATCAGTTGTCACGCAATCAGTCTGATGAGTTATCGTCAGAAGTAATGGGATGGACGCCCCCACCCGAAGCGGCATCAATGTGCCAAAGTGGATGTGTCGAAGCAACCACCTGACCGAGGGGAGCGCCCATCATGAAGATTACGACAGTTGGCATCGATCTGGCGAAGAACGTTTTTGCCGTCCATGGTGTAAATGAGCATGGTCGAACGGTGCTGAAGAAAGTGCTCAAGCGGAATCACGTTGCGGAGTTCTTCGCCAACCTCCCGGCCTGCGTGATCGGGATGGAAGCGTGCGCCAGCGCGCACTATTGGGCCCGCAAGCTGCAGGCCATGGGCCATACGGTCCGACTGATTGCACCGCAGTTTGTCAAACCGTACGTCAAGACGAACAAGAATGACGCGGCGGATGCCGAGGCAATCTGCGAGGCAGTCGCGCGGCCGAACATGCGTTTCGTGCCGGTCAAGAGCATCGAGCAGCAATCGGTGCTGTCGTTGCATCGCGTACGCCAGGGTTTTGTGCGCGCCCGCACCGCGCAGGCCAACCAGATCCGCGGCCTGCTCGCCGAATTCGGGATCGTTGTTCCCAAGGGAATCGGGCATCTCGGGCGTCAGGTACCCGAACTGATCGAAGATGCAGAGAACGAACTCACTGGCTCGTTTCGATTGCTCATCCAGCGCCTCATGGACCATCTGAAGGAGCTTGACAGGCAGGTCCGGGAGTTCGAGGCGCAGATTCAGGCCTGGCACCGCAGTGACGAAACGAGTCGACGGCTCGCGCGCGTCCCCGGCATCGGGCCACTTACCGCGAGCGCGCTCGTCGCATCTGTCGGCGACGCAAAGAGCTTCAGGAGCGGCCGGCAACTTGCAGCGTGGCTCGGTCTGGTACCCCGGCAGAACTCCAGCGGTGGCAAGAACGTGCTGCTGGGAATCAGCAAGCGCGGTGATACCTACCTGCGAACATTGCTGATCCACGGCGCGCGCTCCCTTCTGCAGGTTGCCAAACGCAAGGAATGCAAGAGCGGCTGGCTGACTAGCCTGCTGCAGCGGCGAAACGCGAACGTCGCCGCCGTCGCGCTCGCGAACAAGAACGCGCGGATCGTCTGGGCGCTATTGGTCCACGGCCGCGAGTTTCACCCTGATTACCATGCGCCTGCAGCGACTGCGTAACTGTCAGCCGCATGCTTGCCGCGTAACTACCAGCAGGAGACTACAGCCGATTGCTCAGGCGATCATGACGTGATGGCGAGACAGGTTAGACCGTGGCCGGGAAACTCTGGGTACACCAGTGTGCGCAAGAGCACGCGAAAGAGTGATGAGAGTCCGGCCAGCGCATTCCATCAGGGACCGCCGGCCTCGCGCCGGACAGCGAAGTCCGGATGCATGGCCGCAATCATTACCTGCCCTCCGTTACAAACGAGAGCTTGGCAAGCCGGGGGCGTCCATGCATGGTGTATGGGGATGAGGCGGGGATTTGAGAAGGCGGTGGCGGTTAGCTGAGAATGTTGCTTGTCGAGAGTAACGAACCAGCGAACCGGAATCCACCACCATGAAGAAGCTTACGGAAGAAACGAACGACGGTAAAGCAGCAGCAGGCGTCGGCAGCCTTGATGAGCTGATCCAGCAAGGCGCGCGACAGATCATCCAGCAAGCGATCGAGGCAGAATTGGCGACATTGCTCGAACAGTACGGGAACGTGAAGACGCTCGACGGCCGGCGCGCCGGGCTATCTGCCGGCGCGTGAGGTCGTCACGGCGATCGGTCCGGTTCCGGTCAAGGTACCGAAGGTACGCGACCGCTCAGGCTCGGGAGTGAAGTTCAATTCGAACATTGTGCCGCCATACGTCCGCAAGTCACCACGTGTGTCGGCGGCATTGCCGTGGCTCTATCTGCGCGGTGTATCGACCGGCAACATGAGTGAGGCGCTCAGCGTGCTCCTGGGTGAACAGGCTAAAGGGCTTTCACCGAACGTGGTCAGCCGCCTGAAGGCGCAATGGGCCGAGGAGCACCTGCTATGGAACCGGCGTGACCTGTCAGGCGCGCGCTGGTTCTACTGGTGGGCCGACGGCATTCATACCGGACTGCGCACTGACGATTCTGACGGCCAGTGCCTGCTGGTCATCATCGGCGTGAAGCCGGATGGAACGAAGGAGCGCGTGGCGATCGCCGACGGCTATCACGAATCGAAGGACGCATGGCGCGACGTGTTGCTTGATCTGTGCCGGATCGGGAGACTCTGACGGCGACGGTTCGCATCCTGAAAGCGGCCCGCGAAAAGAACCGGCCCGAGTAGGTGTGAAAAGTGGGGAGATTCTGCATCGGCAAGAATTTCCCCTATTTTTCTGGACTCCAAGCCTTAGCCCACCTTATATCGGAACCACTTCCGATCGCCTTGATTGGCGAGGTGGGGCGTCACGGCATCAAATGCTCGGCCCGAACGGTGAACCCTGCATGAAGCAAGTCGAAATCGACCGCAAACCGGTACGCATCCTTCTTAGCGCCCAACTCGGGTATCACGCCATGCCAGAAGAGTGTCGCCGGCCGATCGACAAGTTCTGGGAGCCAGCACGGCGCCTCGTCTTGCTTCACTGCCAGACGCAGAGGCACCGTTGCCTCTCCGGCCGAGAACTTCTTTCTGCTTTTCACTAGAATCCACTGCTTCCATCTCTCTACAGTCGCGGCGCCGAAAATGATCTGTCGGTAGGGATCAAGCGAGTTTACGTCGTCAGAAGCCCCACCAAGGAATCTAAAGGCACTCTTGTAGGTCAGTTCCTGATTGCCAATTGTCAGTGCTCGTTGGTCTCGTTCTTTTGGCGCAATCCGGATCCAGGCGTCAACAACTTCTTCCAGCGTGCCCGGGTATAGCGCTGGAATATGTCGCACCGCCCGGGACAGCTGCAAGAGTTCTTCTTTTGTTGGGGCGCGGGACTTTTGCTTTAGCGCAGGCTGTGGCCCCAGCAGGTTGGGTATTGGCTTCTCCCTGACTTGCACAGGTTTGCACTTCGGTGCACCGGGAATTATGGAGGACTCTGACGAAGGCGCCTCATCCGGACATCCGCTGACGTGTCTGGGGCGAGCGGCGAAATATGTATTTTTCCACGTTCGGGTGTGAACGTTCGTTAGGCAGATCTCGTGCGGACAGTAGAAAACCCATTCCTCGGTAGCCCTTACTGCACGTGCGTACTCTACCGTGATCATCTTTTCGAGTTCCCAACACAACGCTTCGGTCATCAACTCGTCACGCATACTTCCCCCGAATTTCTCACAAAGTCAAAAAAAACATTCGCCGCTTCACTACAACTATATAGGGAGTGAGGTTGAGTGACCGAAAGCGGCCGCACTGAGATCGACGACCTCACATCGTCTGTCGAACCAAGTCCTACCTTCTACACATGCAACTGACTACCCGGTAACGGCCACCATCCAGCTGTACAGAAGCCTCATCGATGCTCCGCGTCAATTTGCAGTGTGCGGTCCACTGCCAGCAGCCTCACTGGATCGGTCTTCTTCCACTGTGATTTCGGCACGAGCACCGACCATTCGGTGTTGGCCGTATCGTGAAAGAACGCCGCCACGCCCACGTAGTTCGCTGCGTCGCCGATCGGCTCCGAGATCTTCAGCGTCTGCCCCGGCCCCAGCGTGACGTTCCGGCTCCAGAGCGTCGCAGCCTTCAGCGCCTCGTTGCCCGCGAGCAGTTGCGCGTAGGTCGCTGTTGCGAAAGGCCTGTCGTCCTTCAACTGGTAAATGCGCAGCACAACCGGAAGCGACGCGCCGCGTGCATCCTCGTTCAGTGCGCCGCGTGCCGTCACCACCAGGTTCATCTGTTTGACTTTCGTCTCGAACACCGCGCGTGTGACATCCACGGTGCCGTCCTTCACCGACTGCCAGGTCCCGCACGCCGAGACGGCCAGCGCGAGGCCCACGCCGAGCGCACCCCGCAAAATCCAGACACTCATCACATAGGTGCTCCCTCGAAGTCGATGCGAGGATAGACGGTCTCCTTGCCACCGATGCTCAGTACCAGTTGCATGGAAACATGAAGGCTCGCGTAGCGCCCCAGAAAGTGATTGAGCACTTCGCCGAATAGCGCAGCATCGCCCGGCCCGTCGAACGCGGTCGGATCGAGTTCGACATATGCGCACGCAATACGTTGTACGTATGCCCGCTCCACCTTCTGCTTCTCGGAGAAACGTACGTCCCTGATCGCGTCGATACGACGCGAGACCCCGTCGTCTGGCGTCCAGTCGTAGAGTTCCAGCGTCTCACGCAGCGCCGGTGCGCCCTCCATATGGATCCGGTTCAGTTCGTTCGCGCCACCCGCCGTAAAGTGCCCCAATACGCGCCAGTCGTAGCCCGGGTAATAGCGCGGCGGATAGAGCGGCATGGACGGTGCCGTGAGGTTGCGCACCGATGCAATCCCGGTGAAGTCCGATACGGTTTCAGTGATCGTCGCCTCGGCCAGCGCCATGCGCGGGAGACGCCCGTTATTGGCGAGCGCGCGTACCGTCAGGTAGCGGTCCGGATCGGGACGGTCCTCGTCGTTCTCTGCGTGCCGGTACGTTCCGGCCCATAGCTGCCCCGCCAGCGTGACCCAGAGTTCCCGCCCAAGCGGACCGAAACGCGTCGACGTATGGAAGTAGCGCTCAGGCTTTTCGTGACGCAACGCCCAGCCACGATGCCGGAAACTCGTAAACGCCCGGTAGTCGTGCCGTGCGCTGTCCTCCGGGTCGGCGGCGATCACCGCGAGTACATCGTACGGCTCGACATGAGAGGCGATGCCAGGCTGTACGCGGATGCAGTGCTCCCTGTCGTGCCAGCCGACAGGTTCCAACGGCAACGCATCGACCTTGAACAGGTTGATGACAGGCGTGCAGAACAGGCGGAAATTCTCGCGGCTGACGGGATAGTCGCCAGGCATCCGGGCATCGAGTTCAATCTCGAAGGTCATCTGCGCTTCACCCGCCGGCAGCGCCGCAGCATCGAACCCGCACAGGTCGACGAAGTGAAACTTTTGCGGGAACACAAAATACTCCAGCATCGTCTGCTCGCGGTCCAGTTGCCCGTCGCGCTTCGCGTCTGTGACTGGCCATAGCCGCGTCGACGGGCCGAAGCCTGCCGCCTCGAAATGCACCCCGTCCAGCGGCTGCAAGGCGCCGTCCCGTACTGACGGCAGACTCAGCCCGATTGACGCAACCTGCCGCGTCAGCGCCGCGTATAGCGTAGCCGCAGCGGGCCGGTCGCCATGCAGGTACAGGCGGATACGCGACAGGTCCATGCGCTCGCGCTGCTCCCCGAGCCAGAGACCAAACGTCAGGCGGATCACCGTACGCCCGTCGGCACGTACGGCGACGACCGCATCCTCTACCGAGAGCGGTAACAGCTCGACGGGCTGCGTCGTCCGGTACACGCACTGAACCTTATCGGGACCGACGGGCGTTGAGCGTACGACGGCTCCGGCGGGGATCGGCACCGCAGTTGCGCCCGTTCGGTTCAGCGGCGTGCATTCGATGATCGAAAGCGACGGAATAGCGCGCGCCGCGTGCTCATAGAGGTTATCGAGCAGCGCGTCGGTCACCTCGGGCATCCCGTCGTCGAGCTTCATGCGTAGCCGCGCCGAGAGAAATGCAAAGGCTTCGTTCACCGCGCGCACAGCCCCTTCAGGTTCGCCGTAGAGCATCCCCATGCGACGCGCGGCGTCAGGCTGCGCCTGCGCAAACTCGCGGCCTGCCTCGCGCAGGTAGCGCATCTCTTCGTCGTAGTACCTGAGGAACGGATTCTCGTGCTCAGTCGGGCTTTTCTTCCAGGGTGCGGTCATGGTTGCAATTCCGGTGGCAGGGGAGGAAGCATGGGCGCAGCGCCCGCCTTGCCGACAACAAAAATCCTTTCGGGCATCTGGAAGCCGCGCAGCTTCAGCAGTTCGAGCGGACCGGCTCCGACCTGGGTGCGCAGCACGTAGCGCAACGGGTCGCCATTTGCGTCGTTCCACGTGAGCTGGTAGCGGGTACTGTCCAGCTGCTTCACATCGGCTTTTGCGAGCAGGCGCAGGAATGCCCAGTCGCCCGTCGAATCGAACGCCTGCCTCAGGCCCGCGTTGAGTGTCTGCCACGTCAGACCCGCGTGCCCATTCAGGCCATCGCCGGGCCACGCGAGCGGCGTCCAGCTTTCCTGCTGGTTGAAATAGACGATCTGCTTGCCGTCCACCGACAGTTCCGAGCGCGTCACGTCCGGCGTCGGCAAGGCCATCATCTCGAAGCGCTCGTTTGCATCGCCCTTTATGTAGAGTTGCGCGCCGACCGTCGAGAGCTGGCGCAGGCCGGCAAGGAACTTCGGATCGAACTGGAGTGCCTGTGGTGCCAGTTCGTTCGGTGTCCAGTGATCGCCTTCGAGCTTGAGTACGCCCGCGAGTTGCGTCGAGATGAAACGGGCGACCAGGCCGGTGTCGGGACGGACGAAGCGGCCGAGTTCGGCGAAGGATGCATCGGCCTGCGTGTCAAAGAACGGATAGCGGCCGCTCATCGTCGCGTTGAATGGTGCGGCCACGCTTGCACGCCATGCTTCGTTCAGGCTCGCCGCGGCCGGTTGCAAAATGGTCTGCCACGCCGCTTCGAGCGGCTGTGCAAACGCCGCGTTGCCAAAGCCTGCCCATGCGGAGCCGAGACTTGCGGCTGTCAGCGCCGCGTCATCGCGCGCCTGCGACAACTCCGAGAGCTTGCCCTGGAAGACCGCCTGCGCGAGCGAGCGCGCCATCGCCTGTGCGTCGGGACTGCCTGCGATCTGCTGCAGCTTCAGTCGCATCGTGGTGACCGCCGTCAGATAGCGCGACAGGCTGACGCCACTGAGCGCGACGTTCGTCGATGCACCGGCCTTGCCGTTTCCGCTGTTCGTCGCTGCACCGCCGCTCTCTCCCATCAATGCAAGCAGCGGACCGAATGACTTGTCCAGCGGATTGACGGTCGGGGCATTCGCGTCGTCGTTGTTGCCGATCAGGCTTTGTGCCTTGCGGACCAGCGTATCGGTCAGCGCCTGCGAGGGTCGTCCCGCCTGCGCCTGATACTGCACCGACTTCATCAGCGCGATCAGCGGCGAGGTCTGCGCGTCGGCGAGACGGGTGAGTTGATCGATCGCGCCGTTCAGGTTCGATGCCGGTTGCCACTGGAGACTGTTGAGCATGGTCTGCCAGGCGGCGGTGTACTCCGCGAAGTAGCGTGCTGTCAGTCGCTGCTTCAGTTCTTCGGCCGCCCGCTTCTCGTCAATTGCGGCGCTGGTGCGGATCGCACCCTGTGCGAGGGTGTTACCGATGGTCTGCGATGGTTGCGCGCCGGTCAGCACCCAGTCGCCGCTCACGCGTCGCTCGCTTGCGGCCCTGTCGATCGCGTCCGCGATCATGCCGTCCCACGCCGCGCGCGTGTAGATGCCAGGCACCGCCTGCGACGTGCTGAAAAGCCCCCGCGCGTCCGCGCCGTTGAGCAACGTCTGGAGTGATGCGTCAGCGTACTTGCCTTTGACCTCGTCGAGGATGCTCTGGTACACCGTGTCGTCGGCCGATGCGAGGCCCATCTGCGTCACCAGCATGTTGCGGGTCGTGCTCACGAGGCTCTGGTCGGGTGTGATGCGCCATTCGGGGTGGGCCTTCAGGTGGTCGGCGTAAAACGCGGCGAGTCGGCCGCCGGTATCGTCGCGCTCACCTTCCGGCATGTCGACCGGGCGTCGCCACAACGCGACAAGCGGGCGGCGCAGAAATGCGGCGTCGGCGCGAGCGGGGTCTCCAAGCATCAGGTACGTTTTGAGCGCGTTGTAGGTGCTGCCGCGCGCATCCTGCGACTGCAGCGCGTCGGCCCGCGCTTCGCCCGCAGCCTTCAGCAGGTCGGTGATGGTTTGCACGACCGGCGCCTGCAGATTGCGGGTCGCGGCGATACGGTATGGCGGCCACATCGCAGCGAGAAGGGCATCGTTCGAAGAAACGCCCGCGCGTAGATACCAGGGCGCGCCATGTTGCCGACGGTACTCAAGCTTTTCCATCAGCTGCTGGAGCGCGAGCTGGGCTCGCCAGGCCTCGGCGGTTTGCGGTTTTGCATCGACAGCGGCCTGCGCTGTCTGACTGGCCTCACGCATCAACTGCCGGTTGCCGATGAAGGACACCGTCATCCATACGCACCACAGGATCGCCGCAGCCGTAACGACCGTGGCGAGCGCGTTGGGCCAGTAGAAGCCGACGCGCCGGCCCCGGTAGTTGGGCGCCCCCGCCGCGATCTCGCGCCACACCGGCAGCAACGCGGCGGGCTGCACGCGCATGACGGTTACTGCCGGTGGCGCGTCGGCGGGCTCGCCGGGCGTCCCGTCGCCGTTGGCTGCCGGCACCGGTACGACGGTCGGCCCCGGAAAAACCGGCGCGAACATGACGCCCGCGAGCGACGCGCGCAGCCAGTTCGATGCAGCCAGTCCCCGAAGGCCATCGACGATGCGCTCACAATGGTCGCCGACATACTTCGAGATTTCCATCAGCCAGGTCACCCGGAGGTTATTCCGGGTGCAAAGGTGTACGCCCGCGTCCGCAGACCGCTGCTCGACCTCGTGCAGCAGATCCGGCAACCTGGCGGCGGCTTCCTGTGCCTGCCTGCGCGAATCGTTCGGCATGAAGGTGCCGACCGCGTCGAAGCGTTCCGACGGGCTACCCTTCGCCTCGACCGGGTGCAGGAACGTAACGGGCGCGGCCCAGCCAAGCGCAGTGGCGATGCCTGAAAGTGCACGGGGCAGTTCGGTATCCGTATCGTCCGCGCGTGCGACATGCACGACGCCATCAACCGGGTAGCGGCGGCGCAGTTGCCGGATCTGTGTGAGCCACTTCGCCGCCTCGATCCCGTCCGGCGACACATGCACGAGGATGATTTCGTCCTCCACATGCATGACGCCCGCCTGCTTGAGACCGGGCACCACCTGATCGATGCGTTCGTCCGGGCCGTTCACCAGCAGCCAGCGCAGGCGGCGTTGCCAGCGCCAGCCGTGCGAGATGCGTAGCTCCTCATACACGCGCTGCAGTCGCGCATCGCGCTTGAGCGGTTTTGCTGTCTGTGCGTGATCGCCGGTTTCAGAGCGGAACAGTCTGGCGGCCCCGCCGTATGCGCCTGTCGATACCGCGAACAGATGGGCGATCACGATGATGACCAGCACGATCGGGATGCCAATCAATAGCCGCGTGCGAGGCGCGCCATCCGCGATGCCAAGGCGGTCACTCCCGAACCAGACCAGCAGGAGTGCGGCGATGGCGAGGACGAGCGCTGCGAGGGGCATGCCCCAGATCGCTGCGCGGCTCGGAGCCGGTTTGCTGGCGGCGGCATCAGGCTCCGTGTACTGAAGGTTATTTTTGGGTATCGTCATGCGTGGATGCGTTTTCTTGATCTGCGGGTAAGACATGGAGGATGGCCGACTGCAAACCATCGACAACCAGTTGCGGTCCGCCTGCGGCACCGGATTCGATGGCAGCGGCGATTGCCAGCAGGCCGTTGGCTGCGCCGGCGTCGCCAACAATACGATCCAGGCGGCACTGCGCGGCATCCTTCGAAGCGGCCTGAAAACCGGCAGCAGCCAGAGCCCGGTCGCCGTGCTCAACCGGGCGCGTGATCCATGCGCGCGTCACTGCTGCGGCTTTGACCTTGCCCCAGATCGCGGCATTCGCGAAGCCGTACTCGGCCTCACCGTCGATCCCCTGGACGGGCCGGTGCAGCGCCGCTTTCGGGCTGACCTCCGGGGGGAGCCTGAAGTAGCCGGGGCCGAAGAGCACTGCAGCGCATCCTTCGGCACAGCCTTCGTCGATGGCATCGTCGTACCACGCTGCCGCGACGGCGAGAAGCGGACGGTACTCGCGCGCATCGAGCCAGGCATCGGCCACCAGCAGCCCGTCAGATGCCGGGACAATCTGAACCTCGAGCGGCGGCAGCGCCGCCAGCCGCAACGCGTCGCGGACCTGGGCCACGCGCAGGCCCGCAATCTCCGGCCCGGCCAGCACGCGCACCTGCGGCCAGTACGCCTTTTCGTATCGGGTTAGTGCCTGGATACTTCCGGCCAGCGGCTCAAGCGCAGCACGGATCATCTGGACAGCGGGAGCGGTCTTCGTCAGTACGCCTGCGCCGCCCTCGCTTTCCTCTTCACCCGCTATGGGCAGCCCGGCCAGCAGCGGATCATGATCCTCGAAGCGGTTGCACGAGACCTTGCCCGATCCATGGCGGGCGCTCTGCATCTTCAGGAGCGATTGCTTGCCAGCGAGAGCTTCGGCCAGGGATTTGCGCGCGAGCGGCAGACAGTAGCCTGCCTCGAGTACGTGCAGCGGGCGCTGCGCGAATCGGATTTTCTCCGCCAGCCAGCGATCACGATGATGGTTGCGCCAGTACGCGCGATACCACAGGACCTCGTAGCCCGCGCGGGCAAACCCAAGCAGGACCAGGAACAACCCGTTCGGCGCCCCCACCACCCAGCTCCAGAACTTGAGGCCGTTTGCAGACTCGCCCTTCGGCCACACAAGCAGCACGATCACGGGGCCGAACACGTTACAGACGAAGCAGGTAACCGCCCATGGCCAGAAGCGCATCCTTGGCGGATACGCGCTGGAGTGTCCGGCAGGAGAAAGATCGACCGGCATTACGCGATATTGACGTTCTGCAGCGACGAGATCAGGCGGCAACCGCACGCGCAGCGGTAATGATGGAAGGTAACCTCCTTGCCGTCGCGGTCGGGGAACTTCGCGTAGCCTTCGTCGATGACAGTCGGACCGTGCTGCGCGCAGATCGCCTCGTCGCCCTTGCGGGCAAGCGGCCTGCCCATGAAGTTCATCCATGGCGAGCCGCCCGTCACTTCCCCGCCGTGTTCGAGTGTGTCGCCTTTGCGGATGGGAAATGTCATCGCGTCACCAACACATTCTGTTCCATTTTTCTAGCGCTTTAAGATCAAATAAAAATGCCGCTTGCATTGCGAATGCCGCAATTTTATTAGACAGCATCAGCCACCATTTTTCATGCGAACACTTTGAACAACATCAATCACTCGATTGATAAGTTCGGTGGCTTTTATTTGCGATTCTTCCGTTTTGTCAACCGGAATAGCAATACCATATTTTCCGCCGGCGAAGACGTATCCGAAGGGGGTGCGTCTTATTACGTCAAGAATTATTAAATCACTTCCCGTTTGATCCGGAAAATGATACGGACGCTTCCATTCGCTGACAACTGTAATTCCATCAGAATTTCGTATGGTTCCATTAATGGTTTCCGACATGGACTTCTCCAACTCGCCTCCAGCATCACCCAAATTATAGACCCTCCTTTTCCAGCGACCTTGATATCCCTCGTAAAATCCGTTGTAATTAAGTACAGCCTTTTCTAAGCATTCGTCATAGTCGGGCTTTCCTTCGCAAAGATAACTCGGAGAAAGATAAGCTCCGCGCACAATCATGATATTCACAAATTCTCCATCCTGATGGGCGTCGGTTGACGACATAGGCATTAACACTTTAGACCTTAGCCCTACTATGCATTGATCGTGTACATCGTGATTCCCATAGGTTTCTGACAAGTTAGAAAAGTGATTCACACTAGAAAAGAGTACCCCATCATTTTTATTGTCAAATACAAATAATCTGCAATCGTTGTATGCCTCATTAATACCAAGATCGGCAAGCATAGGAGAAGCCTCATCTGCCAGCACATTCGACCATGCTGTCATAAAAAAGGTCTGAAATACGATTGAAATAAGTGTTTTTGCGATTATCTTGGCCGTCATACATCACCCCGCTATATTATCAATTGTCGACAAATCTTACAGATTTCAAAATATTAACAATTTCGGGCAAGATACTACCCCGCGGGTTTTGTAGGCGCGTAACAGATTGGGAACCGCAAACCGCCGAATGATCGTGGAAAAGGCAATACGAGAAATAACGTTGGCGTGTAGCTTCATCACCATCGTTATCATCCTGCACCATATAAAATCCGCTCGCATTTACCGCCTTCAATGCATAGACTTTAGTCAAACTGTGCAAATTATCGCGATCCTCATCAGACTCGTAATAGACTGACCAACCCTCGTCTGCCGTTTTATCGGGAACCGCGCCAAATCGCATGGAAACTTGATCAACCGTGGAACCATCCAAAATTTGGCACTCAAACGGGACACCAAAATTTTCCATATCAGTTTTGTGTGGTGGAGTGTCTGTCCAATATCCCGCTTTCAGTGGCATCTTGCTTGAGAAATGCCCTTCATAAATATCTTCAATGCCGATATGACACCCGCCCCCCATATCGACATAAACTATTTCTTGACCGGCATGCGCCGAAAATCCCAGCGAGAAATAGATACATATCCCGAAGACAGCCCTCAAAGCAGCACTAGATTTGACCATCAACTTCTCCTCGGCTCGCGCCCTTCTGGAAATCCCAATGTCATTGCACCTTGTGCATCTGGGAAAAACATATCCCCCAAGACGGCTAGCGCTTGAGCGTAGCCGACGCATCTCGCGATATACCCATTGAATGGCCTCTCTGGATGCCCAACTGCCGCTGGGAGATTGACCGCCGCCGATGCATCTCTAAATGAGGCACAATGATAATAAACTTTGCTAACTGGCGGATTACTCGAATTCTGTTGGTGGTGGACGGGTGGGCGTGTCGCCGCAACCCCTCGCCGTTCGAGGGCAATTTGCTTGTCGGCGTAAACACCCATGCCAGAAAAAATCCAATAGAATCCCGCGCTATCTGATGGCGCGATTACATCTTCATCCGAAGGAGGCATCGAGTTCGCAGAAACTTGCGCTCGCCACGCAATCATTTGCGCCGTTACACCGCTAACGGAATCAGACAGATAATGTGCAGCGTTAGATCGGCTGTTACTCGCGTTACGATAGCTCTCTTTTAGTCTAACTCGCGTCGCATCGGATATTTGGCTCTTTCGCCCCCTAAAGTCCCAATAGTGCATGTAGTTTTCCGGGCCAGTAAGTTGAAGAAAGCCCCGACCATCCCAAGGGTGATACCACTCACCGGCATTATTTTCATAGAGGGAACCAAACCATCCCGTTTCCTCCGCGGAGTTCCCAAAAAAAGTTGACGCTCGGGACGGTGTGCTCAAATTATATTTTCTTAATGCATAGTTAAGCGGTATAAGGCTGTTCTCTGCAAAATACCTCCGGCTCTGCGTATGGCTCACTGTCTCATAGTAAACAGCGTGATGTGTCCCCTCCCGAAGTACTTCTTTTGGAAGGAGTTGTCTAAACTCGTCTGCCGAGAGCCACCCACACTTCCTGAAATGCCGGATAAGCGCCAACGGATGAAAAAACCAGAGTTTCTGCCCGACGAGCGGCGTCTTGTCCAGAAACTGGAACTTGCTCAGGAAATCGGTGAACTTGGCGTACCCATCGGGGTTGGTATCCTTCTGCTTGCCAAAGAAGCCGTACGGATCGTTCAGGTCCTTGTAGCGTTCGTCGTTGTTGGACGGATCCCACTCGCTGCGCGCCTTGAACACCATCCCACGGAGCTTTTCATCCACGCCGTCCGTGTTCTGCACGTAGCCGGCAAGCTGAAGGTTGACCTCATTGTTGTTGTTTGGGTCGGCTTCGAGCGGTTGCGCCGACGGCAGTGAATCCTGAATGCCGGTCAGCCCGCAAAGCGTGGCGTAATCACATCGCCCCGCATCGTTGAACGGCGTGTTGTCGCCATCGACCTTTTGCCACCCCGTAAAGAACGGGAAATCCGCGTCAGACAACTTCTTGATCGCGTCCGGCGCGATGTTGACATAGCCCAGCGTGCCGTTCCCGTCGAACGGCACTGCGATCCAGGTGGCACAAGCCGTCCCCGTCAGCGTCGGATGGTCCGAGAGAATGCGTCCAAACCGAAGCATTTCGTAGCCATCGCTCGGGCACGTCGGATAGAGCGCCATTGCACGCTCATACAGATCATATTCATAGCGCTTTGGATTGTGGTGGCTGTCGGTGCCGCTGTCATAGGGGTCTGCGACCGGGTCCGGCGTGAGCAGCGTCACGTTGCCACTATCGCCGTTATCGATCCACGCCCGCGTAAAGCGCTGCCCCTTGTTGAACCACGCCTCGACATAGAGCGTGTCGCCTGCGCCAAGCGAGCCGCCCTGCACCTTGGGAAACCACTTCTCATCCATGCCCGCCGGCTGGGGATAGAACTCCTGCGGGCCGGAAATGATGAAATAGCTGTGCCCCCAATAGTCGCCCGTGGTCGGCTGGGTTGGCTTTTTCACGCCGATCTGTACCTTGTCGAACCAGGTCGTGAAATCGCCGTCCGCCATGAAGACTTCGAAGTGCAGATGTGCCACGCCCTGATGCTGGCCGACATAGCCAAGCATGTCCTTGCGATACACCTTCTTCGTGCCGCCCGCCTGGACCACCCCATCCTTGCCCCCTGCCGTATCGAGTAGCCATCGGGGCAGCGCATTCGCCGAGCCGGTCTCTGGCGGATCGTTAGGCTGGGGGACGATGTGCTCCTGGTTGATCATGTCCAGCAGGTGCATGTAGAGCGAGTAATACGTGATCGTGCGTCCGTCGCCCGTGTCGGTCTTGTGCCGGAGCAGGACGAAACCGGCATTCGAATTCAGCTCCGGTTGCCCGGTCGTCGAATTGGTGGTGCCGTCCGAAATGCCGTTCTTGCAGACCCGGTACGCGACCACTTCCCCATCGGCGATCGCGCGGACAGGTTCCGTCTGCTCACCCGGGTTCAGATGGATGCCGCAATGAGAACGCCGGTCGAAGGTGACCGGCCAGACCCCGTGATGGCCGATCTCGAACGGGTCGACGAGGTCCATCATGGGGTCCGGTTTCGACGCGTCGCTGGCCGTCAGGCCCGACGCGGGAAGGAAGGGAGGGCTGATGATCATGGCTTCAGTGGGATGACGAATACGGGTCGGAAATCTTCAGGCTGCTTTTCGGCAGGGACGGTAACTGGGTCGGCACGTTGTCGGGGCCGACGAAGGTGAACGAGCCGGCCTTGATGGTGTATGCGCCGGGGCAGTGGAACGTGATGTTGCCGCCCTCCATGACAACCGAGGCCCCGCCGCAGTTGAGCGTGATCTTCGACTTCGCCGACACCTGCACGTCCGCACTTTCGCTGGCGACCCGCAACTGCTTCTGAGCGAACAGGTCCATCCCGTCGGTAAGCGCCGAGGCCGTGAACTTGCCCTTTGCTGCAGTCAGGTTGATGCCGAGCCTGTGCGCGCACAGCGAGATCATGCCGCCCACCGCCATGCGCAGGCGCTGGACGACGCTCACGTCCATGTCCTGCCCCGCCGTCACGATCGCGTTCTGCCCCGCCGAGTGCTGCATCGATTTCGGCGTCACGAATGCCATGCCGCCGGGCGCGCTCGCGAGCAGCCCCGCGTCGCGCAACTGGTTCAGCCCATCGAGCAGCGCCGCCTGCGTGGCCCGGTCGGCAGGGTCGGCCCCAGCCTGCGCCGTCGCCGCCGCAAGGTCCGTCACGCGCTGCAATGCCGCCTTGAGCTGCGCGACGGCAGTGGGCATGTCGAGGTGCGGCGTATCGGCTGCGGCCGCCGCATCCGCCGAGAGGAACAGTCCCTTCGCCGCGCGCATCGTGCCCCAGCCCTGGGTCGTCATTTCGGACCCTTCACCCCGCAGGAGCTTTTTGCTGTTGAGCAGGTAGCCCTGGTTGAAGGCCGTCTGGCTGTAGACCGTCGCTATGCGGGCGCTCTCCTTTCCTTGCAGATCGTTGAACACCACCTCCGCACCGAGCAGCGGGGAACGCCAGATGGCATAGCTAAACAGCGACTGGTCTCCGCGCACCACGTCCGGGTGGGCGTAGTCGTGCATGGCCCCCGCTATGTAGATGCGGTCCACGTCGCGATTTTCGGCGTCGAGCAGGACCTCGGTCCCCGGCAGCAGGGGCGAGTGGAAGCCGCCCTGGTAGGACGATGACGGACGCAGCAGGCGCAGCTTCAGCAGCTTGTTGTCGGTGTTGCCCGAGCCCTGCAGGAACTTCGGCAGCACGCTATAACGCCCGTGGTCGTCCATGTCGCCGTAGGGGGCGGAGTCGCTTGTCGTGACCACGCCCACAGCGGGACCAGGCAGAAAACGCCAGTCCCGCTCAAAGTCAAACCTCGGCCGGTAGGTCAGGTTCGCCGGCATCGCCTTGAAGCGCGTATAGGCCGGCTTGGTGCGGCTGCCCTTCATCTTGAACGAAGTGATCACGAAGCCGTATTCGGCGCTCGGCATCTTCGCATTGGTGAGCTTCATTACCACGCCCGCCGCGATGCCCTTGGCGTCGGTCCTGCCCGCCAGCGTCGCCTGACGCGCGATCTGCTCATCGCGCCGCGTCTGCGCGAATGCTTCGCCCTGCGCTGGCGTCAGATGGCCTTCGACGCTGCGACTGATCTGCCCGAACGACGAGCGGTCATCCGTCTCGCTGGAGACATTCGCCGTGGCGCGAAGGGGATCGTCCGGCGTGCAGTAGTTGCGCTCCCACAGTTCGATGGTGGCCGGCACCAGCGCGCGCTGCTCATGCACGGCCTGGGCCGCTTCGTGCCAGCTCGCGTGCAGGCCTGAGGCATCCAGCAGCGGCACGTCGACCGAGCGGATATAGGCGCGCGGATTGTTGGCGAACACGATGGTGTCGAGCTTGCCATCCTTGCCGCGTCCCTGCTTGTAGAACCAGAAAACGCCGAGGCGACGGCAATGGCGGGTGATGAAATTCCAGAGCGACTCCTCCAGCATCACCACCTGCTCCATCTTCTCCTGCAGCCCTTCGATCTGGAATTCGACATCGAAGGCATCGAAATTCTTGCGGTCCACCAGCGCCTGGGTGATCAGCTCCTGCAACGTCACATCCTTGAATGTGTCGCTTTTGATGATGCGTTTGCAGAGGGCCACAAAGCGCGGCTCGATGCGTATCTGGTAAGCCGACTCGTCGCGGCTCGTGCGGATGCGCTTCCAGCTCGTCACCACGCCGTTGAAGGTGGCGGCGTCGTGACTGATGGGCTGCACGTAGCTCACCGAGGGCACCGCCGCCTGCTCGTCGATCTGCAGGCCCGCGCGACGGCCCACATACTGCTTGCCGTCGATCTCCAGCCGTGGCGACGTAACCGTGACGTCGACGCGGTAGTCCTTGCAGAAGCCGCCGCTGGCCTTGAAATCGAGCACGTCGAGGTCATGGGGCTGGGAGCCGATCCAGATCCTGAGGTGCTGGGTCAGGCGCGCGCTCGGATGGCTGAGCGCGGCGGTAAAATTTTTCGTGACTGCATTCATCCACACATCCCTGTATGGTTAAAGAAACGAGGCACAACTGTTGCGTCAGCAACCTTCAACCGAAAAAATCTAGGGCGGTACCCGCTGCCCGTCAATCACTCCACTCACCCTGTGCGAAATTGCCAACGATTTTGTGAATGATCGTTAAATCGGAATCCTTTGCTTTTTCGAGATGGAAATGCGTGATAAACGGGTGCAGCAACACCTAATGGCGAACGACGCATGCGAGTCGATCGCGCGCGGGAAACGGTCAGCCCTGCTGCTCGTGATAGCGCAGTGTGGTAGAGAGAAGCGTGGCGTCGCCGCGAGCGCGCCTCCAGAAGTTCGGCGATGCGCTCAATCATGGCCAGCATCTCCTCGCGCGTTTCGTTCGGGTCGGGTCGGGAGGCACATGATTTATCTGATGGACGCGCGTGACAACATATGCAGACACAATATGCAAAACGAATAAACGTCTGCTTCTCGCCGTGCAATTGAAAAAGGCGGCATCAAGCCGCCTTCATTGGATTGCTGACAGAGCCAGTTAGTGCTTCGTCGTGGTCGTGCCAGGAGTCGCAAGTCTGTCCTGAACGCTTTGCGCCGCATCGGCCAGCAGGTCCGCCGCATCGCGGGGAGTAAGACGACGGTCCGGAATACCCTTGGCGTCGAGCGCCAGAACCGTGAGCAGTTCATGATCGCAATTGTTCATGCGCCTGTAGTCCTCGCCGATATGAATCATGACCTCAAGCAGATTCCGCTGGTCGTGTCTTTCCTCAGGCGTTACAGAAGGATTCCTGAACAATGAAGTCGCAAGCGTAATCAGATGTTGAAGTTGCTGTCCCTGCCGTTCACAGAGATGGAAGGCAGCCAGCGCGAGACGGTCATACTGAAGCGCATCTACGGGGGGGGGGCGGGAAGAAGGCTGTTGCCGGGTAGCTTTGGTCATACGCGGACCGGGTTATGGTTAAGGATGGCCCGGTCTCACCCCTATGAGCGTGGGGGAGC
>NZ_VZQO01000042.1:0-70922 GCF_014397665.1 Paraburkholderia sp. UCT2
GTCCGATCCAGGGTCCGGTGGACAATGGCGGCAGCACGGACGACACGACGCCGACGCTGGTGGGCAAGGGTGAACCGGGCGACACGATCGTCGTGATCGACAACGGCACGCCGGTTGGCGAGACGGAGGTCGACGAGGATGGCAACTGGAGCTTCACGCCTGATACGCCGCTGGACGAAGGCGAGCACGAGTTCACGGTGGTGGAACGTGATCCCGCGGGCAACGAAAGCAGGCCTTCGGAGCCGCACGTGGTGATCATCGATACGACAGTGCCAGCACTGGTACTGAAGGCACCTGAAGTACCGGAGATGGCAGATGGTGTAATCGACGCGGCAGAGGCCAGCGATGGCACATGGGTGTTGATCCCTGCCTATACGGGCATGGTCGAGGGTGACGTGATCACGATTGACTGGAACGGCAAGAGCTACGAGCACGTGGTGGGGGCGTTCGACCTACTCACCGGGATCAAGGTGAAGATCCCGGCAGACGATCTGATCGGGCAGGACACGGCGTTCGACATCTCCTATACGGTGACGGACGCGGCGGGCCACGTCTCATCGCCGAGCCCGACTACCCATGTGAGGATTTACACGATGGGACCGGACAAGCCAGAAATTGACGAAGTGATTGACGACGTGGGTCTGGTTCAGGGTCCGGTGGGCAATGGGGAGAGCACGGATGACACGACGCCGACGCTGGTGGGCAAGGGCGAACCGGGTGACACGATCGTCGTGATCGACAACGGCACGCCGGTTGGCGAGACGCAGGTCGACGAGGACGGCAACTGGAGCTTCACGCCTGATACGCCGCTGGACGAAGGCGAGCACGAGTTCACGGTGGTGGAACGTGATCCCGCGGGCAACGAAAGCAAGCCCTCGGATCCGTGGACGGTGATCGTGGACACGACCCCGCCGGATGCTCAGGCGACCATCACGTCAATGGGCAAGGACAGCGGCTCGTCCCACAGCGATTTCCTGACCAGTGATGGTTCGGCGGGCCGTTCGATTACGGGCTCGCTGACGGCGGCACTCGCACCTGGCGAGACGGTTCAGGTCTCAGTAGACGGCGGAAAGACCTGGCAGGACGCGTTAGTCGAAGATAATGGCAACTGGGTGTTCCAGGACAATACGGCGCATGACGCCAGCTGGACGATCCAGACGCGCGTGGTCGATGAGGCAGGCAATTGCGGCGATGCGGTGTCGCAACAGGTAGTGCTCGATACGATCGCCCCAGCTGCGCCGACCTCGGTCTCGCGTAGTGGCAGTGTCGTCACCGTGGAATTGCCGAAGAGTGCCGCAGTGGGTGACATCGTCAACATTGCCGCGGGCGACTATCGGTTCGACCATCGCCTGACGGCCGCCGATATTGCTGCAGGGAAGGTAAGTTCTACTGTCGACGGCAATGTAGATGGATCATATGGGGCTGCAATTGTTGATCAGGCTGGCAATATTTCTAGTTATACGGTGAGTACCGTGCCATCCGTGAAAATTGAGGAGGACTTTGAAACTTCCTCGTCATTAACACAGTTCAACGGCTTTACAATGGTGGCGTCTAGGTATTCGAGCACGCCTTACATCAACTACCTTGGTGATAGAGGTATTTGGCTTGGGACTGAGGGCAGCGACTCTACTGGTGATCACACAACAAGCTATAACGCAGTTATTACGCTAGATAGTCCTGCAAGCTCAGTGTCATATAAGCTGAGTTCTGTTAACAGCAGCGCCTCCTATGCAGTCTATCTGGATGCGGCAGGACACGAAATTGGAAGAACCAATTTTGCAAATAGTGGTCCTGCCCAAATCTATGGCTATACCGTGCCGTCAGGCGGCGTGCCTATCGCCTCGGTCAAGTTGTTTTTCGTCAATGAAATAAACGGCGCTATCCTTCAGGACTTCGCTTACCAGACTGTCGGTGGTTCCGACATCCCTGTCGACACGGCACAGCAGCATGTCGTGTCTGAAGGAGGCTATTACGGCACCAATGAGGACAACCTCTTTGCGGTGGGCAACGTGGATGTATTCGACAAGGCTGCTACGCACATCGATGGCAACGGCGGTACCGATACGCTGAAGCTGACAGGCGTAGACCAGACCCTGGACCTGACCAGCCTGCATGGCAAGCTGTCGTCGATTGAAGTGTTCGACATCACTGGCACGGGCAACAACACGCTCAGGCTTTCGCTGGGCGATGTGCTCGATCTGGGCGGCAAGGACCTGTTCGTTGCCGACGGCCGCACGCAGGTGATGGTCAAGGGCAATGCGGGCGACAAGGTCGACCTGTCCGATCTACTGCCGGACGGAGGCGACGTCGGCAACTGGATGCAGCAGTCTGGCACCACGACCGTGGGCGGCGTCGCGTATGACGTCTTCTACCACTCGGGTCTGAACGCCGAACTGCTGGTACAGCACGGTGTCGATACGACGCTGCTTAACCACTGAACTCCGGCCGGTCCGCGACGCATGACCTGCGTCGCGGACCCGGAATCACCAACCATTTAATCAGGCTCCCTGAACAGCATCGCGCTGCCCGGGGGACCGCTTTTGACGAACTGATCATGACTTTCAATCAAACCCTGATGCGTGCGCTCGCAGGCGCATTGCTCGTGACGGCGGGTACCTTGCCCGCCATCGCACAACAGACTTTCTCTAACCCGCAGCCGCCGGTCACCCAGGCAGCCGCACCCGGCACCGCGCCGACGGCCCGTGCCGGTACGCAGCCCGGCAGGGTATTCGGCCAGAGCTACGCGCCGGTTGGCCAGGTCGGCCCCCAGCAGGCGCAGATCGTCTACTACCGTGATGCATCCGCGGGTGCGGGCCGGTCGGCCGCTGCCGACGTCTACGTTGATGGCGAACTGCAGACCGCGTTGCTGCCCAATGGCTACAGCATCTTCTGCGTCAAGCCGGGCCAACACATGCTGGGCGCGTACATTCAGGATGCGCCGCTGTACAAAGGCAAGACCACCGGGCGATCCGGCGCAGAACTGAAGGGCGGCATGACCTACTTCGTGAAGGTCGGGCCGGCCGGCAGCAACGATGCACCGATCATGGTGCCGCGCAACGAAGCCGAAGCCCAGTTGCAAGGCATGCGCGCCCAGATGCACGTGCTTTCGCGCGCATCGGCAGTGGAGGCGTGTGACCCTGCGTCGATCCCGGTGACGTCAGCCCCGGTGGCGCAGCCTGTCGCGGCGAAAGAATACACGCTCAAGGGCGACACGCTGTTCGCCTTCGGCAAGTCTGGCAATCGCGACATGAATGTCAAAGGCCATGCGGCAATTGCACATCTGGCTGAGCAGATTCGCGCGGAAAACACCTCGCTGCAAGCCGTGACGGTGATCGGCCACGCGGACCTGATCGGCTCGGCGGCGGCGGCACAGAAGCTTGGCGAGCAGCGTGCGATGACGGTTCGCCGGATGCTGATCGAGCAGGGTATTCCGGCGCAGAAGATCACCGCGGAAAGCGCGGGCAATTCCGATCCGGTGGTCGCCGACTGCAGCGGCACGATGCAGCAGAAGATTGCCTGCAATGAGCCCAACCGCCGGGTGGTGGTGCAACTGAGTCTGTCGGGCCCGGCCCGATAAAGGTATGGGGGGATGCTGAGCCCTGATGTTGAGCCCTGAGGCGCGATCTTCCTGAATCGGGAAGGTCGCGCACCTACCGGCCTTCACCGCATGCCCAGGCAAACGGTGAGGGCCTTCCGAGAATGGGAGTGTCGCGATGACCAGACAAACAGAGATTCCTGCAATCAATGTGCTGCTCGCCTATGCAGAGTTGCGCGACAGGGATCAGGTATTTTTTAACGGGAAGCTCAACGAGTTCGTGTTTGCGTCCCGATCGAGCAAACGTGAGTTCATCAGGCAGTGGCAGCGAGCGCTCGCGGCTACCGGAACAACGCCGATAGACACGAATCTTCAAAATGAAGGGCACTGTCAGGTGCAGTCAGATCTCCAGGCTGCAACGGATTAGTTGCGGTTGATTCAGGGTTCGCGATGCCGAAATGCAGATCCTGGCGGCTGGAGAATTTGCCGGAATGCAGAGCATGAGTCTTTCGATCCGCGTGGAGCGTGCCCCTGCAAAAATCTCGAACAACAAATGTATATACTGAAGGGCGAAATCGTGTTCGGTAAGATTTTAATGGCTGCCTCTACCCAAGGGTAAAACCACATGACATCTACCCCGTCTGAGCACGCGCATCCCAACCCCACAGGCTTCGCCGCATTGTTCGCGCGATTGCGCTCCGTCGTTGAACCGCAGGTCAATCCCCTTGCGGCGTCCTGGCCATCCTTTGTCCTGTTCTTTTCATGGAGCGACGGGCAGCGGCGGGCCGACGTCGTGACCGCAACGGCGGCGACATTTGCCGAGGCCTGGGACGCAGGCATGGAGCAGGTGACGCAGGCTGCCGGCGCGGCCGGACTGGTCGTCCAGTGGCTTCGGGTGGACTGGGTTACCAGCGTTGAAGGAATGACCTGGGAGGCACTGCGGGGCCGCCTCGAACAGACCCGGCGCAGTTATTTTCGTTGCGGCCTGTCGCTGGACAGTAATTTCAGGCATGCCTTTCTGGAGACCGAACTGAATGGCAATGCCATGCTGTATGGCGGCCCGGCACAGACGCATGCGGTTGTGAACACAAAGAACTTCGAACGGTATGCCGCCATTCGGCACCAGCTTGCCAGCGTGAATTTCGAGGATCAGCAAAACGTTAATGTGTTCTCGACCCGTGGGGCGTTCGCAAGCCTGCAAGCGCCGGAGGTACACCTTCTGCACGGGACGGGTCTGAACGCGGGCCGCCGCATCATCGAACATCTCCGGCCGGCAGACGTGAGGGCGCTCGTCGCATCCGGCAGCCGCTATCTGGCCGGCCAGGTACAGCCTGGCGGGCGCTTTCACTATGGCTGGCATCCCTGTTTCGATCGCGAAATCGGCACTTACAACACCCTGCGTCATGCAAGTTCGATCTATGCGATGCTCGAAGCCTGGGAAGTGACCCAGGACAACGACCTCAAGACAGCAATCGACGCAGCGCTGCATTATCTCGTCAATGAACTCATCATGCCGGCGGAATTGCCGTCCGGTGCCCGCGCGGCGTTTCTGGTTGACCGGCAGGGCGAAGTCAAACTGGGTGGCAACGGCGTGTGCCTTCTGGCGCTGGTCAAATACAGCCAGCTGACCGGCTCAGACGAATATCTGACTCTGCTAGAACAGCTCGCAACAGGCATCCTCTTCATGCAGGATGCGGACACCGGCAAATTCAGCCATGTGCTGAACTATCCGGATCTGTCGGTTAAGCAGGCATTCCGGATCATCTATTACGATGGCGAAGCGGCCTTCGGCCTGATGCGCCTCTATGGTCTGACTGGCGATGCGAGGTGGCTCGCAGCAGTAGAAAAGGCGTTCGGCCATTTCATCGAGGCAAAACACTGGAAGGCGCATGACCACTGGCTCAGTTATTGTGTGAACGAATTGACCCGTCACAGGCCACTGGAAGCGTATTACAAATTTGGAATCCAGAACTTCGCCACCTATCTTGACTTCGTGGCTGAAAGGGTGACGACGTTTCCAACCCTGCTTGAATTGATGACGGCTGCCGAGCAGATGATTAGCCGCATGCAGCAGCAGCCGGGCCTGGAGCACCTGCTTGCCGAGGTCGATCTGGATAAGTTCTTCCATGCACTGCATGCGCGGGCGCAGCGCCTGTTAGATGGCCATTTCTGGCCGGAACTTGCCATGTACTTTGCCAATCCGGGCAGGATCACCGGCAGCTTCTTCATTCGCCACCATGCCTTCCGGGTCCGCATTGACGATGTCGAGCACTATCTATCGGGTTTTGTCGCCTATCTGAACTATCTGGAGTCGCAGCGGCATTCAGTATCCGCAACGCTGGCGCGGGAATGGAACGCGTCCCTGATCGAGGCGGCCACGCAGGGGACGTGGCTCAAGCAGCCGCCATTGGAGTGGACGGCAAGCGGCCTTTGCATTTACGCGCCTGCCATGCAGCCTGGAAACGTCGTGGTTGCCCGAACCGGTGAGGTAAGCCGGGGGATCCCTGTTCCTGTCATTCGACAGATGCAGCCGCGCCCCGCGGGTGTTATCTCGAGCCATTCTGATGTGCAGGCTCAACTTGCCGATTTGCCGGTCCTGCATGTCGCGGATACGGCCACGGCTATTCTTGCGATGGGAGCCTATGCACGCAGCCAGATGAGCGGCACTGTCCTAGCGGTGACCGGAAGCGCTGGCAAGACCACGCTCGTGGCCATGCTGGCTGACGCCCTCAATGCTTACGGTCCGACAGCGGCGAGCGCGTTCAACGCAAACCTTCCCCAAGGTGTGAGCTGGAATCTTGCGTCAATCAAGTGGGACACCCCTCATGTCGTCCTGGAAGTTGCCGTGGGCAAAATGAGACAGAGCGCGGCCATTGCCCGCCCGGACGTCGGCATTTTCACTAACATCCAGCCTGCTCACCTCGGGAAAAACAGCACAATCACTGATATTGCCCGGACCAAAAGCATGCTTTTTCTTGGCATGTCTGCGGGAAGTGTCGTGGTGCTCAATCGTGACATGCTGGAATGGGATACCGTCTACCAGGCGGCCATTGAACGGGATCTGAAAATCTTTACTTACGGCACGACTGCGGAGAGCGAGTTTCAACTCGTGGATCATGACGCGTCGGGGCAGCGGGTCGATGCGCGTATTAGAGGGCGCGATATCACCTATCCGATCGGGGCCGCAGGCTTGCACATGGCGTTGAACAGCTTGGCAGTACTTGCCGCTGTCTCGGCGCTCAACTATCCGTTCGCACCTGCGCTCGAACGGATCGCACGCTTTGCTGCCCTGTCCGGCCGCGGCGAGGAGTTTGAGCTGACACTCGACGGACGGCACGTGACCATTGTCGACCATGCCTACAATGCCAATCCCGGCTCGATGCAGGCCGCTCTGGAACATTTGCGGGACATGAAGAATGCAGCCAGACGAGTCGCTGTGCTGGGCGAGATGGCGGAGCTCGGTCCCCAGGCGTCGCTGCTTCATACCGACCTGGCTGCAGTGGTCGAGCGTTGCGGGATCGATCGCGTCTATGTCATGGGCAAGCTCTATACCGACTTCTGGGAACGGTTGCCGGCTGCACGCCATGGGCGCTACACGAATTCGCTTGACGAATTGAAGCTTGCACTCCAGGAAGAGCTTGTCGACAAGGACGTAGTGCTGCTCAAGGGCTCGAACAGTACGCGTCTCCATGAGGTCGTAGCGTGGCTGAGGGCTGGCGCGCAAAAGTAGCATTGACCTCTGGCCCTGCGAGCAATGGGTCTTCAGGCGTGCCTGAACGACCCGGAAGCTTCCAGCGCTCACCCCCGATGGCGGTAAGCCGCGCGGGGTAGTCTGCGCGCAGCACGGGGCCCGAATGCCAAATCAGCCGTACCACCCAAGGTGCTCGCCTGCGTCTGGTGCAGGCGAGTTCGTTGCCCGCGCGCATGGCCATCGTTGATCATTTCTGTCTTTTCTGCATAACCTCACGGAACCTTATTTATGAAATGGTTTGGCCGACATGGTCGGCGTTTATCGCACCTTCTGCGCTGGAGACTCCGGCGCTTCCTGTTCGTTGTCTTTGGCGTTTTTGGCGTTACCGAGCCCAGTCTGGCGGACCGACCCACACTGGGGCCGTTTGAGACTCCACGGCCTGGGGAGCTTAATATCCCTGTGGGAAGCGAGCCATTCGATGCCGCACAAGCCCTGAATGGTTCATTCAGTTCACCGGAACACTGCGCGCGAGTGCCCGATAGCCTGTGGGTCGAAGTCAACGGCAAGGGAGATTGCATTCGATACTACGCGCATGGATTGTCCGGCAGCGAAAGCCCCACTGTGCTGGTTTATTTCAGCGGGGATGTCATGCTGAGAACGACGAAGGGAGTCAGGTACGTTACACAATCCTACCTGGCTGTTTCGCCCATGGAAATTGGGAAAGATATGGCTAAATGGTCCGCCGATTCCGGCCGTCCCACGCTCTATCTTGCCCGGCCGGGTATCTATGGCTCCTCTGGCGACCATAACATGCGCCGCACGCATCGCGAGATCGAACTGATGGATCGCGCACTGGACATGCTCAAGGAGCGTTACAACATTGCATCATTCATTCTGACCGGACATTCCGCAGGAGGCCAGATCGCCGCTGCGCTCCTGAACAGACGCGCAGACGTTGCGGCATCGGTGGTTTCTTCTGCCCTTGTTTCCGCCAAACAGGTCGCGGCGTACTGGGAATACAAGCGGGAAATCCCCGGTCGACTGCTTTACGATGCCCGGAGCTATTACGATCCTGTGGACGAAATCGGGCGCATTCGCCAGGATCCACGACCGGAAATCTATGTGATTTCTGATCCGGAGGATCGTGTGGTTCCCTTTTACAGCCAGCTGTATTATGTTCGCCGTCTGCGTGCCGCCGGCCTCAAGCCGCATCACATCTACGCCAATGCTCCCGGGCCGCAGCATCACCTGCTCGCCGGACACGCGAAACGCGCTGCAACGCTTTTGGCTCAAGGGAAATCAGCGAAGGAAATCCACATGGCGCTTGCAGAACTTGACCTGTCGCAGGTTAAGTAAGCCACGAAAAGGTGCGACCTCCAGGGAGCACTGACTGGCGTTGTCATGGTGAGGAGCATTGGTCAGCAAATCGGGCCGGGCGTGGGGGCTGACGTTGATGCCGTCAAGCGACCCATGCAGCCGATTCGTAGTGGTCCGAAAGCTCGTTGTGTCATTGTCGCCGTCAGCCTGCGGCAGCCGATCGGACAGACCGCGCGCTTTCGTTTGGGTAGTTGTTTCCGTCGTTACGCTAGCCCGGAACAGCATCCACTGTCGATGGACACCTGACGGTATTTTTCCTAAACTTGTTCACGGCTGGTTGCTTGTTATTCGCTGCGTCCGTGGCTTCGACAGTGAGATTTGTGGTTGAAAGTTGCCGCCTCAATTTCCGTTCCGATTTGGCTGTATGACGCTTCGAAACCGGGCTCGTGCCGAAGTTGCTTGCGATGGGATGATCGCGAAACGGTGGTCGTGGGTTTGAGCAGGGGGCTATGTCTTTCGTCGCGCGTTAGGGGCACCCCCAGATACCGGCCTCGCTGGTCAAAGTCTCGATTAGCGGACGAGAAGATAAAGGTGCCTTGCGCATAAATAGGGAGCTCGATGGACAGTATCGATCCGAAGCGATTCGGCAAGGTGGCAGTGTTGTTTGGTGGAGTGTCCGCCGAGCGTGACGTGTCGCTCAATTCTGGTTGTCTCGTGTTGCAGAGACTGCGCGATGCAGGCGTCGACGCACACCCCTTCGATCCATCCACGCGGCCGTTGTCAGCGTTAAAGGACGAGGGCTTTGTGCGCGCGTTCAACGTGCTGCACGGCGGCTACGGCGAAAATGGACAGATTCAGGGCGCGCTCGATTTTTATGGGATCCGATATACGGGCAGCGGCGTGCTTGGTTCGGCGCTCGGGCTGGACAAGTTCCGCGCGAAACTTGTGTGGCAGCAACTGGGTATTCCGACGCCGCCGTTCGAGGCCGTGATGCGCGGCGACGATTACGATGCGCGTGCGCAGGAGATCGTCGCGCAACTCGGGTTGCCGCTATTTGTGAAGGCGGCGAGCGAAGGCTCAAGCGTCGCCGTGATCAAGGTAAAAGCGGCCGAGGCGCTACCCTCAGCGATCGCGGAAGCAGCAAAGTTCGACGCTATCGTGCTGGTCGAGAAGAGTATCGAAGGCGGCGGTGAATACACTGCGTGCATTGCGGGCGACCTCGATCTGCCGGTCATCCAAATTGTGCCAGCGGGCGAGTTCTACGACTATGACGCGAAGTACGTTCACGATTCGACGCAGTACCTGATTCCATGCGGACTGGCATCCCAGGAAGAGATGCGCCTGAAGCAACTCGCGCGCCGCGCGTTTGACGTGCTCGGTTGCTGGGACTGGGGGCGTGTCGACTTCATGATGGATGGCGAGGGCAAGCCGTACTTCCTCGAAGTGAACACATCACCAGGAATGACCGATCACTCGCTGTTGCCGAAGGCTGCTCGCGCGGTTGGTATCAGCTATCAGGAACTGGTCGTGAGGGTATTGTCGCTCACGCTGAAGGATTGACCTCGCCGAGAGGTATAGCAGAGTTCGTCAATCCGGTCCCGGCGTCGGCGCCCTGCTGGGTAAGGGCTGTGGGGCAATCGCAGTCCCGACCGGGGCAAAGAACGGCGTTGTCACATTAGCGTTCACGCGGCGGAAGATTGGCAGGCGATGCCACCATTCAAAGCTTAACGGACGGACCTTGGGCGACGCCTATGAAAAACGCCACGCATTGCGTGGCGAACTATTGGCGATAAAGCGAACAGCGCAGCAGTTGATGTGCTTCACGCTCGCCAGCGCGGCGAGTTCTGCTTTCGCGGTCAGGTAAATGCGTAACAGCTCGGTAACGATTTTCTTCGGTGCTTCGGGACAGGCCGTCAGCACGCGTGTAAAGAAGCGTTTCGCTGTTGCGCCGCGCGGTGGATAATCAGGTTGTTACCTGCCACGTGAACCTTCCTTCGAGGGGGCACCCGGCGAAAGCGTCAACTCCGCTGGCACCTATGACTCGATACGCACAACGCAATGTATTGGACCGCTTTCGCCGCTATCAGCATTTGTTGATGTTCGGCGGCGGGGCAGTGGTAACGGCGGTGGTGCTGGTTGCGTTCGTCCTGAACACGGTGGCCACTGTACGTACCTATGTTGCGCTCGAGCATCAAGAACTGATGTCCGGCGTGAACCGGCTCACCGACCTTAACTCGCGCAACGTCGTGCTTATGCAAAACGGCGTACGGCTCATCGAGGTCGCCTGGAGGGCCGGCGAACAGGCCGAGCCACGCCTTATCGAACAGTTCACAGGCAATGGCCAGATGCTTCGTCTTCAGCAGGCCCCAGATCATCTGCCGGTGCTCGTGGTGGGTGCCTCGTCTGCAACGCCTCCCGATTTGTTGGCAACCCGGTACATTCGGCTTGCTAAACAGATAAGTCAGGCGGCGACGGCAGCTTCCGAACGAAACGGAGGCCTGCTGACATTCTGGTTGTACAGGCCTGACCGTCCACTGCTCATCCTGGTACCATCGCCTGGCGATGCCCGGATGGCGACGTTGCTTGCCGATCGTGCTGCTTTTTTTTCTGCACTCGCGGGACCTGGCGGCAATCTCCTTGTTCCGCGAGACGTGCCCTTGCTCGATCCCCGCACCGGGGGGCGTGCATTTCGGTGGCTCCCTCCCTACGATAGTCCGTTAAGCGGCAGGCGATCAGTTCGAGTTGCAGCGACCCTGTTTGACAAGGAGCGGAAGCCGTTCGCCGTCGCTGTTTACGAGTTACCGGTCACCATTATCACTGCCGCTCTAGGGGACAGTGGGCTTGACGGCTCTCTTATGCTCTTCGCGCGCAATGGACAGGTTATCACTTCATTTTCGCGTCAACCGGTCGACCCGAAGGCGTCGGATACCGCGCGTGCTTTAGGTGTCGCAGGAATTGTCGAGCCGACAGGCAGGATCTTTCGTGACGGCCACATGCTGTTTGGCTGGCCAATCGGCGAGACTGGCGCAACGCTCGTGTTTGTGCAGTCGTGGCGCTCGATTGCCCGGGCACTGACTGGTCAGATTGGAACGTCGGCCGCGACGACTGGAGTGATCCTCCTCGTGGTGTGGTCGCTGATTCTACTGTTCAACCGGCGCGTGTTCCTGCCTGTTCTTGAGCGCTCTCGACGCGTGTTCGAGAGCGAGCACCTGAGCCGCGCGCTGATCGAGACGGCACCGGTAGGGCTGGGGCTGATTGCGGTGGAGAGCGGTAAGCCGTTGTTGCGCAGTCCGACGATGATCGAGGCCGCGGCGCGGGTGGTCCTGCCGGCGGCACGGACACTTTCGGCAGAACTGGTTCACCGTCACCGGCAACGCGCAGATGTAAGCGGTGTAACCGGTACAAACAGCATGGCGCACGAGGCGTGGTCGCTGCCGACACGCGAGGGTGGGACGATGGATCTCTCGGTGAGTGTCGTGCCGGCGCGCTACCAGGGCGAGGACGTGCTGGTGACGGCGTTCACGGACGTGACGGTGGAAAAGCGCCTCAATCGCCAACTGCGTGAAGCAAAGCAGGCGGCGGACTCGGCCAATGCCGCGAAATCCGCTTTCCTGGCGGCGATGAGCCATGAGATCCGCACACCGCTCAACGCGATCCAGGGGAATCTCGAGCTGCTGTCGCACTCGCAGCTCGATGCGCTGCAGCGTGACCGGCTGAAAACGATCCGGGGTTCATCGGACGGACTGCTTGCAATCGTGAGCGACGTGCTGGATTTCTCGAAGATCGAGGCCGGTGAGATGACGCTCGAGCGGATCGTGTTCGACGCGCAGGAGGTGGCCTCGCGGGCACTGACGATGTTCGGGCCGGTGGCGCGGGCGAAGGGCGTGAGGTTGTCGGGCGAATTTGGCACATCGACCACTCAACCGATGCAGGGCGATCCGACGAGGCTTGGCCAGGTGATGAACAATTTGCTGTCGAACGCCATCAAGTTTTCCGGGCACGGAGAGGTGACATTGAGACTGTCGGCGGAAGCGGGCGGTGATAATCAGCCAGAGCTTGTGATCGAAGTTGAAGACAGCGGGATCGGGATATCGCCGGAGCAGCAGGCGATGCTGTTCCGCGCGTTCAGCCAGGCGGATACGACGATCAACCGTCGCTTCGGTGGCACCGGTCTGGGGCTGGCATTATGCGCGCGGCTGACGGATGCGATGGGAGGGACGATCGCAGTGCACAGCGTGCCCGGCGAGGGCAGCCTCTTTACGGTGCGGGTGCCGCTGGGCGACTGTCACGGCGAGCCTGGGCTGGATATGCCGCACTTCGAGGGCGAGCAGGTGCTGTTCGTCGCGGCGGCGGACACCTGGCACGCGTATGCGGTGCCGGCACTGGAGGCCTGGGGGCTGAAGGTACAGGCGTATCGTCATCCTGCGCAACTCGATCTGGAGACGCTGGAGGAGGCGGATACCCTGATTGTCTGCGGCGAGCACGACACCTGGCATGCGGACGACGTCCGTCGTCTGCTGGAAGCGTCGTCCTGGATGATTGACTGCAGCGCGGAAGGACCGGCGTATCCCGTAGCGACGGGACGGGCGGTGAAGGTCTCGAGCTATGGTCTGAAAGGGCTGGCGGCGGCGCTACGCCATACCTTGCAGGGCATGCCGCTGGAGGCGGGCAAAGAGACACAGCGGGTATTGTCGCGCCGGCTGAAGGTGCTGGTGGCGGAAGACAACGCGGTGAACCGGGAACTGTTCAGCGAGCAGTTGAAGATGCTCGGGTGTGAGCCGCAGGTGGCGGAAGACGGGCTGCAGGCGCTGGAACGTCTCTCACGGGAGCGCTTCGATGTGCTGGTGACCGATCTGGCGATGCCGGTGCTGGACGGTTATGGGCTCGTGCGAGAGGCGCAGGCACGCTGGCCAGAAATGCCGATCGTGGTGGCGACGGCGAGCGTGTCGCAGGAGGAGCGAGCGCGTTGCGAGGCGGCCGGGGTAATGCGGGTAGTGGCCAAGCCGCTGCAGCTGGACGAGCTGTCGGCAACGCTGTCGGAGGTGACCGGCGTGCCGGGTGTGGCGGTGCAGGCGGAGGAACAGGAACAGGAACAGGAACAGGAACAGGAACAGGAAAGGAAACGTGATGGGATGCTGGGCGGCCGTGCAATGCCAGCCCACGTGCGGGCTACATTCCTGAAATCGTGCGAAGAGGCGCTGGCGGCGATCCATGCCGCGTACGATGCCGGCGACGCGGCCCGGATACTCGCCGAGTTGCATTCGTTGCGGGGCGCGCTAAATGTGTTTGGATACCGCACTCTTGCAGAGCAGTGCGCTCAAATGGAAGTCGCGATATCGAAGGAGGGTGTCGGGGCGGCGCAGGACATGATTGATGCTTTCGATAGCCAGTTGAGTGCCACTATCCTGACTTGATCCACTTGAAGTTCAAGGCCTTCATCGTCGGCGCGCTGCACAGCTTCTTCATCCGCGTATTCCTGATGCCGCAGCCGCCATAAGCCTGCACGCAGGCCGCTCTCGCCGGTTTATTGCATCGCGCGGGGCCAGGATAAAAGGCGGTGTGCGTCGCACAAACATTCGTGCAGTCATGCTACTCGTGGCACGATTAGTAATACTGGTCATATTGACATTTGTTGGGATCATATTCCATGTAGCGACGCAATCCGGATTCGTGCTTTTTGAGCAAGGTTCTTGCTGGAAAAACGCGGGCAGACATGCTAAGGTTAACTTCGAAAAGGAGTGGTAGTTCAGTTGGTTAGAATACCGGCCTGTCACGCCGGGGGTCGCGGGTTCGAGTCCCGTCCACTCCGCCAACATCTCAAGAAAATCGTCAACCTTTTCGCGGGCTACTTAAGTGCCCAAACGCGTCGAGACTCATCACGTTTCGGCGTAGGGCATCGTCGGTTCTGTTGTATCTGCTACGCAGGCAGCGAGGTTGCAACGTGCCGGGCGGGAATAGCTGATCGGATCGTCAAGGTGCCTCCACTATCCCCCTGCTGACCATCATTCCGTACATCCGTCGCTTGCCCCGATCGGGGCTGCGATACCCAACAGCCCACGCCCCGCAACACAACACGCTGCCACGGCCGCCATTTCGTATGCCGGCGATTGACGGAGCAGATGGTGAATCCGGTTGTGGCGATGGCGGCGTTGCACAGACACCCGCCCAACATTCCTACCTGTCGGGCAGATGAGTGGTCCTCATCGTGGCACAACCCGTCCCTGTGTCTGCTCCACTACTTAATGCTTATCGCGCGGTCTGGTTGCGGAACAGCCAGCGTCCATTCCGTTCTTTCGCGTGATGTGGCTGCTGCCTGATCTCGACCGTGATACCGCGGCCCCGTGCATCGACGATGAACGCGTTGATCAGGTCGCGCACATCGTGATCGATGTAGTCGGCACGGGTCATGTCGATGATAACGGCCGATTGGTCAGGAATCTGCCACAGGTAGTGCTTGACCTTCACTTGCCGACAAATGACACATCCTTGCGGAAAGACAGCAGGTAGTGGTCGTCTTGCTGCGCAAACATAACGGGACCACGCAAATTCGCACACGCGACCATGAGGACAACGACCGCGAGTCCGAGCGCGATGCCGAACAGGAGATCCACGGCGAGCACGCCGATTATCGTCGCGATGAACGGTGCGAATGCACCCGGTCCCTGTTTCGCAACGGACAAGAACAAACTCGGTTTGGCGAGCTTGACGCCGGTATGGATGAGGATCGCGGCAAGACTTGCCAGGGGGATCTCGTTAATCAGGCCGGTGAGTGCAAACACGCTGACTAGCAGACCTGGAATATTCGAACGATGTGGAATTGAGGAATTGTCAAATTGCCAGAATGACGTGAATGAGAAAGTGAGTGAAGTTAGTCATACTAATCTAGTAGAAAAAGCGATCCAGAATCGGATTTCCGGTTTCAGCTTCTTGCGCCTCGAAGCCCTTAGGTCTTCACCGACCAGCGTCGCACCGTTTCGTATGTGAATTTCATATTGTCTCAGCAATATCCGACTGACGCTCTCGCCGCCCGAAGCTCGTTGAAAACGAACCACTCCGTCGTCGGATCATACGGACGGCAATGCGCTATCTCCAGATATATCCCGTTGGTTTTTCGGATCAGTCAGACAATTTGGTGGATTGAATGAGGCTAGTAAGATACCCGCCCTCGATGGTCGCCGTTACATTAAGCATTCCAAAATTCGATTCATAAATGCAGTTGACCGATCGAGCGAGCAATGAAAATCAAGCTGCTACTTGCAGACGACCACCCGGCATTAATCACTGGCGTCAAATACGAACTATCCAGAGTCCATACTCTCAGCGTCCTTGGGACGGCGCAGGATTCGACGGAAATCGTCAATTTTCTGTCAAATGTCGAATGTGACATTCTCATCACAGACTACTCCATGCCTAGGGGAGAATACGGTGACGGGATGGCCATGCTTTCGTTCTTAAAGCGCCGATATCCCGACCTTAAGATAATCGTCTTCACCACGATCGACAATTTCGCCATTGCTTCCAAGATGCGGAAAATTGGTATCCAATCCGTACTGAACAAATCGAAAGATGTTGACTATCTGATTACCGCCATACATGCAGTTCACGCGGGTGCAACCTACTTTTCACCGACTTCACGCGAGCAACCCGGAAGAGTCGGCCCAACGCAAGCCATACCCCCGCGCAATCTTTCGGGGCGGGAAGCCGAGGTTGTACGTCTGTACGTGTCCGGCGTCACGATTAACGAAATAGCCGCCCAGTTGAATCGGACGAAGCAGACAGTGAGCGCACAGAAAAGGGCGGCGATGCGCAAGCTGGGCATAGAACGTGACGCTGATTTATTCAGGTTTGCATATGAAAGCGGATTTTCGGCCTCCGCGATTCACGCAGAGGATATCGACGCGAATGTCAGGTTATACCCAAATATGGGTGTCTAATCGTCAGCCAATGCCTGGTACTATTTAGTGGAAAGAATTCGAGCGATTTTGTTGAAAGGAGGAGTCGACGAATCTGACGAATATATATGAACTGGAGCGCAGACTTTAGGACGCCATATCGCCATATCGCCATGTCAGGCTTGAGGATTGATGTCGGGCTTGGTACTGCCATTGTCACGCAAGAGCGTCGAGCCTTATCCAGTTCACGCGAGCGCGAAGCATCGTTGGCGTGATGGACTCGTCGCCGTTGATCGGAGCAATGCCCGCTGACGCTCAGAAGGCTTCGAGTTCCGTTGTGACGATGGCTCGCCGTTACGTGAGACCTTCGCGCTGGACTGCCATGACCGGTAGGTGACATCCATTGGGCAGCGACTACTGGCGCACATAATGACGACGCGTCGTGCGTGATGTGATGCTCGCCGCGGTCGAGCGACGCTTCGGAGCGACCCAGGCGGGTGCGGCCGTCGAACGGCTGTCGGACAACGGCCCTGCCTACATCGACCATCACACGCGCAACTTCGCTCGCGGGTTCCGGCGAACTGCTGCGCCATCAACCTAACGGTGTCCACGTCCTGAGTTACAGGAGCAACTTCAGCCTCTCTCTATGCGCCGCCACAACCCCAAAAACAAATTTATGACGAGTCCGACTGGTGTAAAAGAAAAATAACACCCGTCGCATTTCCGTCGATACTCAGAAAAATAGAATGTATGAAAGGCGTTGGTTGATGCTATTTGCATAGCAAGTGCTTTTATTCCAGCATGAATATTCCGAGTGCGATCTGAATTCATAAAACTCACGGCAATGAAGGGTTTTGGATTGTGCACCTGGAGTCGCGACTCAGACGAGATGGCGCGAAAAACTGTCTTTCCGATAGATCGCGAGGTAGTAAAGTGCAAGGAATAATCAATATTATTGTGGCCGATGATCACCCTGTCGTATTATCGGGTGTCAGAATGGTACTGAGCGGACATACTGATTTAAAAATAGTAGCGACTGCGTGCGACTCGACTGATGTTGTTGAACGTCTTGCTCGCGTGCCCTGTAATGTACTCGTCACTGACGACGCGATGCCCGGAGGCGAATACGGCGACGGAGTTCCCTATCTGGCGTTCTTGAGAAAGTGTTTTCCGGATTTGAAGATCATCGTATTCAGTATGAATGGCGACCCTGATCTTCGACGGTCGCTCGCGCGGATTGGAGTGCATTCCCTTATTCTAAAGAGTGCTGACGTCGGCGAGCTTGTATCGGCAATACGCAATGCGTTCTCGGGCAACCTTTGCAACTTCAGTTAGCAACGTTTGGCTGTTATTTTTGTTGAGTTCTGGTTGATTTTTTCAGGGCGATATAAGTCTTTCCCTTCTTCGGCAGTTTTACAACTTGCGATGTAGTGTGAAGATCAAAGGAAATCGAAATGTCGAATAACAAAGAGGCCGCAACTGTTCAGGCGCTACTCGCGTTCGTCAATCTCCAAAAGAATGAAGAGCGCGAATTTTTAGTAACATTGAACCTCCTGCTTCGAGCCTCTCCAAAAGGACGGCGGGAAATCATTGCCCAACTTCAGGGGAAAACTTTGGTGAACTCTGATGTTCCCGGAAGGCCATAGGCATTGTCGTCGCTGGCCCGGCGCGGCGAATACAACGGTTTGATAGCCGTTATCGACGGTAAACACCATCAAGCAGACGGTTGATTGAGCGGCTCCGCGCGATAAGCCTCGTTCGTATGGGCGTCGTCAAAGGTGGCAAATTCATTCTTCACGCGCTCGCCGGCTGAGGCCCGCAAATACCTGGGCACGACATTGGCGATTTACCGAAGAAAACCCAGCGCACTTTGCGCCACGAGACGCGCAACGGCTCATCCGCCACGTTTCCAAAGTATTTGGGCGTAGATTAATTTCTCTCAAGGCTTGACGCTGCCAGCGCATGGCACGGAAGGTTTCGGATCTGCACCACCGTGAGATGTGAAACGGGAATCGAACCGACCAGCGACCGCAGTCCGTCCTCTATTCCGTTGCGCTCGAGCGACGTTGTCAGTTGCTGAGGTCGTCGCGAAGATGGCGAGAAGAAGAAATCAAAATCGCGGCTTCACGATCACCATTTGTCCGCTGACGTCATCGGTGCGCGATTAATGGGACGTACGCTCGAGTGTCTCGACACTATTCATCTGAGCCAAGCGATAGCCATAACCGTAAACCGCTGCGAGCCGATAACCGTTTTCCGGGCGCAGATTGAGCTTGGCACGTAGTACCGACACGTGCGTGTCAATTGTCCGCGACGAGATTTCGGCAATCTGATTCCAGATTACATCGCGAATGTGGGCGCGAGACAACGGTCGGCCCAAGTGTTGGAACAGCAGCAGTGCAAGTTCGAATTCCTTTGGGGTAAGCGCAGCAGCGGTACCCTTAAGCAGCGCCTGCTTCGCAATCAGATCGAAGTCGTAATCTCCATAGACTTCGCGCCCAGCAGCACTGAGCTGATAGGTGCGTCGCAACAGCGAACTGACGCGCGCGAGCAGGACACTTCCAGGGACCGGCTTGACGACGTAATCGTCGGCTCCGTGATTAAGTATTGACGCGATATCCGCTTCACCGCTGCGGCTCGTCATGAACAGAACAGGAAGTCGTTCAGAGAGGCTACCTCGAACCCAGCACAAGATCTCTTTGCCCGACATGTCTGGCACGTTCCAGTCGAGTATGAGTAGATCAAAGGTCTGCCGTCTCAGCTGCCGTGCCAGTTCCCGGCCAGAGGAAAACGCGTGGCAGATATGCCCTGCCGGCGATAACGTCTGAGAGCAAAAGTCGGTTTGTGCCTGATCATCGTCTAGGACAGCAATTCTCATAGAATCCTCAAAAGTATTGTCAAGTTGTCGTTCAGCGCGAGTTCTCTAATGGACTGCCCGCATCATCGATTCCTCTTCGTAAAAGGCCCCGAAAAAGCGTATTTGCGTGATAGGTATTGCTAAATTAATAATGAAAATTACAAAGGCACTGATGAAATCATTAACTAGTTCGTAGTCGATCGGGTGCTATATCGACATGCTTTTACTGCAGTAGGGTTGCGAATCACGGGAGTTCCTTTTGCGGACGACGCAGATGCCACCGCTGATCCCGGCTCATTCCCGTCTTGATGGTCGGTTAGATCTTGCCGATCGCGTTAGTCTTGACGTCCCTGGTTGGGCGTCTCGTCTGGGATTAGGCTCCTGAAAATAGCTCGCCAGCCGGATCAACCGCAGACGCGTTGCTTGGTCGGCGGCAAACATCTTGATAGCAGCAGACCGATGCGGCCCGGATGGCCGTCGACCATCTAGTAGATCTTGCGCGTGAGCTGTTTGAGAAACCGCTTCGTGAGTTCGATGAAGGTGGCATTCCTGAGCATTCCTTCGAAGATCATGAAGTTCAACTCGGCGCGGTTGGTGATCGCCGAAATCATGTTGTACCTTGAAGGGCTTTTCGGCCGCACGCACCGGCGTCTCGCCTTGCGGGCGAAACTAGTACCGTTCACACGGTTGCTGTGCAATCCCGTTTCTTCGTTCCAATAGATTCCATGCGCGCATTCGTGGCGAGTGGGTAGGTCCACTGCATAGACCGTAAATTGTTCAGCGCGACCGGGGCTACAGTTCTGAGAATCATCGACAGCGCCTGTAAAAACATGGCGTCACGCCGGCGCTCGCAAAAATCGGTTCACCACACGGCAGTGGTCTCGGAGAAACGCATTGGCCAGTCGAACGATCGATTGCTTGGCTTCGCTCGTTTTGACGCCTGAAGATTCGCTACGAACGATACGCCCATATCCATGAAAATTTCCTTTCTCTCGCTTGCGCTTTGATGTGTTGAGCGTGTCTCAAGCCGATGTTTAACTAATTTCGAAACAGCTTCTAACGGTAGAACTTGTCATCGCAAAGGCGAGAGCGGTCGTCTCTGGCATGTCTATGCCGATGAGCTGTATTCGTCGCGGTCTGTCAATGCAAGCGCCATCGCCGAGTTAGCCGCGAGGGATGGCAGATGTGATCCGTGCATGCCCGTGCGCCTGTCCGAATCAGTTTTGACGATTCACGGCATTCAGCCAATATGACACGTATGAATTTTGGGGCTCTGGCGAATTAGAAGAGGCTCGTATTGGACTTTCTGTCAACGCGTGGCTTAACCGCCCAGATCGGGCGGAAACTTGCCACCCTGTGCGGCCAGCGTCGCCGTCACCTCGCTATGCAGCCAGATGTTCACGCTCGCCGAGTCATTCAAGTGTCCGGAATACTTCAGATCCTGCGTCAGCTGTTTGCGATATTCAACGCTTCTGTGCCGGATCAGGAGCAGGCTCAACTGTCGGCGTCCTCGCGTCGGGATTTGCCTCGTGGAACAGCTTGTTCACGATGTCACCGAAAATGCCCAATTTTTTCCCATGAGTCGAAATTGGCCTGTTGGCAAACCCGTCGGCGTCATGAATCGCGCGGGAATCAGCCCAGCAAGTTGGATGCACTAGCTTGCGCCGGCGATCCCGAGAAGAACAACCGATAAAAGCGAGGAGGTATAAGGCGCGCCGCTTTACAAGTCCGAAATTGCATGCCTCCGGTCAAAGCAAATTGGGCGGGCGAAGAGTCGAATCTCCATGAACCTCTGGCGCTCGTCTGAGGTCGTCGAGCTTCGTGATTGTGCCGTGCGCGGGGGCGATGCGACTCGCTGCCGCAGGTCGATACTTACGGGGACAGAGTTCTTTCGGATTGGTCACATAGGGCGAAATGGGGCGCCGCCTTACTCTATCTCTATCGCATTAACCCTTTTAGGACTCGCATGTAGATAGCGAAGGGACCCTTTCCAACGGTTTCTGACCGGATTGTGTAGGCGGAAGGGTACCCAGACTGTTGGATTTTCGCTCTATGCCGTTTCCGCCCGCTGCCGCGCGTTTCAAGCACTGTCATTTACGCCTGCAGCCCTCTATTTTGACTGCGAGGTTTTGACATGATGTCGTTCCACTTTCTAGGTAACACCTTCCCCAAGGCGCAAGCCATTGCCATCGAAGTGGGCAATTCTATGCGTTCCAGATGTAAATCTCCAGCGAGTTCCATCGCGGGCGCAGGAGTGCTGTGTGGCATGGTCGCGATTCTGGGCCTATCAGTTTCGACTGCAGCACCAGAAATATTCAATCGCGTGAAGGCATCCAGCGCGATCTGGTCCGGCCTTGGGGTGACCGTGCCGGCTGCGCAACCCGTCGAGCGACCTCGGCAGATGTCCGAAGGTTCGGCCGATATTGCCGGCAAGTTCAGCGGGTTCGTTGGCGAGGCTCAAAATAGTCCGCTATCTGGCGCTGTGCCGTTTGTCGTGCCGGAGGCCGAAATCGGGTCATACGCTGGGCGGATCGAAGGCAACTTGCGCGATACTCTGGTGCGGGCCGACGTGCCTGTCGAGATACGGGAACAGATTGCACGTATTTTTGCCTCCCGGCTCGACGTTGCGGCGCCCGCGCAGAAGGGCGACACCTATCGCGTTTTCCACGGGCGCGATGCCGCGGCGCCACAGCGCAGGCGCGTGACGGCCGTCGAACTCCGCTCAGGCGCTAAGGTCTATCAGGCCGTGTGGTTTGTCGCACCGGGGCACGCCAACGGGGACTATTATTCATTCGACGGACGGCGGCTTGCCGCTGAACCCTTTTCGATGCCGCTCGATTACGTTAGGGTCAGTTCGACTTTCGGCAATCGTGTCCATCCGGTCGGCGGCAAGCAGCATTTTCACACTGGCGTGGACTTTAGCGCGCCGAAGGGGACGCCCGTAGTGGCGGCTGCTTCGGGAACCGTGAAGTTCGTAGGCAACGAAAGCGGATATGGGCAGTACGTTGTGCTCAATCATCCGCAAGGCTATACGACGTATTACGCACATCTGTCTAGCTTCGCCCGCGATTTGCGCGTTGGCGCGTCCGTGACTGAAGGACAACGACTCGGCGCAGTAGGCAGCACCGGCAGGTCCACGGGACCTCACCTGCATTTCGAGGTGCGGCGGAACAATCACCCTACCGATCCACTCGCATTGACGAGCCGAACTGGCGCTTCGCCGCTTACGGCCAGTCAGCGCATCGCGTTCGACGGTATGACGGGCGGCATGCGTGAGCAACTGGCGGCGTTAGCGGTCGACGCCCCGACGGTCAGGACAGCATCGAACGCCGGACGCACGCTGAACCACGCAGAGAATCCTAAAGACTCGTTGGTCTGAGTTACGACACTATGCTTCTCTGGATGAGTCGGTCGCTTCGCGCTCGGTGAGTCTCGCGTGCTTCAGTCGATATTTTCCGTGACTGGCATGTCAACTTGCCGAATGACGTGCATGCGAAATCGCATGACATAAGTTTGGCTCACCTGGTTGGCAAGGCGATCCGGAATCGGATTTCCGGTTGCAGCTTCTTACGCCTCGCAGGCCTCCTTGCGTGTCTGCCGCTTCTGTTGCGCGTTCGCGCTGTACCGGCAGCGTTTGAACCGATTGCTCACCTGAGCATGAGCCGACGCGAATCGCGTCAGATAGCGCGCTGATTTGGAGCGTGCAACACTTTTTCGCGCACTCGCGTCGGCTGGTGCCCGTTCTACGCCCGGTTGTGCAATTCTTTGTGCTGTGGGGGTTCCACGTCATTGGTGATCAGAACACGCGGAGCGCGGCGGTGCTTCCTAAGCAGATCACGCATGATGTGCGTCGCCGCATGCCACTCGCGCCGGCTTTGTGCGAGTACATCCGGTACCGCGCCAGGCTGGTCCATAGCACGCTACGGCGGGTACTGCTTGCCGTCGATCGTGATCACCACTTCGTTGAGGTACCACCTGTTGGCCCGGTCCAACGCGGTGGAACGGATGCGTCGAGCAATGGCAAGCCCGAACTTCACCGATCAGCGTCGCACCGTTTCGTACGTGAGCTCAATGCCGCGCCCAGCCAGCGATTCTCTGGCTATGCGCAAGTATCGCCACACCGCCTAGCCAATCGCGTCGGACGGAAATCGGTAGCCGGCATAAGAAATGACGTCTGTGGCAGGTGTGTTGTGTTGCTTCTCACCGCGATCCCGTCAACATGCCAGCAACGTGAAGATACCTGCATGGGTGAGGCGGCATTTTCAAATGTCGTAAAGACCACGATTCTGAGCTGAGCGCAGGATACTTTCGCAGCAGGAAGGCTAAAAACCTCAAGCCGTCACCGTATTATCCCCATGGCATCGCGTATTCCGTGACGAGGATGTCGCAAGAGGAAGCGTCTAGCGACTTGCCTGGTTCGCCTGAGTCCTTCGCCGTGCCTAAAACGTCGTGGGAGGACTACAGCCAGTAATTGCTTAATGCCGAAAAAGCACCGCGGGATGATCGTCAGCGAGCGCGATGCGGGATCTTCATTGCGCTCAATACAGTCTGCACAGAGATGAGTGAGGCAGGGGTGAAGAACCACTGTTGGCAAAAATGTTCGCGAGTACTGACTCGTCCGAACCTACTCGCGAAGCCTTGACTCACACTCAGTGCGCACGCCGGCACGTTGACGGGTCTGATTATTATTTGCTTTCGCATCGCATGGGTCTGATTTGTGGGGGCGGCTGATCGGATCCGCTCTCGCGCCGCGATAATCGTTTTGGTCCGGTGCGCTACGTCAGTGTGATTGTCAAAGGTGCATCGACAGTCTCCAGAACGAACCCGGTGCCGCCATGTCCTCCGCTCCACAGAATGATGCCTTGAACCAGTTGCAGCGCTACAAGAAGCTGCTGGTGTTCGGTGGGGGATTGGTGACCACGATCATGATGCTTTTCGCTTTCACGCTCGCGGCGTTGTCGGCGGTACGCGGGCAGGTTGCAGCCGAGCGGCAGAACTTCCTCGTCGATCGCAACCTCGTCATGAGCGAAGTCAACTCGAGCGAAGCATTGTTCCGCTCCGCGCTAGTCAGCGCGGAGCTGGCGTGGCAGGACGCGGATCAGGTCGATCTTGAGCTAATCACGCGATTTCGCAGTCAGGGGTACGCATTCGTGCCATTGCCCACGTCCACGGCACAACCGCCGTTGTTGTTCGACATGCCGGGTAAATCCCTGACCCACGATGAACGCCGTCGCTATCTTGGTCTCACTGCACAACTCGGTCGTGTCAGCGCAGTAAATTCATTGGTGCGGGGCCAGCAGGCGAGCCGCTATTTCTATGGTGCGCAGCACAATATTGCCGGAATTCTGTCTGCGCCCTTGCCCCACCAGGCAGCGATGGCCGGGACGTCTGCCGGCCGTGCGCATTTGATTGCGGATCTGGGGGATGGGCTGGATGGTCTGGCCGGCATCCATGCGGGCGAGCAACCCGATAATCGTCGGCCCGTATCCTGGATGCTGCCTGCTATCAGTCCCTTGACGGGAAAAATGGCGATTCGCATCGCCGCGCCGGTGTTCTCAGACGGATCACCGTTTGCGATCCTCGTGACGGAATACGACCCGGAGATCTTGACAGCACCTCTGACCGTTGGCGGGTTCGATGGCACGTATACGGTCGTGTCAGAGAAAGGAGAAATAGTAGCGAGCACGGCCTGGAATGAGCAGGCCCCTGCATTGATTGATCGCGTTCGGGCGTTAGGTGTCGCGGGAGCGACCGGCAGCATGCAACGCGAAACCTGGCGGGACGGTGTATTCACGATTGCGGATCGTCTTGGCGATACGGGCTGGGTGCTTGTCTATGTATTGACGTGGCGCGACCTTGTTGCGGGCATCGGCAAACAGATCGGTATCGGTGCTGTGCTTACGCTTGCGACGCTTGCCGTCGTATGGGGGTTTCTGATCTATCTCAAGCAACGCGTTTTCCGGCCGGCAATTGAGCGATCGCGACGGGTGTTCGAGAGTGAGCACCTGAGCCGCATGCTGGTCGAAACGGCGCCAGTGGGGCTGGGGCTGATCGCAGTGGAGAGCGGAAAGGCGCTATTGCGCAGCCCGACGATGATTGACGCTGCGGCGCGGGTAGTGGTGCCGACCGAGACGCTGTCGGCGGAATTGGTTCGACGTCACCGGGAGCGCGGCGGGGCAACGGGGGCGAACGGCATGCTGCACGAGGAACTGACGCTCCCTACGCGCGAGGGCGGGGCGATGGACCTCTCGGTGAGCGTCGTGCCGGCGCGCTACCAGGGACAGGACGTGCTTGTGACGGCGTTCACGGACATCACGGCGGGAAAGCGTCTGGAGCGGCAGCTACGTGACGCGAAGCAGGCGGCCGACTCCGCCAACGCGGCGAAATCGGCGTTCCTTGCGGCGATGAGCCATGAGATCCGCACGCCGCTGAATGCAATCATGGGAAATCTGGAACTGCTGTCGCGCTCGCAACTGGATGCGTTGCAGCGCGACCGTCTGACGACGATCCGGGCCTCGGCGGACGGACTGCTTGAGGTCGTCAGTGATGTGCTGGACTTCTCGAGGAGCGAGGCCGGCGAGATGAGACTGGAGCGGATCGCATTCGACGCGCAGGAGGTGGCGTCTCGGGCGCTGTTGATGTTCGGACCGCTGGCGCGCGCAAAGGGCGTGAGGCTGTCGGGCGTGTTCGGAACGTCGCCGGTGCTGCCGATGCAGGGTGATCCGACTCGGCTTGGCCAGGTGATGAACAACCTGCTGGCGAATGCCATCAAGTTTACGGCGTATGGGGAGGTGACGCTGCGGTTGTCGGTGGAGGCGGGCGTGGACGATCAGGACGCGATGTTGACGATCGAGGTGGAAGACAGCGGGATCGGGATGTCGTCGGAACAGCAGGCGCTTCTGTTCCAGGCGTTCAGCCAGACGGATGCAACGATCAACCGTCGCTTTGGCGGCACGGGACTTGGCCTCGCGTTGTGCGCGCGGCTGATCGATGCGATGGGCGGTACGATCGCCGTGCGCAGCGAGCCAGGTCAGGGCAGTTGCTTTACGGCGCGGGTGCCGCTGGGCGAGAGCGAAGGCGAGTCGGACATGCCGCGTTTCGCGGGAGAGCGGATACTGTTCGTGGCTGCGGCGGACGCCTGGCACACGTATGCAGTGGCAGCGCTGGAGGCGTGGGGGCTGCAGGTGCAGGCATACCGGCATCCGGCGCAACTTTACCCGGCGATGTTGAACGAGGCGGACGCGCTGATCCTCTGCGGCGAGCGTGACACCTGGCACGCGGATGATGAAAGCGGTTTGTTAGCGGAGTCGTCGTGGGTGATCGACAGTATTACGGAAGGTCCGGCATATCCGGTAGCGGTAGAGCAGGTAGTCAAGGTCTCGAGCTACAGCCTGAAGGGGCTTGTGGCGGCGTTGCGGTACACCTTGCAAGGCGAGGCGCTCCAGGCGTGCGATGAGACGCAGCAGGTGCTGTCGTCGCGCCGGTTGAAAGTGCTGATCGCGGAGGACAACGCGGTGAACCGTCAACTGTTCGAGGAGCAGTTGAGGATGCTGGGCTGCGAGACGCGGGCGGCAGAAGATGGGCAGCACGCACTTAACTGGCTATCGCGGGAACGCTTTGATGTGCTGCTGACGGATCTGTCGATGCCGGTACTGGACGGCTACGCGCTGGCACGCGAAGCACAGGTGCACTGGCCGGACATGCCGATTGTGGCGGCCACGGCGAGCGCAACGCTGGAGGTGCGAAGGTGGTGCGAGGCGACCGGCATGGCACGCGTGGTGACCAAGCCGCTACAACTGGATGAGTTGTCGGCGGTTCTGTCGGAAGTGACTGGCGTGCCACGCGTGGTGATAGAAGCGGATGGAAGCGAGCCCAGGCGCGACGGCATGCTGGGGGGGCGAGCCGTCCCGGAACAGACGCGTGAAACGTTCCGGAAGTCGTGTGAGGCATCGCTGAGGGTGATCTGTGCGGCACACAATGACGGGGATGCAACCCGGTTGCTGGCTGAGTTGCATTCGCTGCGAGGCGCGTTAGCGGTGTTTGGGCATGGCGCCCTGGCAGATCAATGCGCCCGGCTGGAAATGACGATATCGAAGGATGGTGTTCAGGTGGCGCAGAAAATGATTGAGACTCTTGACGCCCGTTTGCGCACCGATGTTCTGACCGACACGAAAACACTGCGTGAAGTTCTTGCGGAGGTATCAGAATCTGAGTGTCCTGAGGTCGGTTGAGAAATCTGATTCTGGTGAAAGGACGTCCGCAGGATGGGTTATCAACGTGACGATCCAGTGCCAGCGCATGTTGAGGCGGTTTGTCAAATAAGCCTCGCATGCGGCGCCCACGTTTACGCGTGGGTTGATGACTGTTCGGGGCCCGGCGTCATGTTCGTCAAGCAGGGAAGGGAGGGTGCGCAGCGTCAAAAACATCGCATCGAGATGCCGGGTGCTATCTGTCTCGCGTCGGGCCGCTTTCAAGCGGCATCAAAGCCTGCACGGAATCTGTCGCGCCAGCCTCGGATCGTCTCGTACGTCACGACCACGCTGCGCTCGAAGAGCAACTCCTCGATGACGTGCAAGCTCAACTGAAAGAGAAAATACCAACGCACGGCGTGCTGATGACGCCAGCGGCCAAACGGTGACCGTGAAGCGGCGATTTTGATTTCTTCATCTGGCCCTCTTCGCGACGACCTCAGCTACCTGACAACGTCGACAATGGCCCGGCTCTCGGTTCCAGGTGGCCAGCCCTCGGAAATCCGACACATACGAGGGAAAGCCATAAATTCTCCAGTCAGTCGAATTTGCCCCACTTTTTTTGCTTTCCAGTTTTCCAGAGGGTATTCTCGGATAAGTCAGATTCGGGTACATTGAGCTTGCCGTCGCGGCCCGGTTCATCCCATTTCCGCGGAGCTTTGCATGAGCAAAATGAAAATCCGTGTCGTGCTGGCCGACGATCATCCGGCACTCCTTTCCGGTATCAAGCACGAACTTTCCGCTGTACCTACGCTGGAAATTACAGGCACGGCAGGAGACTCCGGCGAGCTCATCAAGGTGCTGAACAGCGCCCCTTGCGATGTCCTCATTACCGATTACGCGATGCCCGGTGGAGAGTACGGGGACGGCTTGACGTTGCTGGCATTCTTGCGACGAACCTACCCGGCGCTCAAGATCGTAGTCTTCACGACTATCGAAAACCCTGCCATTACGCGTGAAATGTCAAAGCGTGGCGTGCATTCGGTGTTAAGTAAAGCTCATGACACGAGCCATTTGATCTCCGCGATTCACGCTGTCTATGCGGGCGCCACCTACTTTCTTTCTACCTCGCGAAGCCTGAAAGACGCTATTCCGGATTCCTCTCCTGGTCGGAACGAACGCACCCAAACGCTGAGCACGCGCGAAACGGAAGTCATCCGGCTGTTCGTGTCAGGTATGTCTGTGAATGAAATCGCCGACCGACTACATCGCACTAAGCAGACAATCAGTGCCCAAAAGACCCGCGCGATGCGAAAGCTCGGGATTGAACGGGACGCCGACCTGTTTCACTTTGCATACGAAGCTGGGCTCGGTGTGGCGACCGATGGGTCGCAGCCGGAGATCTGACCGGATCAGTCTTCGCATCACACGCGTCCAAACTCATCGCTTTTGCGCTTTTAGTGTTTTTTGTTGCGATGCTACCCTCGGTCGCGTATGCACTTAAAGGCCCTCGTCGCCGCTCTCATCTCGTCGTCAGGGTTTGCCGTCGCGTGGCTGCGTCGGATCGGACGCATCATGGGCACCATCTTCCGGTACGAGGGTAGGCGCCGTGTCAATCGAACACTTGATCAGCTCGATGTCGTTTCCCACGCCTAGCTTGCGCATTGCGCTGGCTTTCTGCGAACTGATGGTTTGCTTACTGCGCTTGAGTTGCGCTGCGATTTCGTTGACCGACCGTCCCGACACGAAGAGTCGGACCACTTCGGATTCGCGTGCAGTAAGCGCTCGACTGCCGGAGGCAGGCGTATCCACGTTGAGTTGCCAGACAATCTTTGAAATGGTTGGAGAGAAATAACGTGCGTCTGCATATGCGCCGTGAATCGCGGCGACCAGATGTTCCATCGGGTCGGCCTTGCTCAGAATGCACTGAATGCCGAGCTTGAGCAGCGAGCGGATGATACCTGGGTTGTCGATCATCGTCAGCACGACAATGCGCATGGCCGGATATCGGCGCCGCAAAAATGAAAACAGCGTAATGCCGTCACCGTAATTGCCGCCCGGCATGGAGTAATCGCACACCAGTACATCGCATGGCTGCGTGCCGAGTTCCGCGATCAGCTCGGTCGAGTTTGTGCAGGTGCCCACTGTCTTGATGGTACGGTGTTCTTCAAGCATGTAAATCAGTCCGGCAACGATCGCAGGGTGATCGTCGGCAAACATGACCTGGATGGCGGCATTCTCCATTTGGGGCGTCCTTTATCTCCGGGCACAATGCCTTGCATTACAACGAGACAAGATTAACAGGCGAATAGTGGGTTGGCCACCATTGATACTGGCGGCCCTATCTGGTCAGACAATCGCCGCGGAAATCAGTGCTTGTGAAAGACTGTGAACTAAAAATTCGTACCAGTCTCACTATGTTGTCGCGGCTGTCTGATTTCGCGGGGTCACCGATATCCGGACAATTGGAGCCAGTACGAAATCTTATGTTTCGTTCATCAGGTCACCCGAATTAGCCGAATCGATCCTTTAAACGACGAGCATTGCTTCATTGTTTTCTGAGTCTGGATTGCGGTTCAGGTGTCGCACCACATACTTCAATCTAACCGGTTACGATCATGACTCGAAACGATTTTCCTGACGTACAGGCTGCCGCGCCCCTCACCAACGAGGACGGCCTCCTCGGTTCCGTGATGTGGATCTGCGAGCGCTACGGTTGCGGCAAGACGGCGCAGGCGCTCACCGCGGGGCTGCCGAAGAGCGGCATGCTTTCGCCGTCACTGGCGCTCGACTCCCTGTCAAACGCGGGCCTCACGGCGGGCTTGGTGGAGCGTCGTCTGCAACTGCTGCCGGAGCACGTGCTGCCGGTCATCTTGCTGCATCGCCGCACGGGTGGCTGCGTGCTGCTGGGTCGGCGTGCGAATCCGGACAAGGAAGCCAAAAGCCGCGTTCTATATCAGGTGATGGTGCCGGAAATTGGTCCCGAGCCCGTGGAGTACACCCAAGAGGAAATGGACGAAATCTATTCGGGCTACGCCATTCTGGTCAAGCCGACGGCCAAAGTCGAGCTGCGCGAAGGGGATAGCGTCGAACCGGCCGGCCACTGGTTGCTGGGCACGCTATGGCGTTATCGACGCTACTACGCGAGTGCTGCGCTCGGTGCATTGCTGATCAATGTGCTCGGCCTTGCCAGCGTCTTTTTCACGATGAACGTGTATGACCGCGTGGTCCCGAACCAGGCCTACGTCACGCTCTGGTCGCTCGCGATCGGGGTTGGAATTGCGATGCTGTTCGAAGCGATCTCGCGCCATGTACGTAGCCATTTACTCGACGTCGCCGGCAAGAAAGCCGACCTGGTCATGGGCACGCTTTTGTTCCGCCAGGCGCTCTCCATCCGCATGGAGCACAAACCGTCGTCGGCAGGGTCATTCGCCAACCAGTTGCGCGAGTTCGAGTCGGTGCGCGACTTCGCAACCTCTGCCACGCTCTCTGCAATTTCCGATCTGCCATTCGTGCTCGTCTTTGTAGGCGTGGTATTCGCGGTCGGCGGTTCGCTCGGCTGGGTGCCGTTGCTGATGATCCCGTTGATCATCGGTGTGAGTCTGTTGGTGCAATGGCCGCTCGCGCGGATCATGAAAGAGAACCTCAAGGAAGCGTCGCTCAAGCAGGGCGTGCTGATCGAATCGGTTGAAGGTCTGGAAACACTCAAGGCGGTGGGTGGCGAAGGGCATATGCAAAAGCGCTGGGAGTCTTTCAGCGCGATGGCGGCATCTTCTTCGATGAAGTCGCGTCAGATTTCCAGCAAGGCGACGAGCTTCATTACCTTGTTGCAGCAGTTGCAGACCGTGGTGCTGATCGTGTTCGGCGTCTACCTGATCGACGCAGGCGAGCTCACGCAAGGCGCGTTGATCGGTACGGTGATGCTGGCTGGCCGGATTACTGCGCCGCTGAGCCAGGTGATGGGACTCGCCTTGCGCTTCCAGCAGGCAAAGGCCGCGCTACATTCGTTGAATAGCTTGATGGCGATGCCTGTCGATCGCGATTCATCGCGCACGTATCTGCCGAAGCCTTCGCTCTCGGGGCAAATCACCCTGAAGGACGTCTGCTTCTCGTATCCCACACAGGAGATGCAACCGAATCCGCCGGTTCTGAAGGACGTCAATTTGAGCATCCAGTCCGGCGAGCGGGTTGCTATCCTGGGCCGCATTGGGAGCGGTAAATCGACCCTTCTGCGTGTGATGGCGCGTCTTTACGCGCCGGTCGGAGGGCAGATGTTCACGGACGGTCTGGACGTTGAGCAGATTGACCTCGCCGACTGGCGCAAAGCTGTGGGGTACGTGGGCCAGGACGCGCGTCTTTTTCACGGCAGTCTGCGCGAAAACGTGATGATCGGACGGCCGGAAGCGAGCGCCGACGAGTTTCTACGCGTGATACGTTTGACAGGGCTTGATCATGTCGCTAGCCGCCACCCACGGGGTATCAACCTCCCAATCGGAGAAGGTGGTGCGGGCATCTCCGGTGGCCAGCGTCAGCTGGTGTCACTGGCCCGCAGCCTCCTTGCCCGGCCGGAGCTCCTGTTGCTCGATGAGCCGACGAGCGCAATGGACGCCCAAACCGAGGCGCTCTTCCTTGAACATCTCGCGCGTGCAACTGCGGGGCAGGCGATCGTTGTGGTGACCCATCGCCCATCCTTGCTGGCCCTGGTTGACCGGATTGTCGTAGTCGAAGAAGGCAAGGTCGTGGCCGATGGTCCGAAGGACAAGATCCTCGCGATGCTGTCAGGCAAGAGCGAACCGGCAGCGGTGGATGGAACGCCGAAGCGCGCGCGACCGGGCACCTCGCCCGGCGTCGCGGCCGCAACAAATACGCCCGTGGCGCCTCAGGCCGTTGCCGCGAAGATCAGGATCATGAGCGCCAAAAAGACGGTACCGGCAGCCGCTGCGCAAGCGGGTAATACGCAGGCAGGCGCACCGAACAAGGAGCAATCGCAATGAACTTCAATATTTTCAAACGAGGCAAGAAAAAGGCTAAGCTCGCCAAAGGCGACGCTGCTTTCATGAGCGACATCCGGGAATCGCTGCTGACGCAGTCGACGCCGGGCTCAATGATCATGCTTTACGTCATTCTCACGGTCCTGGCCGGCGGTCTGACCTGGGCGTACTTTGCGCGCGTGGAGGAGATAACGCACGGCGAGGGGACCATCATTTCGAAGAGCCGCGAACAGGTCATCCAGAGTCTTGAGGGCGGCATTCTCGAACAACTGGACGTACGTGAAGGCGACATTGTCAAGAAGGGACAAGTGCTGGCAAAGATCGATCCGACGCGAGCCGAGACGAGCTATCGCGAAGCGTGGTCCAAGTCAGTAGGACTGAAGGCGACGATTGCGCGTTTGCGTGCCGAGGCGTACGAGCAGCCGCTGACGTTTCCTGACGACGTGAAAGCCGTGCCTACGGTCGTGAAGCAGGAGACGCTTGCTTACAACGCGCGACGTCGTGCACTGAACGATAGCGTGGCCGCGTTGGAAAAGAGCTACTCGCTGTCGAGCAAGGAAATTGGCCTGGCCGAGCCGCTGGCGGCCAAAGGTCTTGTTTCTGAAGTCGAACTGCTCCGCATGCGCCGGCAGGCAAACGACCTGCGCTCACAGATCGTCGAGCGTCGCAACAGATTTCAGGCCGACGCAAACTCGGAACTCACGAAGCTGGAACTCGAACTGGCGCAAACCAGCGAAACCGTAGTGGGTCGTGCGGATGTTCTACAGCGTACGACTGTGATTGCACCGGTGTACGGCACGGTGAAGAATATTCGCTTCAATACGATTGGCGGGGTCATCCAGCCGGGCGAGCACATTATGGAAATTGTCCCGCTGGAAGATCAATTGCTCGTCGAGGCACGCATCAAGCCTTCGGACGTCGCATTCCTGCATCCTAATCAACCGTCCACCGTGAAGATTACGGCTTACGACTACGGAATTTATGGAGGCTTGAAAGGCACGGTTCAGCACATCAGCCCCGACACGCTCAAGGACGACCAGAAGGCCGCATCGGGCCGGCCCGATGCGACGTATTACCGCGTGCTTGTGCTGACAGACTCCAGTGAGTTGCATGCAGGCGGAAAAAGCTTACCGATTCTGCCCGGGATGATCGCGACGGTCGACATCCGTACCGGTGAGAAAACCATTCTTGACTACATTCTGAAGCCGATTTTCAAGGCTCGTGAAGCGTTCAGGGAGCGGTGATTATCTCGTTGGATCTGGTGACTTCCGGTAATGCCATGCACGGGCGAGCTTGGAGGAAACCGGAAGATTCCCGGTTGGAAGCCCGCGTCTTTCCGGGTCTGCATGCCGTGGTCGGAAGAAGCTCGCTGCGCTGGAGCGCGCCTGACCCGGCACGACACGCTGCGGCGCTTGGAATGATTCGCGCGTCGTAGTTGATCGTGGCGCTACGGTACGCATGATTGCGGCCGGTTGAACCAGCAAGAGGCGAATCCAATGACTACGACTACGCAGATCAACGTATTGCCGGTGCCTCAAGACCGGATCAATGACATAGCGAAGGGTGCAACCACGGTCATAACTGCGACGGCGCTATGACGATTCCCTAATCTTACTGTGTCAGATAATTAGTTGCGCGCTCTATTGCCATACAGGAAGAGAGCCATCGTTGCATGAGCCTTAGCCCAAGCAGGATGCGCAACGTAGTAGTGGAATCAGGAACGTGGCGTTGAGCGCGCTGGACTGCCCCGGGGGATGTAATCCGGGGGAAGGGCAGACAGCGCGCGTTCAAGGAAGTTTTTTTATCGCGTCCATCTGATTGCATTCGGAGTCGCTGAGCCATCAGAAACCCATACGCAGCGATACTCAGTGTGGCGTGGTGGTGAAAGCCACGCCAGCCTCGCCCTTCATAATGACCGGGCCCGAACTCCTGTTTCAGGTCCTGATAGTCGCGCTCGATGCGCCAGCGCATTTTGGTCACGAACACAAGCTTCTCAAGTCTCGCTTCGTCAGGGGCGGTAGTAAGAAAGTATTTGAGCGGCTCCGGATCGCCATCAGGCCATTCAATAAGCAGCCACTCTTCGTCGCGAACGGTGCTTCGCCAATAGTCGCGATATGCGGGACGAACCCGTACGGCGGCAAAGCGCGAGGAAAGTGCTGCGTTGCTGCCTTCGCGCCAGGTTACGGATTGCCAGGCGCTTACGGGTAATTGCATGGCCAGTTCCTTCACGGCGATCGGCTCGTGGCCGGGCGCACGGCGCAACAATCTCGGTGGCTTACCGCGCCCGCTCCAGGGCTTGGGCGGAAGCGGCGCCGTACCTCGTGCCCACACAGAGGTGCCCGGCCGGATCCCTACCGCGTACAACAAATCCAGTTCCGTTACGCCTTCCCGGAAAGCGGTTTCGTCGCCATACCCAGCATCGGCCAGCACGATGCCCGGTGCAACGCCGGATGCCATAGCCTCGCGAAGCTGGGCCAGCGCAATCTGAGGCTTGGTCTCGAAGGCCAGATCGTCGGGAATGCCCGCACGACGGGCACGTTCCCGGTCGTCAACCCATTCCTTGGGGACATACAGCTGCCAGGCAATCGGCAGGCTGCCGCGTTGCGTCGCGATCGACAGGCTCACTGCAACCTGGCAGTTGTCCTGCTTTCCGAGTTGCCCACAGTACTGACGTGCCACTCCGACCGAATGACGTCCCTTCTTTGGAAAGCCGGTGTCGTCAATGATCCAGTAGTAGCCGTTTTCTTCAGCAGCGTGTTAAAGGAAGAGACGTCTGTCGGCGTAATTGCGGGCGACTAAGGCGGGTTTGGGACTGTCATTTGCTGAACGCGAGAAGTGTCCGCTCGCCAACATCTGCCTGCGAACGGCAGCGAAGCGACCTGCAGCCTTCGCCGTCAAACGGGCGAGCGTCAGCTTTGGCCGACGTGGCGGCCGGATCAGTCGGCGCGCGACCCGCAACGGTGGATCGGATTTGGTCCTTCGGTCGGTGGGGGGTATGCCGGGAGAGGCGCAATTCGAGCATTCGGAGCGGGTTGCCGCACTGACATCCACCTCCCGATAACGCCTTTAGCTGGGTTGTGCCCGTAAATCGGAGGCTCTACATCTTTCGTTTTGCTTGCATTTTCGTTCTTTATTGAGTCGCGTCGGCAACGGTTTTTTCATCTTTATTGTTTTCTTTTTTCTTTTTTTGTGGGCAAACACGAGCGTGACCAGCAGGTTCAGGTCGAGTCTTCTGAGATTAACCACGGCAATACCTGACATATTGGGGAATTCATTTCCAATATACCTCGGCGATGCCTATCGTGACTGTTTTCAGCCACGAAGGTCCCATCATGAACGTTCTCATCATCTATGCGCATCCCGAACCGAAATCGTTGAACGGTTCGATGAAGGACTTCACTGTCCGCCATCTCGAACGCGCCGCGTGTCCGATCTGTACGCGATGAACTGGAAAGCGTCGCTAGACGCACACGACACCAGCGAGCGTCACAGCGGCGAGCGCTTCTTCGCGTCGCTCGAATCGAAGCATGCGTTCGAGAACGGCCTGCAGAGCGAGGACATCGCGCGTGAGCAGGACAAGCTGAAGTGGGCCGATGCGGTGATCCTGCAGTTTCCTCTGTGGTGGTTCTCGATGCCGGCGATCATGAAGGGCTGGGTGGAGAGTGTCTATGCGTACGGTCTCGCGTATGGCGTCGGCGAGCATTCCGATGCGCGCTGGGGCGAGCGTTATGGCGAGGGCCGTTTCGCGGGCAAGCGCGCGATGCTGATCGTCACGACGGGCGGCTGGGAGTCGCACTACAGCGCACGCGGCATCAACGGTCCGATCGACGACGTGCTGTTCCCGATCCAGCACGGTGTGCTGTATTACCCCGGCTTCGAGGTATTGCCGCCGTTCGTCGTCTATCGCACGAGCCGCGTCGACGAGGCGAAGTATGCCGAGGCCAGCGAGGCGCTCGGGCGACGGCTCGACACGCTGTGGACGGCCGCGCCGATCGCGTTCCTGCCGCAGAACGGCGGCGCGTATGAGATTCCGGCGCTCACATTGCGGGACGATCTGGCGCCGGGGCGAGTGGGGTTTGCCGCGCACGTCGAAGATGCGGGCGCAGAGACGGCAACTGAAGCCGATGAAGCGACCGAAGCCTGACTGGATCGTATGTTTCGCTGAAATTTGGTTGTAAGTCGCCATTGCTACAGTCGTTCGCGGACATAGGCCGAGGCATGCCGGGGCGCTCTTCTTCGGATGCCTGACGAACGTAAGCAGCCGGAAGCAACCGCAAGGGGCGACTCACCATGAATCCAGTCCATACGTTCTGGCTCATTCTGATGCTGATCGCATCGCCGGCGTGGGCGTTCCAGTCGCGCGTCGTCACGATTCCGAGCGCGGCGATGCATCGTACGTTCGACGCAACCGTCGTGCTGCCCGATCGATACGCGCGTGGCAACCAGGCCGCGCGCTTTCCGGTCGTCTACGTGCTACATGGCTCGGGCGGCGATTACACGGACTGGACCGCGAATTCGCATATCGGCAAGCTCGCCGACCGCTATCACGTGATCCTCGTGATGCCCGACGGCGGCCGCGACAGCTGGTACATCGATAGCCCCGTCGATCCGCGCAGCCGCTACGAAACCTACGTGGGTACGGAAGTGGTGGCCTATATCGACAGCCATTTCCGCACGATCGCGACGAAGCAGGCGCGCGCTATCACGGGCTTGAGCATGGGCGGCTTTGGCGCGCTACGCATTGCGCTCGACCGGCCCGACGCGTTCGGCGCGGCGGGCAGCATCAGCGGTGCGGTGGACCCGCGCGGCAGCGAGGACGAGTCCGGCATCGAGCGGGTGTTCGGCGACCCGATGCAATATGCGGACTTCTGGAACAGCAAGGCGATCGTCGCGAGTGCGGAGGATTTCGGCCGCGACCATATCGCGCTGACGATCGATTGCGGCGTGAACGACTCGCTCGTGCAGTCGAACCGGCTGCTGCACGAGCGGCTCGTCGAACTCGGCGTGCCGCACGATTACGCCGAGCGGCCCGGCGGCCATACGTGGAAGTACTGGTCGAACGCGGTCAAATATCAGGTGCTGTTCTTTGCCGGCACGTTCAGGCAGGCTGCGCGCGAAATGCGTGACGCGCGGGCCGCGGCCTGACGGCGGATGGCTATCCGCGTCAATCGATTCCGTGAAACACCGCGTCGTCAGGTCCCAGGTAGACCGGCGGGCGCCACGCGGCATCGCGCATCGAATGCTGGACCTGTTTGTCGACGCCGAGCAGCACCGCGAAAATCGCCATCCGCACCGGAATGCCGTTGTCGGTCTGCCGGAAAATCGCGAGCCGCGAATCGTGATTGAGGTCGGTGCTCAAATCGTTCGCGCCGGGCCGGCTGTCGCGCGGCAGCGGGTGCATGATCAGCGTGTCGGCGCCGCACACGCTATCGACGAGCGCCTGGTTGATCTGGAAGTCGGGCGTGTAGCCTTCGAACGATTCGTCGGTGAAGCGCTCCTTCTGGATGCGCGTCGCGTATACGACGTCGGCGCCGCGCAAGCCAGTGCGCAGGTCGTGCGTCTGTTCGATCACGTGAGCGTTGCGCGAAATCTGCTCGATGATATAGCCCGGCAATTCGAGCATCGGCGGCGAAATCAGCGTGAACTTGATGCCGCGATAGAGCGCCAGCAGCTTCACGAGCGAATGCACGGTACGTCCGTACTTGAGGTCGCCGACCAGCGCGATGTGCGCGCCGTCGACGATCTTGCCGAGCCGCGAGAACTCGCGCTGGATCGTGTAGAGATCGAGCAGCGCCTGGCTCGGATGCTCGCCGGGACCGTCGCCGCCGTTGATCACCGGCACGTTGGTCGCGCGCGCGAATTCGGCCACCGAGCCTTGCTCCGGGTGGCGGATCACCAGCGCGTCGACATAGCCGCTCATCACCCGGCTCGTGTCGTAGATCGATTCTCCCTTCGCCATCGACGAAAACGTGAAGCCGGTCGTGTCGCACACCGAGCCACCGAGCCGGCAGAACGCCGCGCCGAAGCTCACACGGGTACGCGTGCTCGCCTCGAAGAACAGATTGCCGAGCACCGCGCCTTCGAGCACGCGCGAGATTTTGCGGCGCCGGGCGATCGGCTGCATGATGTCGGCGACGCGAAAGAGCGCCTCGACCGAGTCGCGCGAAAACTGATCGACCGACAGCAGCTGCGGCTTGCCCTCGAACAGAATCTGGCTTGCGAGCGATTGCGAGTCTACGCTTTGCGTATATCCTTCGCCCGGCTCCGTGTTCGCGACGATCTCCGACACGAAACGCTCGACGATTTCCGGCATCGCCCGCGATTCCTGCGAGTCGTCCGGCAGCAGCCACGTATCCAGCGCCCGGCGCGACACGCCGATGCGGTTAGCGAACGTATCGCGCGTCATGTTCAGGCGACGCATCGCATCGCGTAGGAAGGCTTGTTGCGGAACGCTCATGAGGGCACCTGTCGCAAAAGTGGGGTCGGCGGGAGTAAGGCAGCAAAACGCGTTGATGTACGCGGTGCGTATATTAGTTTCCGGCGCGTAGAAGTCAAGCGTTTTCCTTCGCGAGCTGGTTCGCGAGGCGCCGAAGACCCTGCGACGCGGGTTTCGCGGTTACACTGCGGTCCATGCACTCCGGCCCCACGTTCCCGCTCCGTTCTTCGACCTTCGCCCGCGTCGCTCTGGCGAGCGCGGCGGTCGCACGCGCGATCGGTGTTTCGCGCAACGTCGGCGCCAAAGCCAAAAAACAGCCGCTCATCTGACCGGAGCACGCTGTTCCGTCGTCAGATGTGCGACGGAACGACCGGTCAACCGCCCGCCTGCGGCTTTCTCCTCTGTTCTCCCTCGCACCGCTGACCCGGAATCGATACGGTCGTCATCGAGGTAGAAAACATGTCTGATTTCTCGGGTATCTGGATTCCGCTGATCACGCCGTTCGCCGACGGCGCCGTCGATCACGCCGCGTTGCGTGCGCTCGTGCGTCGCTATGCGGAGGCCGGCGTGGCCGGGCTCGTCGCGCTCGGCACGACCGGCGAGCCCGCCACGCTCGACGCCGCCGAACAGGACGCCGTGCTCGCGACGATTCTCGACGCGGTGCAAGCCGTCAGCGCGTCGCCGCAGCAGCGCGCGTTGCCGGTGCTGGTCGGCGTCTCGGGCAATCACACGGCGAGCATGCGCGCGCGGATCGAGCAGTTGAATCCGTTGCCGATTGCCGGCGTGCTGATCGCCGCGCCGTATTACACACGGCCCTCGCAGGACGGCATCGTCGCGCATTTCAGCGCGCTCGCGGACGCGAGCGTGCATCCAGTCGTGCTCTACGATATTCCGCAACGCACCGGCGTGCGGCTCGAGCTCGACACGCTGCTGACGCTCGCCGTGCATCCGCGAGTTCAGGCGATCAAGGATTGCGCCGGTTCGCTCGACACGACGCTCGCGTTGATTCGCGACGGCCGTCTGCAAGTGCTCGCGGGCAACGACCTCGAACTCTTCTCGACGGTGTGCGCGGGTGGAAGCGGGGCGATCGCGGCGTCAGCGCACTGGCGGCCCGAGCGTTTCGTCGCGCTTTATCGCGCGTTGACGCAGGGGAAGCTCGACGAAGGACGACGCATTTTTCACGCGCTCGTGCCGCAGATCCAGCTCGCGTTCGCGGAACCGAATCCCGCGCCGGTGAAGGCGCTGCTCGCGGCGAGGGGATGGGTGCGCAACGAATTGCGTTTGCCGATGACGCGTGCGAGCGAGGCGTTGACCGAACGGCTCGCGGCGTTGGGGGAGACGCTGCTCAGATAGAGACTCCGCTTGCGGCCATCGTTCTGCCGCGGAGCATTGCGCCGAAGTCGTCGGCGTTGATCGGCTTGCCGAGCAGGTAGCCCTGCACTTCGTCGCACATCATCGAGCACAGCTTGTCGAGCTGCGATTGGGTTTCGACGCCCTCGGCGACCACGTCCATTTCGAGCGAGTGCGCGAGCGCGATGATCGCCGACACGATTGCGCTGCCCGCGGCGCCGTTCGCGTCGAGACCGTTGATGAAGAAGCGATCGATCTTCAACTGCTTCACCTGGAAGCGCTGCAGATACGCGAGGCTCGAATAGCCGGTGCCGAAGTCGTCGATCGAGATGTCGAAGCCGCTCGCCTGAAACGCGCGGATTACTTCGACGGTGCGCGCGGCATCCTGCATCGCTACGGTCTCGGTGATCTCGAACATGATCTGCTCGCACGCGACGCCCCCGCTCCTGACGATGTCGAGGATCGTCTCGACGAGGTCCGGTTGCAACAGCTGACGCGGCGACAGGTTGATCGCCACCTTCATCGCCGGCAGGCCCTGTTCGATCCAGCCGCGAATGCGCCGGCAGGTTTCGCGCACGACCCAGTAGCCGATCTGCACGATCTGCCCGGAGCGCTCGGCGACCGGGATGAACTCGGCCGGCATCAGCGCGCCCATCTCCGGATCGTGCAGGCGGATCAGCGCCTCGGCGCCCGCGAGCGCGTCGCCGCCGCGCTGAAACTTCGGCTGGAACAGCAGCGAGAAACGATCATTCGCGAAGGCGTCGTGCAGCACTTGCTGGATCCGCAGCGTGCGCGTGGCGGCTTCGTTCATGCTGCGCTCGAAGAAGCGGTAGGTGCCGCGGCCGGCGCGCTTCGCTTCGTACATCGCGGCGTCCGCGTGCTGGAGCAGCGTCTCGACGCTGTCGCCATCGCGCGGATAGAGCGCAATGCCGATGCTCGGCATCACCTGCAGCGGTTGTTCGTCGCTCCACGTGCCTTGGCGCATCCGGTGAAGCACGCCGTCGGCGAGCGCGGCCGCGTCGTCGCCGCACGTAAGGTGTTCCGTGAGCACGACGAACTCGTCGCCGCCGAGCCGCGCGACGGTGTCGCTCGAACGCACGCATTGCTGCAGTCGTTGCGCGAATGCGGACAGCACCGCGTCGCCAGCCGAGTGACCGAGCGAATCGTTGATCGTCTTGAAGCCGTCGAGATCCATGAACAGCACCGCGAACGACGTACGCTGGCGAAGCGCGCCGCTGATCGCGCGTTCGATCCGCTCGGTCAGCGTCGCGCGGTTCGGCAGGCCCGTCAGCGCGTCGAGCGTCGCGAGCCGCACGATCTGGCCGTTCAGCCGCGACACCGCGCCGAGCAGGAAGGTGGTGCGCACGTCGAAGCGCGACAGCATCAGCGTGACGATCAGCACCGCGAACGTGAGCAGGATCACCGAGGTGGCGAGCCATCGCGCGTTCATGTCGTTGGCCGCGCCGCAGATCGCGCCCGGCGCGAAGTCGGCGGCGGCCATGCCGGTGTAGTGCATGCCGCTGATCGCGACGCCCATCACCAGCGCCGCGGCGAGACGTTTGCGCGCGATATGGCGCTCGTGTTCGTTGCTGAGCGCGCGCGCCATCCACAGCGCGGCGCTCGACGCACCGATCGCGATCGCGATCGAGGCCGCGAACCATGCCGGCTGGTAGTGGATCGCGGGCGCCATGCGCATCGCCGCCATCCCGGTGTAATGCATGCCGGCGATAGCGATCCCCATCGCCACGCCGCCCATCAGCAGCCGGACCGGCGTGAGGCGCTGCTGGGTCGTCAGCGAGAGCGCCAGATACGAAGCGCCGATCGCGAGGGCCAGCGAGCAGGCGGTCGTCGCCGGGTCGTAGCCGAGCGGGATAGGCAGCGAGAACGCGAGCATCGCGACGAAGTGCATCGACCAGATGCCGACACCGAGCGCGAACGCGCCGCCGAGCCGCCATGCGTGCCGCCGGCGCGTCGAGCCGAGCAGGAAGATGCGGCCCGTCAGATCGAGCGCGGTGTACGACGCGAGGGTCGCGACCGCGAACGAAATCGCGACGAGCCAGAAATTATATGAACTCTGCATATTGGGTCCGCCGGGAGGAGTCCGGCTGGACATGTTATCGGCACCTTTCGAACTTTTGTTTAACTTATTTGCGATTTGCGAACAGGGAGCAAAACGGGCGCGCGGACGGCGGCGGATGCCGCGCTGGAACGCGTGTCGGATTACGAGTCACGCTATGCATCGGAGCGTGGATCGGACGGCGGATCGGCGTCCTCGCGGCTCAGCTGGAAGCCTTCGTCCAGCCAGCCGGTGACGCCGCCCGCCATCAGCTTGACGGGCCGCCCCAGCTGCGCGAGCCGCAGTGCGCCGCGCGCCGCGCCGTTGCAGTGCGGGCCCGCGCAGTAGGTGACGAACAGCGTGTCCGGCGCATAAACCGCTAGCTTTGACGCGACGATCTTGCCGTGCGGCAGATTCAGCGCGCCCGGCACGTGGCCCTGCGCGAACAGCGCGGGACTGCGCACGTCGAGCAGCACGAAGCCGGGCGCGCCGCTCGCGAGCGCGGCGTGGACGTCGGTGCAATCGGTTTCGAAGCGCAGCGACGCCTGGAAGTGCGCGAGCACGGCGGCGCTGTCGGCGGCAGGGATCGCGGTGACGGCGTTCGGGACGGTGGTGAGGTTGTCGTGAGTCATGGCAGCAGGGGTGAGTTGATTGGGTGGTGGGACGCGCGCTTTTCAGGCACGGTCGATTGTGACGAGCGGCGGGTCGCCCGGTAAGTGGCGTGATCGTCAATCTTCGGTAACATTGCGCCATGCACAATCATCTCGTCGTCGCGCTGGCCTACGACCGGCTTTGCACCTTCGAATTCGGCTGCGTGACCGAACTGTTCGCACTCGAGCGTCCCGAACTCGGCGTGCCGTGGTATCGCTTCGCGGTCTGTGCGAGCGAGCCCGGTCCGATCCGCGCGGCGGGCGGCATCACGCTGGCCGCGCCCTACACGCTGAAGCTGCTCGCGAGCGCCGACACGATCGTGATTCCGGGTTGGCGCGATGCCGACGAGGTGCCGCCGGCCGCGCTGCTGCGCAGGCTTCGCGCGGCTTACGAGCGCGGCGCGCGGCTCTGCTCGATCTGCTCGGGCGTGTTCGTGCTCGCGGCGGCCGGCGTGCTCGACGGCAAGACCGTGACGACCCACTGGCGCTACGCGGACAAGTTGCAGCAGCGCTATCCGCAACTGCGTGTGCAGCCCGACGCGCTGTATGTCGATGAAGGGCAGGTGATCACGTCGGCGGGATCGGCGGCCGGGCTCGACATGCTGCTGCATCTGGTGCGGCGCGATCATGGCGGCGCGGTTGCGAATCGCGTCGCGCAACGGCTCGTGGTGCCGCCGCACCGCGAGGGTGGCCAGGCGCAGTTCGTGCCGCGCCCGATGCCGCCCGACGAAAGCGGACGTATCGCGAAGCTGATGGACTGGGTGCGCAGCCATGCGGCCGAGCCGCATACGCTGCGCTCGCTCGCCGGGCGCGCGGCGATGAGCCCGCGCACGCTGCAACGGCAGTTCCGCGACGCGACCGGCATGGCGCCTTATGAATGGCTCGTCAGGGAGCGCGTCGCGCTTGCGCGTGAGTTGCTCGAAGCCGCGACGCCGCTGCCGATGGCGCGCGTCGCCGAGCTCGCGGGGTTCGGGTCGGAGGAGTCGTTGCGGCGGCATTTTCGCCGGATCGCGTTGACGAGTCCGGGGGCGTATCGGCGCAGGTTCGGTGGGGAAGGGTGAGTGGGGCCGGCGCGTTCGTCAGCAACAGGAGCGCGGTCGCGTTGAACGCCAACAACGACGCATAGAACTCGAAGTTCGAGCCTGTCGAGCACGCCCACTGGCGATACCCGTAGGCAAGCAGCCCGCCGATCGCCACTGCCGCGACAAGCAACGACAGCCACGTCACTGCATCCGGGTTGAACCCGCATTGAATTCGCGGCACGCCCCGAGGTCACAGCAGCAGGCACGGAGCTCACGTCGAGCTTGCCCATTCAACGGAACCCGCTATGTCCGATATCGCAAAGATCATCGCCAACTTCAACGCCGGGCGGGACCCCGAACGACTCGCGATGAAATACAAAGCCATGCGCGGCTCGCCGTTCGTGTTTCTGCGCGGCACCTGCCATCTGTTCTATGCGCGTCTGCCGCGCGCGAACGTACTCGACGACGCGCCGCACGTGTGGATCTGCGGCGACATGCACCTCGAAAATTTCGGCAGCTACAAGGGCGACAATCGCCTCGTCTACTTCGACAACAACGACTTCGACGAAGCCTGTCTCGCACCGGTTCCGTACGAGCTCGTGCGTCTGTTGACGAGCGTGCTGGTCGGCGCGGCCAACCTGAAGCTGAGTCGCGCTGAAGCGCTCGCGCTGTGCCGCACCGCGCTCGATGCCTACGGCGCCGCGCTCGCGTACGGCAAGTCGCGCTGGATCGAAGCGGAGACCGCGACCGGCATGGTGCGCGATCTGTTCGTCGCGCTCGCGAGCCGAACGCGCGCCGCGCATCTGGACCGTCGCACGGTGCTCAAGGGCAAAACGCGCATGCTGAAGGTCGACGGCAAGAAAGCGCTGCCCGTCAGCGATGAACGGCGTGCCGCGGTCGCGCAGTTCATGCAGCAGTTCGCGGTGACGGAGCCGAATCCCGAGTTCTACCGCACGCTCGATGTCGCGCGCCGCATTGCGGGGACGGGCAGCCTCGGTGTCGATCGCTATGTGATTCTGGTCGAGGGCAAGGGCTCGCCCGATGGCAACTACCTGATCGATTTGAAAGAGGCGCTGCCGTCATCGGTGAGTGCGCACGTGACGGCGACGCAGCCGAAGTGGCAGACCGAGGCGCAGCGTGTCGTCGAAGTGCAGCGGCGCAATCAGGCGGTCTCGCAGGCCTTTTTGCACGCGGTGGAATTCAACCAGCGCTCCTATGTGCTGCGGAGTTTGCAGCCATCGGAAGATCGCGTCGCGCTTGCCGACTGGGACGGCAAGCTGCCGCGGCTCGAGGCAGTGATCAACAGCATGGCCGAGTTGAGCGCGTGGGCGCATCTGCGCAGCGGAGGGCGGCAGAAGTCGGCGATCGCGGACGATCTGATCGCGTTTGGCAGTCGGCGCGATTGGCAACTGCCGTTGATCGATCTCGCGACGCAGTGTGAGGCGCAGGTCGCGGCGGACTGGAAGGCTTATTGCGAAGCTTATGATCGGGGAACCTTCGAGACTGGCGGCACGGGCAACTGAAGCGTTGCATTGGAGGGCCGACGCGGGCGTCAGGGCTGCGGACGGCGTCGCGGTGATCGGCGGCGATCGATGACGAGCGGGGAAGTTGCGCGAGTCATGACCGCTCGCGATTGACGAAGCGGGAAGCGGAGCAGGATCACGTGTGCGCGGGCCGTACGAGCCGCGCGGCGAAAGTCGCGTTGTCTCATACGTGCCCCAGCACCTTCCACCAAAGCGGCCCAACGACCAGCCAGGCCACCATGTAAAACAGGCTCATCAAAAATCCCGCCTTCCACCATTCGCCCTGGGTCACGTAGCCCGCGCCGAACATGACGGGACCGGAGCCGATGCCATATTGCGTCAGGCAGCCATTCACATTGCTCAGAATCCCGAGCGAGACTGCGGCGACGAAGGGCGGAACGCCGGCGGCGACCATCAGTGCCATGGAGAGCGGAAACAGCGCGCTGATATGCGCGGTGGCGCTGGCGAAAAAGTAGTGAATGTAAACGTAGATCGCCGCCACCATCATATAGACCGCCAGCATCGGAAAGCCCGCGAGATGCGCGCCGAATTCCTTGCCGAACCAGCTCACCATGCCATATTCGTTGAGCTTGGAGGCCAGCATGATGAGCAGGCCGATCCAGATCATCGTGTCCCAGGCGGACTTCTCGTTCAGCGCGTCCTGCCAGGTCAGCACGCCGCTGATGAACAGCAACGAAACGCCGATCGCCGCCGCGAGCGTCGCGCCGACGCCGAGATCGTCGCCGAACACCCACAGCACCAGCAAGCCGACGAAGATGCACGCCATGATGATTTCTTTGACCGAGATGGGCCCCATCGTCGTGAGCTCTCGTTGCGCGAGGTCGGTGGCATCGGGGGTGCGTCTGACCTGCGGCGGGGCGATCCACAGCATGGCGATCGGAATGACGGCGAGGCACAGCAGACCGGGGATCGACGCCGCCACCGCCCAGTCGAGCCAGCTGATCGACACGCCCTGGTCCGCGGCCAGCCTGACCGCCAGCGGATTGCCCGCCATTGCCGTGATGAACATGCCCGCCGTGATGATGTTCGCGTGGAAGGCGCAGAGAATCAGGTAGCGTCCCACCTTCACGCGTGATTCCGGATCGTCGGCGTGACTGCCCAGCACGTCGGAAATGGCTCGCGTGATCGGCAACATCACGCCGCCCGCGCGCGCGGTGATGCTCGGCATCGCGGGGGAGATCACGAGTTCGGTCAACACGAGCCCGTAGCCGAGCCCGGTCGTTCGCTTTCCCAGCAATCGCATGAACAGAAGCGCGATCCGGCGGCCAAGGCCGGTCTTGATCACGCCGCGTGAAATGAAAAACGCGAGCATCACGAGCCATACGAGGTCGGTGCCGGTGGATTTGGTGACGTCGGCAAACGACAGAACGCCGACGAGCACGCCAATGGTCGAGCCGATGATGGCAACCACCGACATCGGCAGCGGGGCGGTCATGATGCCGGCAATGGTCGCGACGAACACGGCGAACATATGCCACGCCTTCGGCTGGAGGCCGGCGGGCGCGGGCAGAAACCACAGCGCGACGCCGACCGCGATCGGTACCAGATATTTCCAGACGCCGGCCGGCAGTCCGACCGAGGGCTTCGGCGTGGCGGGAGGCGAGCTGGTGGGCCGTGAAACCTTGGCAGGTGTAGGAGCCATGATGGACCTCGTGCCGGCGTGGTTGGGTATTTTCGGAGTGCGCGGGAAGGCGTCACCGCTCGTGGAGCACCCTTTCCGTCGCGTCCTTGACGATGCGCGCGCTACCTAGCAAGGTCTCGCGCTCGATAGGGTCGAGTTCCGGATAGGCGATCAACCGCGCGCCCGCGCCATTGACGACCATTGGCAGCGACACGCACACGTCCGGTACGCCTTCCACTTCGGGCTGGACGATGCCAACCGTGAGAATCAGATCGGTGTCGTGCACGATGGCCTCGCAGATCCTTCCTATCGCGCTGGCGATGCCGTAATGGGTGGCGCCTTTGCCTTCCTTGATGAGCTTCGCCGCCTCGTGGACGGAGCGCAGGATCAGATCCCTGCTGGCGGGGCCCAGCTCCTTGCCGTTGCGCGTCAGGAAGGTCTCGAGGGGCATGCCGCAGACCGTTGCGGCGGACCACTGGATCACGGCCGATTCGCCGTGCTCGCCGAGCACATAGGCGTGAATCGCGGAGGCCACCACGCCGAGCCGCTCGGACAGCAGGGAGCGCAGCCGCCCGGTATCGAGCGAGGTTCCCGTGCTGATGACGCGCTCGCGCTCGCAGCGCAGTTGGTCGTAAACGGCGCCGGTCAGCACGTCGCATGGGTTGGTCGCGATCAGATAGATGGCGTCGGGCGCGAGCGGCGCGATCCGCCCGACGATTTCGGTCGCGATGTCCGCATTGGTTCTGGCAAGGTGCAGGCGAGTCTCGCCGGGTTTGACGCCGGCGCCGGCCGTGATCACGACGATGTCGGCGTCACGCGCGTCTTCGTAGTCCCCTGCGCGAAAACGGCTGTGCCCCCAGAATGCCGCGGCGTGGGCGAGATCGAGAACCTGTCCCTCAGCGCGCACCCGCGCGACATCGATGATGACGACTTTCGCGCTCGGAATGGCCAACGCCACGAACAGGGCTGCCGATCCCCCGACCAGCCCCGCGCCGACGATAACGATCTTGGCCTGCCGCATAGCGAACCTCGTCAAGTTCGGGCTTCAGCCCCCTCGAAGCATAGTCGCATGCGCGCGTTTGTCATCAATCGGACCTTGGTCCTACACGGCCGCGGCGCGTTTTTTCACGCTGTCCGCTCAACCCATTGACTCCGCCAATCCGGGGCCTCGAACGGATCAGCAAAATACTGCGTCTCGTGGACGACCTTGCCTTCGCGGAACTCCATCACGCTGACCGTGTAAGCGATGCGCCCCTGATAGTTGATCGTGTACTCGGTGATCCACAGATTGCCCTCGCCTTGAATTCGCCTGATCGCGAAACCCGATGGCTTGCCGGGATGATGGCCGCGCAGAGCCTGCAAATTGGCTCGTCCATGAATTCGCTCGCCTGATTGGGGATAGTCGCAGATCGCATCGTCGGCGTAGATAGCGTGTTCGGCGTCGAGATCGCCGTCCGCCGACGCTCGCCAGTGTGCGTTCAAGGCTTCACGTATCGCTTGTTCGTTCATGGAGTGCCTCCAGAGTCGGGTATTGCAGTCGACCAGCCGCGCGTTGCCGTCGCGTTGAAATTTCGCCGCCAGCGCATAGTCTGCGCCATAAAATCCCTGGCTCCACCCTTGCTGCAAGTACTCCCCCGGACGTGCAAAAAATGTCTGGCGCCTGCAGGGATTGCTCGCCGAGTAGTCCGGTCATTCGGACTGCCGGCCTGCACGCGCGGGCCGCGACATCCGCTTGCCGTCTCCTTTGTTGCGAAGTCTCTGCAGAGAAGGCGAGCGCTCGGTGAGCATTGGCGACATCTGTTGCTCCGCCCGCCGCGCGCCCGCGAACTGCTGCCTGAATTCAACCGGCGTCATGTCCTTGGCGGCTTTGAATTGCCGGTTGAAATTCGCGACGTTCGCGAATCCGGAGCGCGTCGCAATGACGGAAATCGGCGCTTGCGTATCGGTCAACATCCGGCACGCGTGGCCGATTCGTACGCGCGTCAGGTAGCGCCCGACGCTCTCGCCAAGATGCTGCGTGAAATGCCGCGTCAACGAGCGCTCGGAAAGCCCCGACGCCTTGGCCAGCGCGGAAAGCCGAAGCGGATGCGCGAACTGTGTTTCGATCAACGCGAGCACGCGATTGATCTGATCGGATTCGTGGCCAGTCGGCGTGCCGGTTCGCGCGTCGAATGCGCTTGGGGACGCGAGCGGCGTGGCGGGCAGCGCCGACAGCAGATCCAGTACATCGAGCGCCGCCTGCAAGCGTTCGCGCGGTTTGTCGGACAGCAGGCGGCCGAGGTGTTCGCGCATGCGTGTGCCGGCACCGTCTTCGAACGCGAGGCCGCAGGCCGCTCTGCGCAACAGGTCGCAAAGTCCGTTGTATTCGGGGCAGACATCGGCGAGTCGCCGCACCCACGCGCCGTCGAACCATACGACGATCGCGACCTGCGGGTGCGCCGCGTCGATCGAACGGTTCGAGGCCCAAGTGTGCGGCAGATTCGGGGGCACCAGCACCAGATCGTCCGCGCCGTAGGTCGCGACGGCGTCTCCGATGTACCGCTTGCCCTGACTGTTCATCGTCAGCGTCAGCTCGTACTCGGGATGGTGGTGCCATTCGAAAGGGATGCGGGGCAGCCGGCGGTGGTAAACCCTGACCGAACAGTCCCGGCCAAAATCCACATGTTCAAAAGCGGCTTTCATGTCCGAAATCGTCAAATCTTTGACCGGATAGTATCACGCAGGTGGCGATCGTTCGCGTACGCTTCAAGCATCAGAAACCACATGGAGACGATGCCATGGCCTTGCAAATCGACGACCTGCCGGCAGCCATCCGTCAAGCGAAGCGCGAACTGCGCGCGATGCTGCCGAACTATCGCGACGTGTTCGCCGACGTCGAAGCGGCGATGACGAAGGAGGCGGAGCGAATCGCGACGCTGCGCGAGCGCGGCGAGCCGGTCATTCCGGAAATCCAGTTCGCCGACATCGTGACGAACCGGGTCACCGACGAGCAGATCGCGCTCGTCAAAGCTCGCGGCGCCTGTGTGATCCGCAAGGTGTTCGACCGGTCGCTCGTCGAGCAATGGGATCAGGACATCGCCGGCTACGTCGAGCGCAACGACCTCGACGCAAAGCTGCAGAATCGCGCGGAAGACAAGTACTTTGGGCAGCTCGCCTCGAGCAAGCCGCAAATCTACGGTGTGTACTGGTCGAAACCGCAGGTGCTCGCGCGGCAATCGACCGAGCTCACGCAGGCCCGCGTGTTCCTGAACCGGCTGTGGCGCACCGAAAGCGAAGGGCGCGTGCATTTCGATCCGAACCATGTGCCGGTGTATGCGGACCGCCTGCGCCGCCGGCCGCCCGGCTCGGAATCGCTCGGGTTGTCGGCGCATTGCGACGGCGGTTCGGTGGAGCGCTGGATCGAGCCGAACTTCCGCAAGGTCTATCGCCATGTGTTCTCGGGCCACTGGCGCGACTACGATCCGTTCGACGCCGCGTGGCGAACCGAAGTCGAGGAGATCGCATCGCCGGCCGTCTGCTCGATGTTCCGCACGTTTCAAGGCTGGACCGCGCTGACGCCGCAGGGTCCCGGCGACGGCACGCTGCAGTTGGTGCCAATGGCGAACTCGATGGTCTACATCCTGTTGCGCGCGCTTCAGGATGATGTCGCCGAAGACGATCTGTGCGGAGCGCTGCCGGGGCGCGCGCTGTCGATCAAGTCCGACTATCACGCGCCGCTGTTTCATGCGCTGTCGTCGATTCCGCTGATGCAGGCGGGCGACACCGTGTTCTGGCATAGCGACGTCATTCACGCGGTCGAGGACGCGCATCGCGGCAACGGCTATAGCAACGTGATGTATATCGCTTCGCTGCCGGGCTGCGCGAAGAACGATGCGTATCTGAAGCGGCAACTGCCGGGCTTTCTCGAAGGCAGGAGCCCGCCGGATTTTCCGGCCGATCATTTCGAAGTCGATTTCGTCGGCCGCGCGACGCCAGACGATCTCACCGAGCTTGGCCGTGCGCAAATGGGCTTCGATTTGTGACCGGAAAGGGCATGGCCGCGTCTGGATCGGGAACGGAACTTGCTGCCGCTTCAGCATGGCAACGACCTAAGGAGGACCGGCCATGGCAACCACACCGAACAAGGACGAAAACCCGATCCGCCCGGATCAGTCCGACGTCGTGCAGACGGATCTGCCCGACGTCGGTCCATCGCAGGACCCGGATGAGCCGCCGCTCGATCCCGACGTCGACCCCGATCGCGAGGACGACGAGCCATAGACGAGCGCATTCGCCCGATAAACAGAATCGAAGTGAAATGCGGGCGTTTCTGATAACCGCGGCATTTCCCACATGGCAGAATCGCCGCGCGAAGCGTGTGAGCGCGGCGTGTCCCTGAGCCGCTACAACTGACTCTCGATCGCGGCTTTATCGATGACCGACCAGACTTGCTGGATCTTGCCGTCACCAAACTCGTAGAAGACGTTCTCGGAAAACTCCACCCGTTTTCCTTGCACGGGAAGCCCAAGTAACATGCCGATGGGTGTGCAGTCAAAATGCAATCGGCTTGCGATATGTGGCGGCTCGCAAACCAGCATCTGAATCTCGAAGTGCAGGTCGGGAATTTCGCGGAAGTCTCTTTCCAGCATCTCGCGATAGCCGGACAAACCGATTCGTTGGCCGTTGTACTTCACGTCTTCGCCAACGAAGTCTCGCAGCTTTGACCAGTCCTGCATGTTCAGGCAGGCGATATAGCCGCGGTAGAGTTCCGACAGATTGAATTCGCTCATCGCAATCGTCTTCCATGCTTCAGTGGATAAGCCGATTGTCGGCGATCCGAGACTTTGCGTTGCACGGCTGCCAGGGATTTTCGTCGGAAGCCGCAACTATCCGTTGCAGTCGAACAACCTCGATGCGCGCCGCATCACCCTCGCACGCATGCCAGAAACCCCTCCAGACAAACCCGGATTGCTGCGCCGATTTCCCCGCTGCTATCGTTCGCTGGACAGTGTGGAAGCGCTTCCACTTAAGCGTTCGCAGTAAGTCCGAACGCCAGCGCTCGAGTTCCACCACACCCGGTTCAACGACCTCATTGGCAGGAGAGAATCCGTGGTAAACGACGCATCCGCAGTCATCGACGCCGCCCGTCCAACCGCTCACGGCGACCCGCATACCGATCCATTCACACCGCCCGCCGATTCGTCGCTGTGGCGCCAGGATTTCCTGCTCGGCGCGGCCACCGCGTCGTATCAGATCGAAGGCGCGGTCAACGAAGACGGCCGCCTGCCGTCGATCTGGGACACGTTCTCGGCCACACCGGGCAAGGTGTTGGCCGGCGACACCGGCGCCGTCGCGTGCGATCACTACCATCGCTGGGAACAGGACGTCGACCTGCTCGCGGGCCTCGGCCTCGAAGCGTACCGGCTGTCGACCGCATGGCCGCGTGTGATGGACGAAAACGGCACGCCGAACCGCAAGGGGCTCGACTTCTACAAGCGCCTGCTCGGACGGCTCAAAGAGAAGAACATCACGACTTTCGTCACGCTTTATCACTGGGATCTGCCTCAGCATCTCGAGGATCGCGGCGGCTGGCTCAATCGCGAAACCGCGTACCGTTTCGTCGATTACGCGGATCTGATGAGCCGCGAGCTGCACGGCCTCGTCGATGCATGGGCGACGCTCAACGAGCCGTGGTGTTCGGCGTACCTCGGCTACGGCAACGGCCATCACGCGCCGGGACTCTCGAACCTGCGTTTCGCCGCGCAGGCCATGCATCATCTGCTGCTCGCGCACGGTCTCGCGATTCCGGTGCTGCGCGCGAACGATCCGCGCTCGCACAAGGGCATCGTCGCGAATGTCGGGCGCGGCACGCCGAATAGCGACAGCGCCGCCGACCGTCGCGCGGCCGAGCTGTTCGAAGTTCAGCACAACGCGTGGATTCTCGATCCGCTGTTCAAGGGCGAGTATCCGCAAGATCTGTTCGAGTTGTGGCCTGGCAGCGAGCCACTCGTGCTCGAAGGCGACATGCAGACGATCAATACGCCGCTCGATTTTCTCGGCATCAACTATTATTTCCGCACCAACGTGGCGAGCGATGGTGGGCACGGTTTCAAGGAGGTGTCGCTCGAGGGTGTCGAGCGCACGCAGATGGGCTGGGAGGTTTACCCTGACGGTCTTCGCGATCTGTTGACCGGTTTCAGGGATACCTATGCGAATCTGCCGCCGATCTACATCACCGAGAACGGCATGGCATCGGACGACAAGGTGATGGACGGCCGCGTCGAGGACACGCAGCGCATCTCGTTCCTGAAGCGCCATCTCGCCGCGGTCGATCAGGCGATCAAGGCGGGCGTCGACGTGCGCGGCTATTTCCTGTGGTCGCTGATGGACAACTTCGAGTGGGCTTTCGGCTATGAGCGGCGCTTCGGCATCGTGCACGTCGACTACCAAACGCAGAAGCGTACGGTCAAGCGCAGCGCGGAGCTGGTGTCGAAATTCCTCGAAGATCGCAACGCGCAAGCGCAATAAACACAATTAAAACGACGCAGCAACGATATAAAACCGGGTGGAGCTGATTGGTATTTCGACTTGACACACGGGCACTCAGCCTGGAGGAGACGGAATGAACAGCAACAGAATGGTCTTGCGAGGCGTAGTTGCGGCACTGGCGCTGTATGGCGTCGTCGCGCATGCGGAACCGCTCAAGGCTAACGTGATTCACTGGTGGACCTCGGGCGGCGAGTCGGCCGCGATTCGGCAGTTTGCCGTCGCGTACGACAAGGCCGGTGGCCAATGGGTCGACAACGCAGTCGCCGGCGGAGATCAGGCGCGTGCTACCGCGATCAACCGGATCGTCGGCGGTGATCCACCCACCGCCGCCCAGTTCAATACGTCGAAGCAGTTTCACGATCTGATCGACCAGGGACTCCTGAATAACGTCGACGACGTCGCCGCGAAAGAAAACTGGAACGGCATTTTCCCGCAGTCGATTCTCGACAGTATCCGCGTGAAGGGCCATTTCTACGCGGCGCCGGTCGACATTCATATGCCCGCGTGGTTCTTCTACTCGAAGCCGGTGTTCCAGAAAGCGGGCATCGCGAGCGAGCCCAAAAGCTACGACGAATTCATCGCGGATCTCGGCAAGCTGAAGAGCGCGGGCGTGATTCCGCTCGCGTTCGGCGGCCAGCCGTGGCAGGAGAAGATCACGTTCGACGCGGTGCTCGCCGATGTGGGCGGCCCGGACCTGTATATGAAGGTCTATCGCGATCACGATCAGAACGCGGTGAACTCCGATGCGTTCAAGAAGGTGCTCGTGTCGTTCAAGCGGCTGCACGATTTCGTCGATCCGGGCTCGCCTGGCCGCAACTGGAACGACGCGACCGCGCTCGTGACTTCGGGCAAGGCCGGCGTTCAGATCATGGGCGACTGGGCGAAGGGCGAGTTCGTCGCGGCGAATCAAACGGCGGGCAAGGACTTCGGCTGCTTCCCGGGCTTCGGTCCGCGTTCGCCGTATCTGGTCGCGGGCGACGTCTTCGTGTTCCCGAAGACCGACAGCGCGTCGGCGATCAAGGCGCAGAATCTGCTCGCCACGGTGATGACCTCGCCGTCCGCGCAGGTCGCGTTCAGCGCGAAGAAGGGCTCGATTCCGATCCGGTCTGACGTCGACGCAAGCAGCCTCGACATCTGCGCCAAGGAGGGCATCGCGATCATGAAGGACAAGTCGCGCCAGTTGCCGAATCCGGAAATGCTGCTGTCGCCCGATACGCAGGGTGCGCTGACTGACGTCGTGACGAACTTCTGGAACAAGAACGAGTCCGTCGACGACGCGCAGAAAGCGTTCGCCAGCGCGTTGAAGGGCTAGGCCTCGCCATGCACGCGCTCAAGCTGCCAGCCGAGGGTTCGAAGCCACAGGACAAGTCGCACCCCAAACCGCGAAACAAGCCGCTGAACCGGCGGTTTTCGATCGCGGTCTGGCTGGCCTTGCTGCCGATGCTCCTGACTGTCGTGTTCACGTACCTGGGCACGATGGTCTGGACCGCGCGCGTGTCGCTCAGCAATTCGCACACGTTTCCGTCGAACGACTTCGTGGGCTTCACGCAGTACGTGCGGCTCTTTCACAACGACCGCTGGTTGACGTCGCTGCAGAACATCGTGATCTATGGCGCGTGTTTCATCATCGCGTGCATGGTGATCGGCTTGCTGCTGGCGATCTTTATCGATCAGCGCGTGGTCGCGGAAGGCGCGTTGCGCACGGTGTTTCTGTATCCGTACGCGATGTCGTTCGTCGCGACCGGGCTCGTGTGGCAATGGATCCTGAATCCCGCGCTGGGTGCGCAGCAGGTGCTGCGCAATCTCGGCTTCGCGCATGCGCGCTTCGACTGGATCGTCGATCAGGACTGGGTCATCTACACGATCGTGATCGCGACCGTGTGGCAGGCTTCGGGCCTCGTGATGGCGCTGTTGCTCGCGGGCCTGCGCGGCATCGACGAAGAGTTGTGGAAAGCCGCGCGCATCGACGGCATTCCTCGCTGGCGCGTGTACGCGAGCATCGTGGTGCCGATGCTCGGACCGTCGATCTCGACCGCGTTCGTGCTGCTGTTCGTGATGGTCGTGAAGCTGTACGACGCGGTCGTCGCGATGACGCAGGGCGGCCCCGGCACCGCGAGCGAAGTGCCGGCCAAATTCATCATGGACTATCTGTTCGGGCGCGCGAACATCGGCCTTGCGTCGGCTGCATCGATCGTGCTGCTCGCGACGGTGCTGGCGGTGCTCGCGCCGTTCTTCTATGCACGCAGCCGTGCAGCGCTGCGCGGGGAGAGAGGATGAACACGCTCGATTCCACGCTCAAAGGCGGCATGCCGCATCGCGCGCGCACGCGGCCCCGCCGCTCGGCGTTTTCGCCGGCGCGGCTCGGCATCTACGTGTTTCTGCTCACCGCGGCGGTGTTCTTTCTGCTGCCGCTCTACGTGATGCTGGTCACGTCGGTCAAACCGATGAGCGAGATCCGCCTCGGCAATCTGCTCGGCTTGCCGATGCATTTCACGCTCGACGCGTGGAGCGCCGCATGGCAGTCGGCCTGCACCGGGCTCGATTGCAACGGCATTCGCGTCGGCTTCTGGAACTCGGTACGCATCGTCGTGCCAAGCACGGTGCTGTCGATCATGGTCGGCGCGGTGAACGGCTACGCGCTGTCGTTCTGGCGGCCGCGCGGCGCGGGTCTGCTGTTCGGCGTGCTGCTCGTCGGCGCGTTCATTCCAGTGCAGGTAATGATCTATCCGCTCGTGCGCGTGCTCGCGAGCGTGCATCTGTTCAGCTCGCTGCCGGGCATCGTGCTGATCCATACGATGTTCGGCATGCCGGTGATGACGCTGCTGTTCCGCAACTACTACGCGTCGATTCCGCAGGAGCTGTTCAAGGCCGCGCGCATCGACGGCGGCAGCTTCTGGCGCATCTTCTTTCAACTGATGCTGCCGATGTCGACGCCGATCATCGTCGTCGCGCTGATCATGCAGGTCACGAACATCTGGAACGACTTCATTCTGGGCCTTGTGTTCGCTGGCACGAAGAATCTACCGATGACGGTGCAGTTGAACAACATCATCAACACGACGACCGGCGAGCGGCTCTACAACGTCAATATGGCGGCGACGATCCTGACGTCGCTGGTGCCGCTCGCGGTTTACTTCATTTCGGGCCGCTGGTTCGTGCGCGGCATTGCGTCGGGCGCCGTCAAGGGGTAGGGCATGGCAAACATGGCTAATACGATCGATGCGGCCGGCGTGCCGGGTGCAAGCGCTGACGTTGACTCCGACGCCGCGGCGCTCACGCATCCGGCCAATGTGGCGGTCCGCAATCTGACGATTCGCCTCGGTTCGAACACGGTGATCGAGAACCTCGATCTCGACGTGCTTGCCGGCGAGTTCGTCGTGCTGCTGGGGCCGTCGGGTTGCGGCAAGTCCACGCTGTTGCACAGCATCGCGGGATTGATCGATGTCAGCGACGGCAGCATCGAGATCGCCGGCGAGGACATGACGTGGGCCGATCCGAAGGATCGCCGCATCGCGCTGGTGTTCCAGTCGTACGCGCTGTATCCGACCATGAGCGTCGAGCGCAACCTGTCGTTCGCGCTGCGCATCAACGGCACGCCGAAGGCGGACATCGCGCGGCGTGTCGCCCGCGCGTCGGAGATGCTGCAACTGGGGCCGCTGCTCAAGCGCAAGCCGTCGCAGTTGTCGGGCGGACAGCGGCAGCGCGTCGCGATCGGCCGCGCGATCGTGCGCGAGGCCGACGTGTTCCTGTTCGACGAACCGCTGTCGAACCTCGACGCGAAGCTGCGCACCGAACTGCGCCGCGAACTGAAGCAGCTGCATCACAGCCTGGGCGCGACGATGATCTACGTGACGCACGACCAGGTCGAGGCGATGACGCTCGCGACGCGCATGGCCGTGATGCGCGGCGGCGTGATCCAGCAGTTCGGCACGCCGGCCGAGGTCTATGCGCGGCCGAACAATCTGTTCGTGGCGACCTTCCTCGGCTCGCCGGCGATGAATCTGCTGAGGGGCACGCTCGAGACGCGCGACGGCGCGCTCCACTTCTGCTCCGGGCATGCGCAAATCGACGTGTCGGCGTACGCGTTCAAGGGGGCGCCCGCGCATGGCGTGCGCTGCGTCCTCGGCGTGCGCGCCGAAGACGTGCATATCACGGAAGGCGCCAGCGAGCGCGCGAAAGTTTCGCTAATGGAGCCGATGGGCAACCACCGCGTGATCTGGCTCGACTATCATGGCGAACAGATCGCGTCGATCGATCAGACCAGAGCGCCGATTGCGGAGGATGACACCGTGGCGTTCTCGTTCGACGCCGCGCATGTCTCGCTATTCGACGAAGCGAGCGGCGCGCGCTTATAACGCCGCGGCGCGTCACGCGCGAAGCGGCTCGTCGAGACAGGCTTGATGGAGAACCGCGTGGCAACACTCAAGGACGTCGCGGAACTGGCCGGCGTGGGCATGTCGACCGCCTCACGAGCCATTTCCGGCAAGGGACCGATTTCCGCCGATGCCGCGGCGCGCGTGAAGGCGGCGATCGAGGCGCTGAATTTCCGCCCGTCGTCGATCGGCCGGGCGATGGCGACGCAGCAGCTCGGCATCATCGGCATCTTCGTGCCTACTTTTTTCGGTTCCTACTACGGCACCATTCTGAAGCAGACCGACACCGAGCTGCGCGCGGTGGGGCGCCATGTCGTGGTCGCGACCGGTTGCGGCGAGGTGTCGCCGCGCGAGCAGGCGATCGAGGCAGTGCGCTTTTTGATCGGCCGCGATTGCGATGGCGTGGTCGTGATCAGCCACGATCTGCACGACGAAGACCTGATCATGCTGCATGGCATGCATCCGAAGATGGTGTTCCTGAATCGCGCGTTCGAGCAGTTGCCCGAGGCGTCGTTCAGCGCGGATCATCGGCGCGGCGGCGAACTCGCGGCGCGCACGCTGCTCGATCACGGGCATCGCGACATCGCGGTGATTTCCGGGCCCGCTACCGCGTCGGACAACGTGATGCGGATCGACGGCTTTTTCGCCGAGCTCGCGCGAGCCGGCATTGCGCGCGACGACGTCACGCTGATCGAATCCGACTTTTCGCCCGAAGGCGGCTACGCGGCCGCGCAGAAGCTGCTCGAGACGCAGCGGCGCGTGACCGGCCTGTTCTGCGCGAACGACACGATGGCGGTCAGCGTGCTCGCGCGCTTTCACCAGGCGGGCATTTCGGTGCCGCACGACATTTCCGTGATCAGCTACGACGACGACTACTCGGCCGCCTACGCGGCGCCCGGGCTCACGTCGGTGCATATTCCAACCGGGGAACTTACGCAAAACGCGGTGCGCTGGCTCATCAACCAGTGTTACGGCACCACCTGGGAGATCTTGCGCGAGTTTCCGCTCAGCGTGACGATGCGCGAATCGGTCGGGCCAGCGCCGATGCCGAAGAAAAATACGCGCGGCGCAAAGCGGTAGAAGGGTTTGCCTAATCGTGGCGCTCTGATGCCTGGCGCGCGGACGCGCGCCGTGGCGGCTGTCGTATGCGGGCGGTGTGCAGACCTGCGAACGGACTAGGGGCGCGGCTGCCAACAATGCGCGGCGGGGGTTTTCCTTGAAGTCCAACGGATATTTCCGCGCGGTTTTTCACGCGCGGCATGGTGCGCCTATTCGCGTTTTCACTTGCGTATCGACGATCTTTTTCAGGCTCCCGTAATCCTTCGCAATAGTGCTTTGCGGTTTTCCCTCATTAAACTTACTTCAAATTTCTTTACACTTCCCGGTAACAAGTTGTTACGGGGTGAGTGTGATGTTGGCCATCTTTCTGATCGCCTGTCCGATCTGCATCGCTGCGCTGTTCGGTTTCGCGCGCCATGTGGACCCGCAGACAGGGCAATTCAAACGGTAGATCTTCTTCGCGCGTTTTTTCCGCGGCTGCGCCGTGGAGATTTTCGCTTTGCGATTAACGTCCGTTAGTTTGTTGTGCGCTTGAAAGGAGCAATCGTTTGCGTTCTTTCGGTTTGCTTTCTCGTTTTCGTCAATAGCCCGTTCTCCCTTTCATAAGTCTTGCCTTGGCGCGCCAGTTCGCGGCACGATGCGCGATTACTTTCGTTTTAGGTCAGCATCGCGTATGCAAGATTCTCTGCAAAAAATGGCGGCGCGTGCCAGCGTGCTGAAGGGCGTTCTTCCTTTGAGCCGGATTGCGGCGGCGCGCGATGCGCTGGCCGGTGTGCAGCTTGCGTCGATGGATATTCCGCAGGTCCTCGGCTATGCGCGCATTGCCGGCATGCCGGCCGTCACCGGGCTCTACACGGTGTTCCTGCCGCTCGTCGCGTTCGCGTTCTTCGGTGCCTCGCGGCATCTGGTCGTCGCCGCCGATTCGGCCACCGCGACGATCTTCGCGAGTCGTCTTTCGACGATGGCGCCCGCGTCGAGCGCCGAGTATGCGGCGCTCGCGGCGATGGTCGCGTTGCTGACGGCCGCGTTGCTGCTCGTCGCGCGCATCTTCAAGCTCGGCTTTCTCGCCGATTTCCTGTCGCGTACGGTGCTGGTCGGCTTTCTTGCGGGCGTCGGCGTGCAAGTCGGCATCGCGATGCTCGGCGACATGCTCGGCGTGCCCGGACATGCGGCGAGCAGCGTGAAACAACTGCTGCTCGTCGTGAGCGACGCCGCGCAGAGCAATCGGCCGACACTGGCGATCTCGCTGCTCGTGGTGACCGCGATTCTCGTCTGCAAACGTTTCTGGCCGCGCCTGCCGGTGCCGTTGGTCGCGGTCGTCGCGGGCATTGCCGCGAGCGATGTGTTCGGCTTCGCCGCGCACGGCATCTCCATCCTCGGACCGGTGGAGGGCGGATTGCCGCCGCTGCGGATTCCGTCGGTGACGTGGCAGCAGATGCTCGATCTCGTGCCGGTCGCGGCGTCGTGCTTCGTGATGATCGTCGCGCAAAGCGCCGCGGCGAGCCGGGTGTTCGCCGACCGTTATCACGAGCCGGTCGATACCAACGCAGACCTGCTCGGCATCGCGGCCGCCAACGCGGCGGCGGCGTTTTCCGGCGCGTTCGTCGTCAACGGCAGCCTGACGCAGACCGCGATGGCCGATCGCGCCGGCACGCGCAGCCAGTTCGCGCAGCTCGTGTTCGCGGCGGTCGTGGTGGTCGTGCTGCTGTTTTTCAGCCGCTATCTGCAGTATCTGCCGCACTGCATTCTCGCGAGCATCGTGTTTACGATCGCGGTCGGCCTGATCGATCTGCAGTCGCTCTTTTCGATTCGCCGCGAAAGTCCCGGCGAATTCGCGCTAGCCTTGTTCACGGCGGCGGCGGTCGTGCTGATCGGCGTCGAGCACGGCATTCTGGTCGCCGTCGCGTTGTCGTTGCTGCGTCACGTGCGACACAGCTACCGCCCCCACACGATGATGCTCGCGCCCAACGGCGACGGCATGTGGGTGCCGGTGCCGGCGGTGCCCGGCGTGGAGACCGCGCCGGGGTTGATCGTCTATCGTTTCGGCGCCGATCTGTTCTATGCGAACGATCATTTTTTCGTCGACGATACGCGCCGCCTGATCGATCACGCACCGAACGCCGTGCGCTGGTTCGTCGTCGATGCGAGCGCGATTACGGATGTCGATTATTCGGCGGCGCGCTCGGTGGGCGAGTTGTGCTCGGCGCTCAAGCGCAATGGGATCGAGGTGGTCTTTGCGCGAGTGAATCGCTATTTGCGCTCGGATATGGATCGGCATGGAATCACGCCGATCGTCGAGGAGCGCTGTATTTTCGGCACGCTGCATGAGGCGCTGAGCATGGCGGGAGTGGAGAATCCGCATGAGCAGGTTAAGGGGGCGCCATAACAGGCCCTGGCTTCGCACTGAGGCGGCGCATGCCGCGAACACCGCCTCGGACGGGCAAATTGCCAGCAAACGTTGTCTGCGCCTCATTTGTTGTCGCTTGCCTCGATTATTCTGACCTTCCGCTTCGACTAGCAGATATCGATTACAGGAACATGAACAGCTTTGATTCGACCATCGAAACATATCTGTCCAGCATACACTTCGGTCATTTCGCGACCCAATCGATACAAGCCATCGCCGACCTCTACACCTTTAAAGGCCTGGTACTGATTGCCGTGCTTTGGTGGATCTGGTTTCAGCAAGACGGGCGCCCCGAATGGCGGCGCGAAATAGTTCTCGCGACGCTTCTCAGCGGTGTCGTGGCGCTCTTCGTCGGAAGGCTGCTGGCTCACTGGTTGCCATTTAGAGTGCGTCCCATCTATAGCGCCGAACTTCATCTGCAGTTCGCGAGCGGCGCGACCCAGGCTGCGCATTTGTCAGACTGGAGTTCGTTCCCAAGCGATCACGCCATGCTATGGATGGCCATCGCCACCGGCATCTTCCTCGTGTGGCGGGGCATCGGCGTGCTGGCGCTTCTCTATACCGCGCTCTTCATTTGCCTTCCGCGGGCCTATCTCGGCTTTCACTATCCGACCGATTTGTTGGTAGGGGGCGCCGTGGGCATCGTGATTACCTTGGTCCTGACTCGAGATGCGATCCGCGCGCGCTACGCGACCCCGGCGCTGCGATGGATCGAACGCCATCCGGGACCTTCTGCAATGCTGGCCTTCATTTTGTGTGTCGAACTCGTCACGCAGTTCGAGGAACTGCGTGCTCTGGCGTGCGGAGTGTTCAAACATCTATGACCCGCGCGGAGCGCCACGGCGCATGCCGATATTCTTGAGGTTCGCCCTGGCGCCGCTTTTCAGTGAGCTGAGATTAGCGAGCACACTCTATTGCCATCTTATGCAATATTCTGTCTAATGAATTCAGAATAAAACGTCCGATTTATTCGGCTCGCTGACTTAGTCGACGGGGTTCACTTCATGTACTCTCTGCTGCCGCTCAAGGCCCAGGTGCGCCGTTACGCGCGAACGCTCGCCGGGTATTTTCCAGCTCCATTTTCACGCGACGAATCAAGCAGTGTCGACATCCTCGGTGTCATGACCCCCGGGCTGCTGAACGGGAACACCCTGCTGAACCTCAACTACGGCGAAGTGGACCACTTCACCGGCAAAACCCGCGCGACGGGCACCTTATTCGTCGCAATTGGCGACGACTTCGTGCGCGTCGCCACTTCGGTCAAAAGGCAAACCGGCGAGCGGGCCGTGGGCACGGTACTCGACCGCTCGCATCCCGGCTATCGGATGCTGCGCGGGGGGCAACCCTACACCGGTTACGCGACGCTATTCGGCAAGCAATACATGACACGGTACGAGCCGATCCGGGACAGTTCTGGCGAGGTAATCGGCGCGCTGTATGTCGGCCTCGACGTCAGTGAGGTGCGGAACCTGTCGATCGGAGCCAGACTCGCGCTGCTTACCCTGGCCGCCAATACCGTACTTCTGCTGGGCTATGGTCGACTGCTGGAGGCCGTGATCCCCCCCGACCGAGCGAGCCCGGGAGCGGCGTTGCCCGCCTTCCTGCAAACCGGGGTGATCGGCTTCGGGCTACTCGGCGCGCTGCTGGTCAGCGCGCTGGTCTTCGTGACGACCCGGCGCGGTCTCGGCATGCAACTGCTCGAAGCGAAGGCCGCCGCCGAAAAACTCGCGGCCGGCGATTTGACCGCGCAAGTTCATGTCAGCCGGCGCGACGAACTGGGCCAGTTGATGCAGGCAATGAACGGCATCAGTGTCGGTTTGGCCTCGGTAGTCGGCAACGTCCGACGTGCCTCCGATATGATCGCGCTGGGCGCGCGCGAAATTGCGGCCGGCAACGCGGAGCTTTCGTCCCGCACCGAGGCGCAGGCTGGCTCGCTCGAGGAAACCGCATCGACGATGGAACAATTGACGGCGATGGTCCGCGCCAATGCCGAACGCGCTTCGCACGCCAACCAACACATCGCCTCGGCCTCCGATCTCGCGGTCAAAGGCGGCACCGTGGTGGGGCATGTGGTGACCACCATGTCGTTGATCCGCGGCAGTTCACACAAGATCGTCGACATCATTAGCATGATCGACTCAATAGCCTTTCAGACCAATATCCTGGCTTTGAACGCGGCCGTCGAGGCAGCACGCGCCGGCGACCAGGGACGCGGCTTTGCGGTCGTCGCCGCCGAGGTGCGCAGCCTGGCACAACGCAGCGCCATGGCCGCCAAGGAAATCAAGGCGCTGATCACCGACTCGGTCGGCAACGTCAATGCAGGCGGCGAACTGGTCGACCAGGCTGGCCGGGACATGACCGAAATCGTCACGGCTGTCGATAGTGTGGTCACTTTGATGGGTGAGATTACCCACGCGAGCAACGAGCAAAGTACCGGCATCGGCGAAGTCAACCGCGCGATCGGGCAGATGGACGAGATGACCCAGCAGAACGTTGCTCTGGTGGAGCAGGTGGCAGCCGCGGCAGCCAGCATGCAAGAACAGGCGTCCACATTGGAAGATGCCGTGCAGGTCTTTCGGCTGGTAGGCGACGGGCAAACTGACATTCGCCCCATACGGTGAGCGCTGCGCGCGAGGTGCACGCAGGCGTTTCTCGCACTTTCCTGCACTAGAATGGGTTATTGCCGACGTCGTAGACGTATCTGGTCAGCCCGACGTGCGGGATTCTCTTTGGAGGAATGCCATGCCGACTTACCGGTACAGGTGTGAGAAGTGCGGTGAGATGTTCGAACATGCCGAGCATCTTGCTGAACATGAAAACGCTCATCCGGCTTGCCCAAAGTGCGGGAGCGAGAAGGTTCTGCACATACCCACGCCATTTGTGCCGAAAACCTCCAGAAAGAGCTGAAACCTGTCTGATCGGGCGACGGCAAAATCCGGGCCATTTGCAGCCGTTGCCCATGCTTTCGCGCGGACATTCGTGCGTCGGTTCTGCCATGCCGGCGGATCTACGCTCGCCGATCCTCCCGTCGCCTTGTGGGATGGCGTAAGCCGGTTGCCGACTGTGCGGCGCGTGTTTATCAGGAGCCTGAAACGGGATGTCACACCAAAAACGCCGACTCGTTTGAAATCCTATGCGCATCTGCGAGACGTGAGCCGACTTGCGCTCCAGACTCGGGCCGTTTCAACCTCGTGCCTGCTCACGGGCAGCAAGACGAAGGAGATTGGGTATCTCGATGGGAGCGTGCAAATCTGGAAATAGCCAGTACGTGCTGCCAGATTGACGGCGCGGTACGCATGATAGGCAACGTCATTTGCGCGTGGTTGCCGTTATGCGGTTGTTTAACTTCAACGGTGCGTAGTTTCCATCCGCTGACCGTCACGGGTCGGGGTGTAGGCTGGCGTAAGAATGGATCACGCGCAGCGCGTCGAGCGTATTCTATGAAGCTTCTTGCCGAATTCGTCGGTAGGCCGTGAGGGTCCCATGGATACGACAGAGCGGATCATCAAGTGGCGCGATCAGCGGCATGCAGACGGTGTCGGCAGCGAACCTCGCAATCCGCTGCCCGCGGTGTGCGACGTATCGGTGACGAACGTTTGCAACGCCGCATGCGACTTCTGCGGGTTCTCTCGCGAGAAAAATCTGGCGGGGCCACGTCGCTATCTCGACCCTGATGAGTTCGCGCGCGCACTGCCGATCCTGCGCAGACGCCGGATTCGTTACATGACGCTGCAGGGAGGCGAGCCGCTGGTTCATCCCGAGATCGCATCGCTCGTGGCTTCGGCCACCAAGGCCGGCATGCAGTGCGGCGTGATCACGAACGGCTGGTTTCTTCCCCGCTACATCAAGCCACTGGCGGCGGCCGGCCTCAGGCGTCTGCTGATTTCCATCGATAGCGCGGACATGCGCGAGCATGAGCGCAATCGCGGTCTGCGCGGTCTCGAGGCCCGCATCCGCGAGGGCATCACTCAGGCCCATAGCTTCGGCATCGAGGTCTGCGCATCGATTACGGTGAGCCGACTGGTCCGTTACGAGTTGCTTCCCGAGACGCTCAACCGCCTTGGCTTCGATGCCGTCGTTTTTTCCTATCCACGGCGCGAGGCGTTTGGATCTACATCGCTTGTTTACGACGAAGAATCGAAACTCGTCGACCTGAACGCCGACGAACTACTCGAAGCGTTGAGCGCAATCGCGCGCCTCAAGAAGCATTTCCGTGTCATGGACCCGAGCGCTGCGCTGGCCGAGGTCGCGCGTTTCGTGCGCGGCGAACAGCAACTGGTTCCATGCATCGGTGGCAGCAAGTACTTTTATATCGACTGGAACCTCGATGTTTGGCGTTGCGAGGCGTGGCCTGAGCCGATGGGCTCCGTCTTCGACCTCGACCGCCTGCCCGATCAACGGCAACCCTGCAATGACTGCATGATGGGATGCTACCGGCATGCCAGCATTCTGATGCACGGTGCCGTCGCCGTGACCGACTCGGTGTACGCGCTGGGCAAGGGGCAGCTTCGGGCTGCTGTGGGCTTGTTGTTCCAGCGCAGCGTTGCGTATTCGCTGTGGGCGCTTTCAGTCGAAGAATTGCCTCGGGCGGCGCTCATCTCGTTCGCAAGACGGACTGGCCAACGCCGTTCTACGCCGCAAACTGAATGAGCTCGATTTCCGCGGCTGAGGTCCCTGGGGGGAGACGGCTCGCCCAGTCGAACGCCCGTCCGCGTTACTCCACCGGCGGAACCGCGCCTCCCGACAAGGTCTCGATGAGGGCTTTAGATGATTGCGGGCAAGCCGCTTTCACCGCCGAACCCATCGGCCGTGCTCGGCATCGGAAGCGAGAAAACTGTCATTGGACCGATTCCATTGCCTAAGATCAAGCTACGCGCTCCGTGAGGAAAGCACCGCGGCTCGCGAACGGCTTTATTGTCGCGCTCCCCTTTTTCCGCGCGACTTTTCCACAAGGAGGTCACGATGAAATCAGAGGACAAGGGCGACGTGCGCGCTTTCGTGCAAACGGCCGAGCAGAGTGGCGAGCATGTCTGGGTAATCACGCTGGTCGACTTCGCGGCCCGTGAGGTCAAACGTTCGCTCGTTTCGGACGAGACGTATGCGACCTCCGCCGCTGCCAGAGATGCCGGCGAGGCTCATTTGAAGGCACTGGAGCAAGACCGCTAGGTCCACGCACCGCCGCCTTGCTTTCGCGCGTGGACGTACTAACGTTGGACTATAAGTACACGGGCGGTAATGGGGCGGAAGAGGGCAAAGTTCATGGCCAGTACGCAAGGAACCACCGGATCGCCGTTTGCGGCGTCCGTCGAAGCGGGCAGCTATCGCGTCACGCGACCACAAAGCGCAAGCGATGTGATCGGCCTGCTGCAAGCGCGCGATATTCAGATCGTCGATCTGAAATTCACCGACTTGCCCGGACTCTGGCAGCATTTTTCGATCACGCTTCCCGAGGTTCACGACGACCTGTTCAGCGCCGGCATCGGTTTCGATGGTTCATCGATCCGCGGCTTTCAGGAGATCCACGAGTCCGACATGCTGCTGCGGCCTGACCCGGCAACGGCCTTCGTCGACCCGGCTTGCGGCACGCCGACGCTGTCGATCATTTGCGACGTCGTCGATCCCGTGCTGCGGCAGCCGTATTCGCGCGATCCGCGCTACGTGGCGAAAAAGGCGGAGAACTATCTGCGCCAGACGGGCATCGCGACGACGTGTTATTTCGGGCCGGAGCTCGAATTCTTCATCTTCGACTCCATCCGCTTCGGCCAGGATCAGCACTGCGGCTACTACTACGTCGAGTCGGGCGAGGGCGACTGGACCACCGGTCGCGACGAAGGCGCATACGGCGGTGGCAACCTCGGCTACAAGCAGCGCTACAAGGAGGGCTATTTCCCGGTGCCGCCTCATGACACGCTGCAGGAGATCCGCTCGGAAATCGCGCTGACGCTCCAGCAGGCGGGCGTACAGATCGAAGTGCATCACCACGAAGTTGCGACCGCGGGACAGAACGAGATCGACATGCGCTTTGCGACGCTGACCCGCATGGCCGACAACGTGATGATCTACAAGTACATCTGCAAGAACGTCGCGCGTCGGCACGGCAAGGTTGCAACCTTCATGCCGAAGCCGCTGTTCGCCGACAATGCGAGCGGCATGCATTGTCACCAGAGCCTGTGGAAAGACGAACAGAACCTCTTTTACGACGCGGGCGGCTGGGCGCTGACTTCGGACCTGTGCCGCTGGTACATCGGCGGATTGCTCCAGCACGCACCCGCGCTGATGGCCTTCTGCGCGCCGACGACGAATTCATACAAACGCCTGGTACCGGGATATGAGGCGCCCGTCAATCTGGCGATGTCGCAGCGCAACCGGTCGGCCGCGGCGCGCATTCCGATGTATTCGGATTCGGCGAACGCGCGGCGCGTCGAATTTCGCTGTCCGGACCCGTCGGCCAATGCATATCTTGCTTTCGCCGCGATGCTGATGGCCGGCCTCGACGGCATTGAAAACAAGACCGATCCCGGCGAGCCGCTCGACCGCAATATCTACGATCTGCCGCCCGAAGAAGCGCGCAATATACGGCAGGTGCCGGGCTCCCTCGACGCGGCGCTGGCGGCGCTCGAAACCGATAACACGTTCCTGCGCAAAGGCGATGTCTTTACCGACGACGTGATCCAGACCTGGATCGACTACAAGCGCAGCCGCGAGATCGACACCATCAAATTGCGTCCGCATCCATGGGAGTTTTATCTGTACTTCGATATCTAGACGAACAACGCAGGCGGTGACTCGGTCTTGGTACGAGAGCGCCTCGATGCGAGCGCCTCGCGACTCAATCGTCCGCGAAAAAATGGCCGATGAAAATGCAGCCAGCCGCGAGCGCGGCGCCCAGAGCCGCGACCGTATAAGCCAGCCGGGCACCGTGCCACAAGCTATCGAACCATTGATGCAACTGCGCCATCAGTACCGCCGCGTTGCCGCCGATCTGCTGTAGCTCGATCTGATAGCGCGGATCGATCATGCCGTACATCGCGACCGCGCTATCGGGCGGCGGCACGCTCACGTAGATGAGCACCGCGGCGATCAGGCTGGCGACCAGGATCGCCGCGCCGGTGAGATAGAGCCGCTTTTGCAGCGGCGAGCGTTGGTTGAAAGAAGGTGCGTCGTGGTCGTTGCCGTTCATCGTTGCGTGGGTGGGTGCCGTCGTTGATGGAGCCGAACCGCCAGTATCGCAGAGCGCGGCCTCGGGCGACCCAGACGCGCCCGACCCACCTCAACTCTTCGACGTCAACAATTTGACCCCCGCAATGCCGAACATCACCGCGAGCGAGCCATCGAGCCAGCGCCGGATCGCGGTATAGACGCGGCGTGCGGACGCCGTCGAAAACAGCACCGCGTAGCTGCTGAATACCGTCGCGCCGATCACCATGCAGCCCAGCACGACCGGCGTCACGTGCGCGGCGCCGTGTACCGGCGACATCGCGAGCGACACGATCGACAGCCACACCAGCACCGCTTTCGGATTCATGAGATGCAGCAAAAGGCCACGCAGATAGAGTCGCCCGAGCGGTTCGTCGACGCGCGCCGATGCAATGCAACGCGCCACGCAGCCGGTTGAATGAAGCAACGATTCTGCGCGCCGTCGCGCGCGACTCATAGATACAGTTGCGCGTACGTATGGCAGCACACTCGATTCGAACCCGAAGCGAACTCGCATCGAATGCGGCGTGCAAAGCGCTCAACCGTGCGCCGCGCTCGCAATACACTCCGCCAACGCATCGGCGACCACCGGCCGGCTATGCCGCGGCCGCAGCACGAGCCCGATCTCGCGCTCGAAGCTCGCATCGCCGAGTTCGAGTGCGACGACGCTCGCTGGCCATTTGCCGAGCCCGGCCGTATTCGGAATCAGCGCGACACCCATGCCGCGCGCGACCAGTTGCACGATCGCCTGCAATTCGTCGAGCTCGACCGCATCGCGCACGCCAAGGCGCGCGCGCCGCAGAAAACGGTCGACGAGCCGTCCGCCGAACGACGCGCGGTCGTAGCGGATGAACGGCTCGCTGCGCAGCAGTTCGCGCCACGAGCGGCCGCCGCGCGCAAGCTGTTTCGGCGCGAGCAGCACGAACGGTTCGGCGACGAGCGTGCGCCATTCGAGTTCCGACGGCAGCGCGAACGGCGGTTTGATGATGACGGCCAGATCGAGCTCGCCCGAGTCGACCTGGCCGAGCAGCCCCAGCGACACGCCCGGCACCACGCGAATCCGCCAGCCGGGACGGTCGTCGCGAAAGCGCGCGAGCGCGTCGGCGAGCAGCGACACCTGCGCGGACGCGATCGCGCCGACCCGCAGCATGCCGCTTTCGGCGGCGCCGCCGCTGCGCTCGGAGAGCCGCGCATAGAGCGTCATCATTTCCTCTGCGAGCGCGAGCGTTTCGCGGCCCGCCTCGTTGAGCGTCGCAGAGCGGCCGGTGCGGTCGAACAGCTGAAAGCCGAGTTCCTGTTCGAGCCGCTGCATCTGCGCGCTGACGGCCGATTGCGTGAGCCCGATGCGCGCGCCCGCGCCGGAGAACGTGCCGTACTGGCTGACGGCAATCAAGGTTTTCAACTCGCTGAGCATGATCGATCAATCGATTTTGGTGATGGTCAGGTCAAATATATATCGTTTCTCAACATTTTTATTCATGATTAAACTTTGCTTCAACTGAACCGGTTGCCAGTCGTGCCAGTCGTAACTCATCCTCACACCCACCCCAGCGAGTCTTCCTATCATGAGCGTTGCCGAAACCGCTTTGCCGCCGTTCCACCTGGCGTTTCCTGTTCATAGCCTCGCCGCCGCGCGCGAGTTCTACGGCGAATTGCTCGGCTGCCCGGAAGGGCGCAGTTCGGACGCATGGGTCGATTTCAATTTCTACGGTCATCAGATCGTCGCGCATCTGGCGCCGGACGAAGTCGGTCACCGTCATACCAGCGCAGTGGATGGCGACGCGGTGCCGGTGCGCCACTTCGGCGCGGTGCTGTCGATGGAGCAATGGCAGGCCGCCGCGGACAAACTGCAGAAGGCCGGCATCGAATTCATCATCGAGCCGCATGTGCGCTTCAAGGGCGAGGTCGGCGAGCAGGCGACGATGTTCTTCCTCGATCCGTCGGGTAATGCGCTCGAGTTCAAGGCGTTCGCCGATATGTCGTCGCTGTTCGCCAAATAAGCGTCGCGGGCGTTGACGCCACGATACGGATGACTGCAAATGAAGGCCGGTCGACCATTCAGGTCGACCGGCCTATTTTCGTGTGCGCCCAGCATGGGCGCACTCCTGGAGGTGCAAGTCCTCCCATAAGCTGACCACAGCGAATGAAGTGAAGCGCAACTGCGTAAGGGTGACCGAGCGTGGGGAGGAAGCGTGGAGCAAAGCCGT
>NZ_VZQO01000043.1:0-70268 GCF_014397665.1 Paraburkholderia sp. UCT2
GTGCCTTTGCGCGCGTATTGCGGCGTCGGTCGTCGCTTGTTTGGCTCGGCCAAACGGCGCTCCTCTCTCCTTGCACTACGCGCGCAAAGGCACGTTCGCAAGCCCGTTATTAGCGTGAACAGGCCCTAGCGGAACCCCAGCTTGCGCCGTGCGCCGATCAGCGCCGCGATGCTCAGCAGCGCGGCAAACATCACGTAGTAGCTCGGCGCTGCCTTCGAACCGGTCGCGCTGATCAGCCACGCGATGATGAACGGCCCGAAGCCGCCGAAGATCGTCACCGCGATGTTATACGCGAGCGACATGCCGGTCGTGCGCGTCTGCACCGGGAATATCTCCGACAGCAGTCCCGGCGTCGCGCCGAAGTAGCCGCTGACGAGAAAACCGAACACGATCTGCCACACGATCAGCGTGCCGAAGCTCGGATGCGCGATCAGGAACGCGAACGCCGGATAGACGAGCACGAACAGCAGCACGGCCGCGCCCAGCATGATGCGTGTGCGTCCATGCAGGTCCGACCAATGCCCGGCCACCGGCGAGAACACCATCTGGATCAGACCCGTCACCGCGATCGCCGAGAACGCGACCGACGGCGCGAGCCCCAGTTGCCGCACGCCATAGGTCGGCATGAACAGCATCAGATACGCGGACACGGTCCCGAGGATCACCACGCCCATCGCGATCACGAGCCGCAGCTTCTGCGTCGCGAACGTATCGCGCAGCGGCGTCTGCGTCGTTTCGGCGGCGAGGAATTCGGGCGTCTCGTCGAGCCTGGTGCGGATGTAGAACGCAACGGGCCCGATCAGCAGACCGAAGAAGAACGGCACGCGCCAGCCCCACGATGCCATCTGTTCCGGCGACAGCTGGCCGGTCAGCAACGCGCCGAAACCGGCCGCGAGCAGCGTCGTCAGACCCTGGCTCGCCATCTGCCAGCTCGCGTAGAAGCCGCGCCGGCCCGGCACGTGCTCGGCGAGAAACGCAGTCGCGCTGCCGAATTCGCCGCCGGCCGAGAAGCCTTGCATCAGCCGCGCGAGCACGAGGATCAGCGGCGCGGCGAGACCGATGCTCTGGTAGGTCGGCAAAATCGCGATGATCAGCGTGCCGCTCATCATCAGCAGGATGGAAAGCGTGAGCGCCCCCTTGCGCCCGGCGCGGTCCGAGTACGCGCCGATCACGATCGCGCCGAGCGGCCGCATGAAGAACGACACGCCGAACGTGCCGAGCGTGAGCAGCAGCGATACGGTCTCGTTGCCGGCCGGAAAAAACAGCTTGGAGATGGTCACGGCGAAAAAGCCGTACACCACGAGGTCGAACCATTCGAGCGCGTTGCCGATCGAGGCGGCCACCACCGCGCGCCACGAATTCTGCCGGCTTCCCGCGACGCTTGCTGCTGTCGTTGCATTCATCCAGATCTCCTGTGCTGCGCGAAATATTTATCGACACGAACGCATAACGTCCGCCCAGGCCATCCCGGCAACGCGCAGCACCGGCATGACTGCTTGCGCTCTATTTAACTGAAAAAATAAAAGCGATGCGAGCGACAAATGGCCGAGGCGTTCGCAACGGGCGACAAAAAACCGCTTCGTCGGTGAACGACCGAAGCGGTTTTCGTATTGCGGCGCAGCGCGGATTGAATCGCAACTGCGGCCCGCGCGCGGCGCCGGCCGCGAAGCTGCCGGCGCGCCTACTGCTGCTTGATACCTTCCGACTGGATATGCAGGCGCGTCTGCATGCTGAAGCCGTACTTCGCGCCGAACTCCATGCCGTAATCGGCGCGATTGAATTCGGTGCTCGCCTCGACGCCGCAGACTTCGCGCTTGAGGACCGGGTGCTGCATGCACTTGAACGAATCGATCTTCAGATTCACCGGCTTCGTGATGCCGCGAATCGTCAGCGTGCCGATCACCTCGACGGGCTTGTCGCCGTCGAACTTGATCTCGGTGCCCTTGTAGGTGACGGTCGGATACTTCTCGACGTCGAAGAACTCGGCGGCCCTCAGGTGATCGTCGAGCTTCGGGTTGCCGGTCTGCACCGAAGCGGGATCGACGGTGACGTCGACGGTGCCGGTTTTGGCCGCGCGATCGAGCGTCACCGTTCCCGTGGTCTTCGTGAATTTGCCACGCCAGATCGACAGACCGCCAAAGTGGTCGGCCTCGAAGCTCGGAAACGTATGCATCGGATCAAGCAGATAGGTATCGGCGGCGAAGGCGCCGAGCGACAGCGACGAAGCCAGCGCGCCAACAGCGATCAACATGGACGTTTTCAATTCGTGCTCCTGTTTTGCGTTGAAAATCGCGGTGCAACCTGCGGTGGGAAAGCGGCCGCGCCCCACGTGGCGCGGCGGACCTCGCGAGCGCCGTGCGCGTTACTTGCGCGCGGCGACGATATGAAACTTGATCACGACCTCGTCGGCGACGACCGATGTGTCCTTCCATTCGCCGGTGCCGATGTCGAATTGCGAGCGCTTGATCGGCAGCGCGCCGTCGAAAGTCTGCATCGCGCCCTGCTGGCCGACCGTGACCGGCACCACGACCGTCTCCGACTTGCCCTTGATGGTCAGCTTACCGGTCACCTTGAACTGGCTGCCGCCGGCCGGCGCGATCGCGCTCGACACGAACGTCGCGCTCGGAAAGGTCTTCGCGTCGAACCATTCCTTGCCGCGCACCTGCTCGTTGTAGCTCTCGTCGCCGAGATCGTAGCTGGCGACGTCGATGTTGAGCTGCGCGCTGCCGGCCGTCGGTTTGGCCGGATCGAAGCTGACCTGCGCCGTGAACTTGTTGAACTTGCCTTCGACCGGCACGTTCATCTGCTTCGAGGTAGCCGTCACCGAACTCTTCGCGACGTCGACCTGCGCGAGCGCCGCGCCTGCGGCGCTCAGCGACGCCGCTGCGAACGCGGCCAGCATGTAGCGATAAAACGAACCCTTCATGGTTGTCCTTATTTGAGGAAGGGGATCATGCGCGACAGCAGGCCGTCGCGATCGAGCCATTGATGCTTGAGCGCCGCCGCGGTGTGTAGCGCGACCAGCACGAGCAACGTGTAATTCAACGCGATGTGCAGGTTCTTCAGCACTTCCTTCAGGTGCGGATCGGGCGCGATGATCCGCGGCAGTGGAATCAGCCCGAGGTAGACGACCGGCACGTTCGCCGCCGAGCTATACAGATAGCCGGACACGGGAATCACGATCATCAGCACGTACAGCAACAGATGTGTGACATGCGCGGCGCCACGCTGCCAGGTGGGCATGCGGCGCGGCATCGGCGGCGAGCCGTGGGTCGCGCGCCACAGGATGCGCACGATCGCGAGCGCGAACACGGTCACGCCGATCCATTTGTGCCACGAGAAATAGCGCAGCTTGGTGGGCGTGAAGCCCGGGATGTCGGTCATCACCCAGCCGAGCGCAAAGCCGCAGACGATCAGCAGTGCGATCAGCCAGTGAAACGCGATGGCGGTCCGCGTGTACGACTCCCGGGTACCGAACGATGGATTGAGTGTCATGACAGATCAACGCAGGCAGTTAGAAGTTAACGGCGCGCCGCGGCCAGCTATTCCGCGATCACCGCCGCGCATCGGCGCGGCACGCGCGGCCGATGCGGCGAACATCATCGCCACAAAAGGCCGCCGGGCATGCCACGGGCGCCATGCTACCCCAAGCGCGAAAAGCTGGCTGGAGCGCGTCGGCGGAACCGGCCCGAATTTTGCGCTGAAATGGCCCCAGGGCGCCGCGTCACCGCCCTTGCGTTGAACGATTCGGGGACCGAAAGCCCCGAAGCGACGCCATCTCAGGCCCGGACCAGCGCGCGCGGGGGACGGCGCCACGCCCCGCGCCGCGCGCGGCTCGCGTCGGTCGCGAGGCCGCGTTTGGTACTATTGCTGCTCACCGCCGTCCGACCCCTCGTAACGAGCAGGCCTTGCACGCCGCCACTACGTCGTTAGCCCATCTGCCGCATGGAACATGACAACCTGATCGCGTGCCATGAATGCGATACGCTGTTCCGCAAGCCACGGCTTGTCGGGCGCGTCGCCGCGCGTTGTCCGCGCTGCGGCGCGACGCTCTATCGCGGCGTCTCGCGCAAGCTCGACGCGATCTGCGCACTGACGCTCGCCGCGCTGATCACGTTCGTGATCGCGCAGGGCTTTCCGATCGTCGAACTCGAAACCAACGGCATCACGTCACAGACTACGCTGTTCGGCGCGCTCGTCGCTCTGTGGGGCGAGGACATGGAGATCGTCGCCGTGATGGTGTTCTGCTCGACGATCCTCTTTCCGTTCACCGAACTCGTCGCGCTGCTGTACGTGCTGGTGCCGCTACGCGCCGGCTACGTGCCCGCGCACTTCAATCGCGTGCTGCGCGCGATCCAGTTCGTGCGGCCGTGGGGCATGATCGAAGTGTTCATGCTCGGCGTGCTGATCACGATCGTGAAGATGGTGAGCCTCGCGCGCGTGATTCCCGAGGCGGCGCTGTTCGCGTTCGGCGCGCTGACGCTGATGTTCGCGGTCGTCGTCACATTCGATCCGCGCGTGCTGTGGGATGTCGCCGACGAGATCGACGCGAGCGGCGATCGGCCGTTGCCGCGCACGTCGGCCGACAGCGCGGCGGTCGCGGTCGGCTCGCTCGCCGGTCCGCCGGCGCCGTCCGCGCGCGTCGCGGGCTCGACCAGCGGCAGCGCTGGTGGCACAACCAACAGCACGGCGGACGGCACCCCGCCCGGCTTGCCGCCCACGCCGCGCGAAGGATGAGCCCGCGATGAAATACGTCACCGCGAAACGCGCGGGCCTGCTGTCCTGCCATTCGTGCGGGCGCGTCGAACCGCGCATCCGCTCGGTCACGCCGCAGCACTGCGGCCGCTGCGGCGCGCATCTGCACTCGCGCAACCCCGACAGCCTGATGCGCACATGGGCACTGCTGATCGCCGCGGCGCTGCTGTATATCCCGGCGAACCTGCTGCCGGTGATGCACACGTCGTCGCTGCTCGGCTCCGAGGACGACACCATCATGAGCGGCGTCGTCTATTTCTGGACTTCCGGCGACTGGCCGCTCGCGATGATCGTGTTCATCGCCAGCATCCTGGTGCCGATGCTGAAGCTCTCGGTGCTCGTGCTGCTCACCGTCACCGCGCAGCGCCGCTCGCGCTGGCGTCCGCAACAGCGCACGACGCTGTACCGGATGGTCGAGCGGATCGGCCGCTGGTCGATGCTCGACGTGTTCGTCGTCACGCTCACCGTGGCGCTCGTGCGTTTCAAATCGTTGGCCGTGATCACGGCCGGGCCGGGCGCGATCGCCTTCGGCTCGGTCGTGATCCTGACGATGCTGGCCTCCATGCAATTCGATCCACGACTCATCTGGGACCCCGTGGAAAGCCGTACCCCAACACCTCAGGATCTCGACCATGACTAGCCCGCAAGGACCGACGCCCGCTTCCGATGACGCGCCGCGCAACGATTCGAACGGACCCAGACTGCCGCCCCAACTGCCCGACCCCGAGATCGAGCCACGCAGCCGCTGGCTGCCGTCGCTCGTCTGGGTGATTCCGCTGATCGCCGCGCTGATCGGCATCGCGCTCGTGATCAGGTCGGTGAACGAGCGCGGGCCCGTGATCACGATCAGCTTCGTCAGCGCGGAAGGGCTCGAGCCGGGCAAGACCAAGGTCAAGTACAAGGACGTCGACGTGGGCGCGGTGAAGACGATCACGCTGTCGCAGGATCTGTCGCACGTGCTCGTGCAGGTGCAGTTGACCAAGGAAGGCGGAAAGTTCGCGGTCAAGGACTCGCGCTTCTGGGTGGTGCGTCCGCGCGTCGGCGCGAGCGGCGTGTCGGGTCTGACCACGCTGCTGTCGGGCTCGTACATCGGCGCCGACGCGGGCCGCTCGACCGAAAGCGAGAGCAACTTCGTCGGCCTCGAAACGCCGCCGCCTATCACCGGCGACCAGAAAGGCCACCAGTACACGCTGCACGGCGATTCGCTCGGCTCGATCGACATCGGCTCGCCGATCTTCTACCGGCGCGTGCAGGTCGGTCAGGTGGTCGGCTTCTCGCTCGACAGGGACGGCACCGGCGTGACGATGCGGGTGTTCGTGTCGGCGCCGTTCGACCAGTACGTCGGCACCAACACGCGCTGGTGGCATGCGAGCGGCGTCGATCTGCGGCTCGATTCGAGCGGCTTCAAGCTGAACACGCAGTCGCTCGCGACGGTGATCGTCGGCGGTCTGTCGTTCCAGTCGCCGCCCGGTCAGAACATGGGCCCGCAGGCGCCGAACAACCAGACCTTCCGCCTCGGCTCGGACGAAGCGGACGCGATGCGCGAACCAGACGGCGTGCCCTTGCGCGTCGTGATGAACTTCAACCAGTCGCTGCGCGGGCTGTCGATCGGCGCACCGGTCGATTTCCGCGGCATCGTGCTCGGCCAGGTGACCAATATCGGCATCGACTACGATCCGAAGACGCAGAGCTTCACGATGCCGGTCACGATGAACGTGTACCCGGACCGCCTCGGCAAGCGCTTCCGCGAGAGCTCGCCGCAGCCGGGCACGCTCGCCGGCGAGAACCTGATGCAGGAACTCGTCAGGCACGGCCTGCGCGGCCAGTTGCGCACCGGCAACCTGATCACGAGCCAGCTGTACGTGGCGCTCGATATCTTCCCGAAAGCGCCGCCGGCCAAGGTCGACGTGACGACCGATCCGCTCGAGCTGCCGACCATTCCGAACACGCTCGACGAATTGCAGCTGCAGGTCGCCGACATCGCGAAGAAGCTCGACAAGGTGCCGTTCGACCAGATCGGCGCGAATCTGAACACCGCGCTGAAGAACGCCGACCAGCTGTTCTCGCGTCTCGACAAGGAAGTCGTGCCGCAGGCGCGCGACACGCTGACGGCCGCGAAGCAGACCTTCAGTTCCGCCCAGGCAACCTTGCAGCAGGATTCGCCGATGCAGTCCGACGTTCATCAGGCGTTGCAGGAACTGACGCGCACGTTGCAGTCGCTGAACGCGCTGTCGGACTACCTCGAGCGTCATCCCGAATCGCTGTTGCGCGGTAAATCAGGAGATAAACCATGATGTTTGCCCGGCTCCCCCGTCCGCCGCGCGCGCTCGTGCGCGGTGCCGTACGCGGCGTCGCGTACGGCACCGCACTGGCTGCGGCTCTCGCCATCGCGGCGTGCTCGTCGCCGTCGAGCCGTTTCTATACGCTGGGTGGCGCGGATAGCGCAAGCACCGCCGCGAATGGCGCCGCGCCGGCCGTCGCGCGCACGAGCGCCGCGCCTGCCTGGCTGATCGAAGTCGCGCCGGTCAACGTGCCGCCGCAGGTGGCGAGAAATCAGCTGGTCGTGCAGACCGGGCCGACTCAGGTGCAGTTGCTCGAACAGGAGCGTTGGGCGTCGCTGCCCGGCGATGAAATCCGCCGCGCGCTGTCGACGAATCTGACGCAGCAGCTCGGCACCATCGATACGTTCGGCACCGCGCACCCCGACGACGCGGCCGTCTACCGGATCGCCATGAACGTGCAGCGCTTCGAGTCGTGGCCCGGCTCGCATGCGTTGATCGATGCGGTGTGGAGCGTGCGGGCCGTGCGCAGCAATGCGGTGATGACCTGTCGCAGCGTGGTCAGCGAGACGGTTGGCGGCGGGTACGACGCGCTCGTCGATGGACATCGGCGCGCGCTCGCGGAAGTGTCGACACAGATCGCGATGGGCGTGCGCGCGATGGCGGCAACGGCCGTCGCTTCCACGAACACGACGGGCCGGCCTTCGTCTTCGGCCAGACCGGCCGCGGCGCCGGCCGTGCCGCCCTGTCCTTCGGCGGGAACGGCCGCGGGAGCCGGCGCCTGACAGGCCCGGCTGGCGCGGCGAGCTCAACGGTGTCCGCATGCCGGCGGGCGTCGCCGGCCAAAGCGGGACGCGAGGCGAGATGACGCAACGACAGACGACGGCCCGGCGCGCCAATCGTGCCGGCCCGCCGACCCCGACCGCGTACAATAGCGCCTTATCCAACGCCTTGCGGCAACCTCAATGTCCTTCGATTTCTTCCTTCCTTGCCCGCGCGGGCTCGAAGCTCCGCTCGCGGCCGAACTCGCCGAAATTGCCGCCAAACATCTGAACGGCGCCGCCTTCACGGCCGGCGCCCAGGTACCGGGCGGCGTGCATTTTCGCGGCGGCTGGGCCGCCGGTATGGCCGCCAATCTGCACTCGCGTCTCGCGAGCCGCGTGCTGCTGAAAATCGCGGAGCGGCCCTACCGCAGCGAGCAGGACATTTACGCGCTCGCGCTCGAGCAGCGCTGGGAGCAGTGGTTCTCCGCGCACGAGACGCTGCGCGTCGACGTCACGGCGATCAAGTCGCCGCTGCGCAGTCTCGAGTTCACGACGCTGCGCGTGAAGGACGCGATCTGCGATCGTCTGCGCGAAAAGAGCGGCGCGCGGCCGAGCGTCGACACCGCGATGCCCGACGTGCGCGTGTTCGCGTTCCTGAGCGCGACCGACTGCACGCTGTACCTCGACACTTCCGGCGATCCGCTGTTCAAGCGCGGCTGGCGTCTCGACAAGGGCGCGGCGCCGCTGCGCGAAAACCTCGCGGCTGGCATTTTGCGTCTGACTGGCTGGCAGGCCGGCACGCCGCTCTACGATCCGATGTGCGGCAGCGGTACGTTCCTCGCGGAAGCGGCGCAGGTCGCGTTGAACATCGCGCCGGGCGTCGAGCGGCGCTTCGGCTTCGAGAAGCTCAAACAGTTCGACGCGCGGAGCTGGCAAGCGCTGAAGGGCGCCGCGCTCGAAGCGAAAAATGCGGCGCGCGGCGCGCGCGGCGCGGATCTGGAGATTTTCGGCAGCGACATCTCCGGCGACATGCTCGAAAAAGCGCGCGCGAACTTCGAGCGTGCCGGCTTGCCGCCCATTTCGCTCAAGCAGCTCGATGCGCGCGACATGACGCCGCCTGGCTCGGCGCCGGGCATCCTCGTCGCGAATCCGCCGTATGGCGAGCGGATCGAAGTGCGCGGCCGCAATGCGCGCGGCGAGCTTCGCGAAGGCCGCGGCAATCGCGACGACGACGGCTTCCGCCGCATTCAGGAAGAAGCGCCGGACAGCGAGTTTTTCCAGTTGCTCGGCAATGCGTTGAAGCAGCGCTTTGCCGGATGGCATGCGTTCATCCTGACGTCGGATCGCAAGCTTCCGGGGCAACTGCGGCTGCGCGAATCGACGAAGACGCCGCTGTTCAACGGTGCGCTCGAATGCCGGCTGTTCCGCTTCGATCTGATCGCGGGCAGCGTGCGGCAGCGTCCGCAGGGCGATACGCCGGCGGGCTGAGGCTGTTTCTAGCGGGGCGGCGCGCTGTCGTCGCCCTGTCGTCATCGCGTCGCTCGAAAAGCAGGCCACGCGCATGAGCGATGTGGTCGGCGTGTTTCAGTTGCTGGTGGGGTGAAGCGGTCGCGTCTTCGCACCCTACTGCCACCACGCTGTCAGCAGCACCCCCGCACACTCCTTCTCACGCCATCCGGCGCTTGAACGGCCTACTGCCAACCGAAGGAGAGTGTCATGTCCGCATTGCCCAAACTCGTTGCCTGGTTCGAAATCCCGTCCGTCGATTTCGATCGCGCGGTGCGCTTTTACGAAGCCGCGCTCGACGCCCCGCTGAATCGACAGGAGATCGGCGGCCAGCCGATCGCCGTGTTCAGCTACGAGGAGCCCGCGACCGGCGGCGCGATCGTCCACAATCCGTCGATGACGCCCGGCGTCGACGGCGTCACCGTCTACCTGAACGCGCTGCCCACCGTCGACGCGGCGCTTGCGCGCATCGAACGGGCGGGCGGCAAGACCGACGGCCCCGTGATCAAGCTGCCGCAGGACATCGGCTATATCGCGTTCTTCACCGATACCGAAGGCAACCGCCTCGGCCTGCATTCGCGCACCAACGGCTAAGCGCGCACCTGAAGCCGCTGCGCCCGGACCGAAGGCCGCCATGCGGCGCTATCATCGCGGGACCGTCCCCTTCCTCCTCTACCCGACGCCCACGATGACGCGCCGTGCCGACCGCCTGTTCCAGATCGCCGAGCTGCTGCGCGGCCGGCGCCTGACCACCGCGCAGCAACTAGCCGACTGGCTGAACATCTCGCCGCGCACGGTCTATCGCGACGTGCGCGATCTGCAATTGTCGGGGGTGCCGATCGAAGGCGAAGCGGGCATCGGTTATCGGCTGTCGCGCTCGGCAAGTCTGCCGCCGCTGACCTTCACCGCCGACGAACTCGCCGCGCTCGCCGCCGGCGCGCGCATGCTGGAATCATGGGGCGGCGCGGGCTTCGCGAGCGGCGCGCGGGGCGCGCTGGCCAAAATCGCATCGGCGATGCCCGCCGACAAGCGCGCGGCGCTCGAACGGCTCGCGATCTTCGCCCCGTCGTTTCACATCAAGGGGGATTTTTCGACGCAGCTCGACTCGCTGCATCGCGCGATCGATGCGCGCCAGGTGGTGCGCTTCGCGTACACCGACGCCAACGGCGCCGACACCGAGCGGCGCGTCTGGCCGCTCGCGCTCGCGTACTGGGGGGCGCGCTGGACGCTCGGCGCATGGTGCGAGCTGCGTGCTGATTTCCGCAACTTCGGACTGGAGAAGATGCGCGATCTCGAAGTGCTCGAGACGTATCCGGATCAGGAAGGCAGGCGGCTCGCGGATCTGCTGCGGCACGTAAACGCGAGGCCGAAAAGATGAAAAGGATCGCGGCGCGACGCACCGCGATCTCAGGGTCTGTTTACCGCTAACGAGCTACTCGACCGCCTTCACCATATCCTCGATCACCTTCTTCGCGTCGCCGAACACCATCATCGTCTTGTCCATGTAGATGCGTTGATGGTCATTGGGTCAAGCTCCCTATGAAAGCCCGCCGCATCAGGCTTACGGCCGCGGTGCCTGGCGATCCAGGCAGTTATCGCAGGTAAAACACATTCCGGTAAGTCCAGTTACCGGCATTGACCCGACGCGAAATTTTTCGCGTCCGCGAAAAATCACGCGGCCTGCCAAGGGTTCACAAGGCAGACGCCCGTTGCTACGAAATCAGCGACATTTCGCGTCACCACGGTCATACCATGAACGATCGCCGTAGCGGCGATAAGCGCATCACGCTCCGAGCGCCGATCCGGTACATGCAAGCGCGCGCAGCGTAAGGCAACGCCCGTATCGACAGGCAGCACGCGATCCGCAAATTCAGTTAAGACGTGCTCATCGAGCCATGCGCGCAGCAACGCGCCTTGGCTCGGGTCGCTGCGCTCCTTCAGCAAAACGCCCGTTGCCAGCTCCATGATCGTGATTGCAGAAACAAAGAGCGCCGAAGCATCGACGCTCTTTGCCCAGGCGACGAGGTTGGCATCCGCCCTGCGCCCCTTACGGAGTTCGGAAACGACATTCGTATCGATAACAAACATCAGAGTTCAGCCGGCCGGATAGATATATCCACGCGCGGCGGATCGAATTCAATGTCAGCAACCTCGGGCATGGCCAGGGCGTCCACGATGTTGCGACGCTGTCTGGCGAGAAGCCAGTATTCCTCGATGCTCAGCAAAACATGGGCGGGCCTGCCGCGATCGGTGATGAATACAGGGCCGTCCTTGGTCGCCTTTTTCGCCCGGGTCACGTCCTGATTGAGTTCCCTGCTGGATAAGGTCGTAATCGTCATATTCCCTCCCGCTACCGAACGTAGTAACGTTACTACATGTCAGGAATGTAGACAAGTCACTACGTTGTGAGTTCCGAAAGAGAAATTTTCGCGTCCGCGAAAAATCCGCCGACGGCGGCTCACTTATGCTCGCTCTCCTTATCGAGAGCGAGCAACGCAAGGTGGTCCTCCAGCGATCTCGAAGTGCTCGAGACGTATCCGGATCAGGAAGGCAGGCGGCTCGCGGATCTGCTGCGGCATCTGAACGCGAAGCCGAACAGATGAGAAGGATCGCGGTGACCCACCGCGATCCTGACGCCTATTCACCGCTAGCGAGCTAGTCGACCGCCTTCACCATGTCCTCGATCACCTTCTTCGCGTCGCCGAACACCATCATCGTCTTGTCCATGTAGAACAGGTCGTTGTCGAGCCCGGCGTAGCCCGCGGCCATCGAGCGCTTGTTGACGATCACGGTGCGCGCCTTGTACGCCTCGATGATCGGCATGCCCGCGATCGGCGACTTCGGATCGTTCTTCGCGGCCGGATTCACCACGTCGTTCGCGCCGAGCACGAGCACCACGTCGACCTGGCCGAACTCGCCGTTGATGTCCTCCATCTCGTACACCATGTCGTACGGCACTTCGGCTTCGGCGAGCAGCACGTTCATGTGACCCGGCATGCGGCCGGCCACCGGGTGAATGGCGTACTTCACCTCGATGCCCTTCTCGACCAGCTTGTCGGTCAGCTCCTTCAGCGCATGCTGCGCGCGCGCGACGGCCAGCCCGTAGCCCGGCACGATCACGACCGTTTCCGCGTTGCCCATCATGAACGACGCGTCATCGGCCGAACCCGATTTCACCGGACGCTGCTCCGCCGCGCCGCCCGCGGCCGCGCCCGGCTCGTTGCCGAAGCCACCGAGGATCACGTTGAAGAACGAGCGGTTCATCGCGCGGCACATGATGTACGACAGGATCGCACCCGACGACCCCACCAGCGAGCCGGCGATGATCAGCATCGGATTGTTCAGCGAAAAGCCGATGCCCGCCGCCGCCCAGCCCGAGTACGAGTTCAGCATCGACACGACCACCGGCATGTCCGCTCCGCCGATCGGAATGATGATCAGCACGCCGAGCACGAACGCGATGATCGTCATGATGATGAACGGCAGCCACGACTGCGTGAGGAAGAAGAGGACGCCGAAGCCGAGCATCGCGAGCGCGAGCATCAGGTTGATCAGATGCTGGCCGCCGTAGACGACCGGCGCACCCTGAAACAACCGGAACTTGTACTTGCCCGACAGCTTGCCGAACGCGATCACCGAGCCGCTAAAAGTAATCGCGCCGACGAACGTGCCGATGAACAGTTCGATGCGGTTGCCGTACGGCAGGAAGCCCTCGATCGGCACGTCGGGATCGACGAGGCCGAACGCGGCCGGCTCCGACACCACCCCATACGCGATGCACACTGCCGCGAGACCGATCAGCGAGTGCATCGCCGCGACCAGTTCAGGCATCTTGGTCATCTCGACGCGCGCGGCGACGAACGCGCCGATCGCGCCGCCGATCACGAGCCCGAACAGCAGCAGGCCGAGCCCGAGACCGAGATTGGAGCCAAGTACTTCGGCCTGCCGCGAGATCAGCGCGATGGTCGTCAGAATCGCGATCGCCATGCCGACCATGCCGAAGGTATTGCCGACGCGCGCGGTCTTCGGATTCGACAGCCCCTTGAGCGCCTGGATGAAGCAGACCGACGCGACCAGATACAGCAGCGTGACGACGTTCAGGCTCATTTACGTACCCTCCTTGCCGCCAGCCGGTAGTTTCCTGGGTTCCTTCTTCTTGAACATCTCGAGCATTCGCCGCGTGACGAGGAATCCGCCGAACACGTTGACGGCCGCGAGCGCCACCGCGATCGTGCCGAAGAACTTCCCGGCGCTGCCGACGGTGAGACCCGCCGCGAGCATCGCGCCGACGATCACGATCGCCGAGATCGCATTGGTCACCGCCATCAGCGGCGTATGCAGCGCGGGCGTGACGTTCCAGACCACGTGATAGCCGACGTAGATCGCCAGCACGAAGATGATCAGGTTGATCACCGTGTGATTGATGACTTCCATCTTCGGCCTCCTATGCGTTGCGCGTGACCTGGCCGTCGCGAGCCAGCAGCGTGGCCGCGACGATGTCGTCCGCGAGATCGATGTTCAGCGTGCCTTCCTTGGCGATAATCAGCTTCAGGAAGTCGAGCACGTTGCGCGCGTACAGCGACGACGCGTCGGCGGGCACCATCGCGGCGAGATTCGTGTAGCCGACGATCTGCACGCCATAGCGCACCACCACCTGGTCCGCCTCGGTCAGCGGACAATTGCCGCCGCGCCGGCCGTCGACTTCGGGGCCGCGGCCGGCCGCGAGGTCGACGAGCACCGAGCCCGGTTTCATCGCCTGCACGGTTTCGACCGACAGCAGCGTCGGCGCGGGGCGGCCTGGAATCAATGCGGTCGAGATCACCACGTCGGCCTGCCTCGCGCGCTCGTGCACGAGCGCCGACTGGCGCGCGAGCCACGACGGCGGCATCGGCCGTGCATAGCCGCCCACGCCTTGCGCGGCCTCGCGCTCCTCGTCGGTCTCGTAGGGCACGTCGAGGAACTTCGCGCCGAGCGATTCGATCTGCTCCTTGACGGCCGGGCGCACGTCGGACGCCTCCAGCACGGCGCCGAGGCGCTTCGCGGTGGCGATCGCCTGCAGGCCGGCCACGCCCGCGCCGAGAATCAGCACGCGCGCGGCCTTCACGGTGCCGGCCGCGGTCATCAGCATCGGCATGAAGCGCGGATAGAGCGTCGCCGCGAGCAGCACCGCCTTGTAGCCGGCGATGTTCGCCTGCGACGACAGCACGTCGAGGCTTTGCGCGCGCGTGGTGCGAGGCGCGGCTTCGAGCGCGAACGCGGTGACGCCGGCCGCGGCGAGCTTGCCCGCGTTGTCGGCGTTGAACGGATCGAGCATGCCGACCAGCGTCGCGCCGCGCTTGAGCAGCGGCAGTTCGGAATCGGTGGGGGATTGGACTTTGAGGACGAGATCTGCGCCGAATGCAGTGGCGGCATCGACGATTTCCGCGCCCACGGCCGTATAGGCGTCATCGGGAAAGCTCGCGCCGGCGCCGGCGCCGCTCTGGAGCGTGACCCGGTGGCCTTGCGCCACGTACTTCTTGACCGTCTCGGGCGTCGCGGCAACGCGGGTTTCATGCGCGCGCGTCTCGGCTGGCACTCCGATGTGCATCGTTGTTCCTCCTCGACTTCCTGTTTGACGACAGATCTGCCGACGAGGCTCGCCGGCTTGCACATGCAACGGCTAACGCAGGCCCCACTTTAACCGGAAACCGCCACATCACAAATATCGGGGTCGATGCGAATGCGCGGCAGACCGCCAAACTGTTACGGATCGGTCGCGATGCCACCTCGAACACGCTGCGAACCGGCTGCCAGCGGTCACCAGGCAGCCGGCGCGCATAACCGGTAAAATGCGCACCCATGAAACCGGAAACCTGGCGGCCGCACGTGACCGTCGCGGCGATCGTCGAGCGTGACGGGCGCTTCCTGCTTGTCGAGGAACACACTGCCGCCGGCCTGCGCCTGAACCAGCCCGCCGGCCACCTCGAGGCGGGCGAAACGCTGCTGGAAGCGGTGGTCCGCGAAACGTTCGAGGAAACCGCGCATCCGTTCGCGCCCGAGGCGCTCGTCGGCATGTACATGACCCACTTCGAGCGGCCGGACCGCGCGGGCACCACGTACCTGCGCTTCACCTATTGCGGCGCGGGCGGCGAACCGGACCCGGCGAGTTCGCTCGATCCCGACATCGTCCGCACGCTGTGGATGAGCGCCGATGAATTGCGCGCCTGCCCCGAGCGGCATCGCACGCCGCTCGTGATGCAGTGCATCGACGATTACCTGGCCGGCCGGCGTTTCCCGCTCGACGTCGTCCATACGCATTCGGTTGCGCCGAAGCAATAAGGCCGTCACGAGCGGCCCCATAGATCCATGCAGTCACGCAGCACCCAGTGAGTACCTTATGAGCAAGCGCAAAGTCGTAGTAGGCATGTCGGGCGGCGTCGATTCGTCGGTCACCGCGTGGCTGCTAAAGGAACAGGGCTACGACGTGGTCGGCCTGTTCATGAAGAACTGGGAAGACGACGACGACAGCGAATACTGCTCGACGCGCCAGGACTGGATCGACGTGGTGTCGGTGGCGGACCTGATCGGTATCGACGTCGAGGCGGTCAACTTCGCGGCCGAGTACAAGGACCGCGTGTTCGCCGAATTCCTGCGCGAATATTCGGCCGGCCGCACGCCGAACCCGGACGTGCTGTGCAACGCCGAGATCAAGTTCAAGGCCTTCCTCGATCACGCGATGTCGCTCGGCGCGGAAACGATCGCGACCGGCCACTACGCGCGCGTGCGCGAGAACGATGGCCGCTTCGAGTTGCTGAAGGCGCTCGACCATACCAAGGACCAGTCGTACTTCCTGCATCGGCTGAATCAGGCGCAGTTGTCGAAAACACTGTTCCCGCTCGGCGAAATTCCCAAGACGAAGGTCCGCGAGATCGCCGCGCAGATCGGCCTGCCGAACGCGAAGAAGAAGGATTCGACCGGCATCTGCTTCATCGGCGAGCGGCCTTTCCGCGACTTCCTGAACCGCTATCTGCCGACCAGGCCGGGCCCGATGAAGACCACCGACGGCAAGATCGTCGGCGAGCACATCGGCCTCGCGTTCTACACGTTCGGCCAGCGCAAGGGCATCGGTCTCGGCGGCAGCAAGGACGGCAGCGGCGAGCCCTGGTTCGCCGCCGGCAAGGATATTCCGACCAATACGCTGTACGTCGCGCAGGGACACGACCATCCGTGGCTGCTGTGCCATACGCTGTCGGCGGGCAACACGAGCTGGGTCGCGGGCGAGCCGCCGGCCGACGGCTTCGCGTGCGGCGCGAAGACGCGCTACCGGCAGGCCGACGCGGCGTGCACGTTCAACGCCCCGGCGGCAGGCGGTTCGGGCGAAGGCCTCTTCGAACTGAGCTTCGACGCCGCGCAATGGGCCGTCACGCCGGGCCAATCGGCGGTGCTGTATGACGGCGACGTGTGCCTCGGCGGCGGCATCATCGAACGCGCGATGACTGGGCAACCGGCCGAGCTGCCGCAGGATCAGGCGCCGAAGCAAACCCGCGCGCAGCGTCGCAAGCAGGCGCACAAGCCAAAGCAGCCGCAAGGCCAGGCGCAGGACGAGCCGCAAACCCCGCGGCAAAAAGCGGCTCTGCTCGGCGCGCGTTGAGCGATGCATAACGGCGGGCGCGGCGGGTCGTACCATTCCGACAGGTTCGCGCCGTTCACCATGTTTCCCCCGCCTGGCGCATTCACACACACTTCACCTTCGCGTGCGACGCTTGGCTCCCATTCGCAGGCCTTATCTTCGGGCTTCGCCGGTCCGCGTCGCACCGTGACCCGCAACCGCCAGTTTTCCCTCGCGACCGATACCGCCCGCACCCCCGTGCGGACGATGCCGCCGCCATGATCTTCACTGCACTGGAGTCCCCATGTTTTCTCGACGCTATCTGGCCATGTGGTGCGCAATCGCCGTCACCGCGGTATGTGCCGCGCTCGCCGCGACGCATCGCCTGTCGTGGTTCTGGATCCTCGTGCCGGCCGCGCTCGTCGCGCTCGGCGTGTTCGACCTGAGCCAACAGCGCCATGCAATCCTGCGCAATTACCCGCTGTGGGGCCACCTACGTTTCATTTTCGAATCCATCCGCCCGGAGATCCGTCAGTATTTCGTCGAAGACGATACCGACGAGAAGCCGTTCTCGCGCGCGCAACGCAGCATCGTCTATCAGCGCTCGAAGAACGATGTCGACAGTCGCCCATACGGCACGCGGATCGACGTGAAGGCGGTCGCGCACGAATGGATCAGCCACTCGCTCGCGCCGACCACGCTCGACGGTCACGACTTTCGCATCGTCGTCGGCCCCGATCGCGCGCGGCCGTATTCGATGTCGATCTTCAACGTGTCGGCGATGAGCTTCGGCTCGCTATCGGCCAATGCGATCATGGCGCTGAACCTCGGCGCGAAGAAAGGCAACTTCGCGCACGACACCGGCGAAGGTTCGATGTCGAAATATCATCGCGAACATGGCGGCGACATCATCTGGGAAATCGCGTCCGGCTATTTTGGATGCCGTAACGACGACGGCACCTTCAACGCCGGGAAGTTCGCGAAGCAGGCCGCCGAACCGCAGGTGAAGATGATCGAGGTGAAGCTGTCGCAAGGCGCGAAGCCCGGTCACGGCGGCGTGCTGCCGGGCGCGAAGATCACGCCCGAAATCGCCGAGACGCGCGGCGTGCCGATGGGCCGCGACTGCATCTCGCCGGCGACGCACTCCGAGTTTTCGACGCCGCGCGAGCTGCTCGAATTCGTCGAGCGGCTGCGCACGCTGTCGGGCGGCAAGCCGACCGGCTTCAAGCTGTGCATCGGGCATCCGTGGGAATTCTTCGGTATCGCGAAGGCGATGCTGGAAACGGGCATTCTGCCGGACTTCATCGTCGTGGACGGCGCGGAAGGCGGCACCGGCGCGGCACCCCTCGAATTCACCGATCACGTCGGCGTGCCGTTGCAGGAGGGGCTGCTGCTCGTGCACAACACGCTGGTCGGCATCGGTCTGCGGCAACGCATCCGCATCGGCGCGAGCGGCAAGATGATCACCGCGTTCGATATCGCGAAGACGCTCGCGATCGGCGCGGACTGGGTCAACGCGGCGCGCGGCTTCATGTTCGCGGTCGGCTGCATCCAGGCGCAGACCTGCCATACCGGCCGCTGCCCGACCGGCGTCGCGACCCAGGACCCGGTGCGCCAGCGCGCGCTGGTGGTGCCGGACAAGGCCGATCGCGTGTTCAACTTCCACCGCAACACGCTGCACGCGTTGCAGGAAATCATCCAGTCCGCCGGGCTCCGGCATCCGGCTGAGTTGCGCGCGCATCACATCGTGCGGCGCGTGTCCTCGCATGAGGTGCGGCTGATGTCGGATCTGCTCAAATATCTCGAACCGAACGACCTGCTCAACGGCAACTATCGCTATACCCTGTTCGAGACGTACTGGCCGATCGCGCAAAGCGATTCGTTCTCGCCGAAGGCGGAGCTGGCGGCGAGCTGAACGTGCGCGCGGCCCTTGCCGCGTCGCCTGTCGCCCAAAAACCGCATCGCGGCCCGTCCGACCCCGCAAAACGGGCCGCCCCCCTTCCTTTCCGTTAAAATCTCGGGTTTAGCACTTCGCTCCACGGCCCCCTCGCGCGCTTAGGCGCACGCGGCATGGCCCCATGCCCGAAAGGCACTTCATGCTCACGTTTCAGCAAATCATCCTGACCTTGCAGTCCTACTGGGACAAGCAGGGCTGCGCGTTGCTCCAGCCGATCGACATGGAAGTCGGCGCGGGCACGTCCCACGTCCATACGTTCCTGCGCGCGATCGGCCCCGAGCCGTGGCGCGCCGCCTACGTGCAGCCGTCGCGCCGCCCGAAAGATGGCCGCTACGGCGAGAACCCGAACCGTCTGCAGCACTACTACCAGTATCAGGTGGTGCTCAAGCCCGCGCCGGAAAACATTCTCGACCTGTACCTCGGCTCGCTCGAAGCGCTCGGCTTCGACCTGAAGCAGAACGACGTGCGTTTCGTCGAGGACGACTGGGAAAACCCGACGCTCGGCGCATGGGGGCTGGGCTGGGAAGTGTGGCTGAACGGCATGGAAGTGACGCAGTTCACGTACTTCCAGCAGGTCGGCGGTCTCGACTGCAAGCCGGTGCTCGGCGAAATCACCTACGGACTCGAGCGCCTCGCGATGTATCTGCAGAAGGTCGAGAACGTCTACGACCTCGTCTGGACCGAGTGGGAAGAACAAGGCCCGAACGGCCCCGAACTGCGCCGCCTGACCTACGGCGACGTGTATCACCAGAACGAGGTCGAGCAGTCCACCTACAACTTCGAGCACGCGAACGTCGATCTGCTGTTCACTTTCTTCAACAGCTACGAAGCGGAAGCGAAGCGCATGATCGATGCGCAGATCGCGCTGCCCGCCTATGAGCTCGTGCTGAAGGCCGGCCACACGTTCAACCTGCTCGATGCGCGCGGCGCGATTTCGGTCACGGAACGCGCGGCGTACATCGGCCGGATTCGCGCGCTGTCGCGTCTGGTCGCGCAGGCCTACTACGACTCGCGCGAAAAGCTCGGCTTCCCGATGCTCGGCAATCCGGTGCACGGCGTGCCCGGCCTCACCACCGACGAGCAGGAAGCCGCGATGCCCGCGTGGGCGCCGCCGCTGAAAGTCGAACGCAAGATCGACCAGGACTGACGAGAACTTCAACCAATGACTCAATCTCAACACGCTACCCTGCTCGTCGAGCTGCTGACCGAAGAACTGCCGCCGAAGGCGCTCGCCCGTCTCGGCGACGCCTTCGCCGAAGGTATTGCGCAGCGCCTCGCGGCGCGCGACCTGATCGAAGGCGAGCCGTCGTTCGAACGCTTTGCTACGCCGCGTCGTCTCGCGGTGACGATTCACAACGTGCGCGCGGTCGCGCCGGAAAAACACGTGCGCGAAAAAGTGCTGCCGGTTTCCGTCGCGCTCGATAAAGACGGCCAGCCCACCGCGCCGCTCGCGAAGAAACTCGCCGCGCTCGGCTTCCCCGACTTCACGGTGAACGACCTCGAACGCGCCCAGGACGGTAAAGCCGAAGCGTTTTTCCTGCGCTACGCGGCGCCGGGCGCGACGCTCGCCGACGGCCTGCAAGGCGCGCTCGACGAAACGCTCGCGAAGCTGCCGATCGCAAAGCCGATGACGTATCAGCGCCCGGACGGTTCGAGCGTGCAGTTCGTGCGCCCGGTGCATCGACTGACCACGCTGCACGGCGAAGAGGTCGTGCCGGTCAGCGTGCTCGGCATCGACGCCGACGACACCACGCTCGGCCACCGCTTCCTGTCCGAAGGCTTCGTGCAGATCCAGCATGCGCAGTCGTATGCCGAAACGCTCGAACACAGAGGCCGCGTGATCGCGAGCTTCGCGAAGCGCAAGGAAGCGATCCGCTCGCAACTGCTCGCGCAAGCCGGTGACGACAAGGTCTTGATGCCCGAAGCGCTGCTCGACGAAGTGACGTCGCTGGTCGAATGGCCGGTTGTCTATGAGTGCCGCTTCGAGGACGAATTCCTGCAAGTGCCGCAGGAATGCCTGATCCTGACGATGCAGACGAACCAGAAGTACTTCGCGCTGACCGATGCGAACGGCAAGCTGCGCTCGCGCTTCCTGATCGTGTCGAACATCGAGACGGCGACGCCGGTCGAGATCGTCGAAGGCAACGAGCGCGTGGTGCGTCCGCGTCTCGCCGATGCGAAGTTCTTCTTCACGCAAGACAAGAAGAAGCCGCTCGCGGATCGCGTGCCACTGCTCGCGAACGTCGTTTATCACAACAAGCTCGGCTCGGCGCTGCAACGGGTGGAGCGGCTCGAAGGACTGGCCGGCGCGATCGCCGCACTGACCGGCGCCAACGTCGCGCTCGCGACGCGCGCCGCGCGCCTCGCGAAAGCCGACCTGATCACCGACATGGTCGGCGAATTCCCTGAGCTGCAAGGCACGATGGGCACGTACTACGCGCGCCACGACGGCGAGCCGGAAGAAGTCGCGCTCGCATGCTCGGAACACTACCAGCCGCGCTTCTCGGGCGACGCCTTGCCCACCACCACGACCGGCACCGTCGTCGCGCTCGCCGACAAGCTCGAAACGCTGGTCGGCATCTGGGGCATCGGCCTGCAGCCCACCGGCGAGAAAGACCCGTTCGCGCTGCGCCGTCATGCGCTCGGCGTGCTGCGCATTCTGGTCGAGAAACAGTTGAACGTCGACTTCGTCGAGCTGCTGCGCATCGCTTATGCGCAATTCGCCGGCGTGCCGAACGTCGCCGATTCGACCGACGCGATCTACGAATTCAGCATGGACCGCCTGCGCGGCCTGCTGCGCGAACGCGGCTACGCGGCCGGCGAAATCGACGCGGTGCTCGCGCTGAACCCGACGCGGCTCGACGACCTCGTCGCGCGCCTCGACGCGGTGCGCGAATTCGCGTCGCTCGCCGAAGCGGCGTCGCTCGCGGCGGCCAACAAGCGTATCTCGAACATCCTGAAGAAGTCGGAAGGCGTGACGAATGGCGGCGTGCAGCCCAGCTTGCTCACCGAGGCAGCGGAGAAGGCGCTCAACGCGCAGCTCGAACAGGTCACGCCGCGCGTGCAATCGCAACTGGCCGTGCGCGACTACACCGGCGCGCTGACGGCGCTGGCCGCGCTGCGCGAGCCGGTGGACACGTTCTTCAACGACGTGATGGTCAACGCCGAAGACCCCGCGTTGCGCGCGAACCGTCTGGCTCTGCTCGGCGCGCTGCATCAGCAGATGAACTGCGTCGCCGATATTTCCCGACTCGCCGCCTGAGCACCGCGCCATGCCGATCAAGAAAGTGGTGATCCTCGACCGCGACGGTGTGATCAACGTCGACTCCGACGCGTTCATCAAGTCGCCGGACGAATGGGTCCCGCTGCCCGGCTCGCTGGAAGCGATCGCACGCCTGAACCAGGCCGGCTATCGCGTCGCGATCGCGACGAACCAGTCGGGCATCGGCCGCGGTCTGTTCGACATGGATGCGTTGAACGCGATGCATCTGAAGATGCACCGGATGGCGGCAGCGGTCGGCGCGCGCATCGAAGCGGTGTTTTTCTGCCCGCACACGGCGGAAGATCAATGCGAATGCCGCAAGCCGAAGCCCGGCATGCTGAAGATGATCACCGAGCGATTCGAGGTCGATCCGGCGCATACGCCGACGGTAGGCGATTCTCTGCGCGATCTGCAGGCGGGCGCTGCGCTCGGTCACCCGGTGCATCTGGTGCTGACCGGCAAGGGCCGCAAGACCCTCGCCGCGGGCGGCTTGCCCGAAGGCACGATCGTGCACGACGACCTGCGCGCGTTCGCGCTCGACTTTCTCGCCGACGCTCAGGAATAAACGCGCGCACCGCGCTCCCCCCCCCACCGACCACGCCGATGCGCTTTATCCGTTCCCTGCTGCTGCTGATTTATTTCGTTGTGTTCACGGTGCCGTACGCGACCGCGTGCTTCATCGCGTTTCCGTTCCTGCGCGCGGAAAACCGCTACTGGATGGCGGCCGGCTGGTGTCGTGTGACGCTGTGGACGGTGCGCTACCTGAACGGCATCCGCTACCGCATCGAAGGTTTCGAGAATCTGCCCAACGGCCCGGCCGTGCTGCTGTCGAAGCATCAGTCGGCGTGGGAAACGCTCGCGTTTCCGGCGATCATGCCGCGCCCGCTGTGCTACGTGTTCAAGCGCGAGCTCTTGTATGTGCCGTTCTTCGGCTGGGCGCTCGGCATGCTGAAGATGGTTCACATCAACCGCAAGGAAGGCAAATACGCGTTCGTATCGGTCACGAACCAGGGCAAGGCCCGCATGGCCGAAGGCGCATGGGTCATCATGTTTCCGGAAGGCACGCGCACGCCGACCGGCAAGCAGGGCAAGTACAAGACCGGCGGCGCGCGCTTCGCGATCGCGAGCGGTGCCCCCGTCGTGCCGATCGCGCACAACGCGGGCCGCGTGTGGCCGCGCAACTCGTTTCTTAAATATCCGGGTATAGTCACGGTGTCGATTGGCAAGCCGATCGACACGACGGGGCTCACGCCCGACGAAGTGAACACGCGCGTCGAGCAGTGGATCGAAGCCGAGATGCGCCGCATCGATCCGACTGCCTACAGCGCGGCGGCTAACGATTCCGCCGCCGCGCCCATCTGACGCGCCACGCCCTCGAACTCCGAAGGCGTATTGCGCGAAGCGAAGCCGATGCAGAAGTCTCCTACGCCGCAGCCCGCCGCGGCGCTCGAAAACCGGCAGCTCGATCTCCCGCTCTTCGCCGAGCCGGGGTCGACGTCGTCGTCTCCTTCACCTTCCGCGCCGGGTTCATTGGGCTCAGCGCCGGCCCTGCCGCCCGCCGCACCGCTCGCGCCGGACGGCAGCAAACTGCGCAGTCTCACCATGGGTTCACGCACGCTGCATTACGCGCTCAAGCGTTCCGCACGCCGCTCGATCGGCTTTGCGATCGACAGCACCGGCCTCACGATCACCGCGCCGCGCTGGGTCACGCTCGCCGATATCGAAACCGCGATCACCGAAAAACAGCGTTGGATTTTTACGAAGCTGATCGAATGGCAAACGCGCGTCGAGCAGCGTGCGTTGCCGAAGATCGACTGGCAAGACGGCGCCGAAGTGCCCTACCTCGGTCAGCCGGTGCGCGTGACGCTCGGCGCGCCGCAAGGCATGCTCGCGTTCAGCGCCGAGCACGGCGCGCTGCAAGTGCCGCTGCCGTTGCAAGCCGACCCGCAGCAGATCAAGGATCGCGTGCAGGGCTGGCTGCAAGGAGAAGCGAAGCGGCTGTTCGGCGAGCGTCTGGCGATCTACGCGCAGAAGCTGGGCGTCAACTATCGCGCGTATGCGTTGTCTTCGGCGGCGACGCGCTGGGGCAGTTGTTCGAGCGACGGCAAAATCCGCCTGAACTGGCGGCTCATCCACTTTCCGCTGTCGATCATCGACTACGTCGTCGCGCACGAACTGTCGCATCTGCGCGAGATGAATCACAGTCCGCGCTTCTGGCAGACGGTCGAATCGATTTTTCCGGAATTTCGCGAGGCGCGGCAGACACTGAAGTCGCATCCGCCGGAGCTGTTGCCGACGCTTTGAGGCCGGGCGCTATCTATGCGAGAGCGCTTTCGCGGACTGCAACAGATCGTCGAGCATCACGCCCCGCCTGTCCGGGCTCGTGTCGCGGCCGGTCATGAAACACAGCGCCGCAATCGGCAGTCCCGCACGGTCGCGAATCGGCGCTGCCATACAAAGCCTGAACGCATTCGAGAGTCCTTCGGTGCAGCAGTAGCCTCGTTCTTTTGCGGCCTGCACGTCGTTCAGGAATTCGTCGAATTCGATATTCACCCCGTTGTCGAGGATGAAATCTTCGGCCGGAATGAGCGCGCGAATCTCGTCGGCATTCAGGTGACCTAGCAGCAGACGTCCCGTGGCGGTCCACGGAATCGGCACTCTCACGCCGATGTCCGAACTGATGTTGAATGGCCGGGCACTGTTCTCGGATAACACGACCGTGTACTTGTTGCCTTCCAGCATGCACAGCTGCGTGGTCTCGTCGTACTTCCGTACCAATGCCAGAATGGATTGATGCGCGCGGCTAATCAGATCGTTGTGCGTTGCATAGTCGGACCCGTAGTAGTGCATCTCGCGCCCGAAGAACACGCTCCCATCCGCGGCCGTCTCGAGCCAGCCCACTTCCGCGAGAATCGCGACCAGCTCGTAAATGCTCGAACGCGGCGCGCCGGTCGCCTCGATTAATTCGCGCATGGTCAGCGGGCGTTGGGCGACGTGCAATTGCCGGAACATCGCGATGACGCGATCCACGCCTCTCGCCCGAGACGATTCGGTTACAGCCATGCGTTCACTCCGTAAAGCGTTCATCCGACCGGTTGTCTTTCAAGCGACGTGAGTTTATCGCGCGGCAGACCCGCGAAAGCGACTTTGAGGCCACGACAGATCAATGGTCGAGGACTCTGTGCAGAAACTGCCGCGTGCGTTCGTTCGCGGGATTGACGAAGATCTGTTCCGGATCGCCCTGCTCGGCGATGACGCCCTTGTCCATGAAGACCACGCGGTCGGCGGTCTTGCGGGCAAAGCCCATTTCATGCGTGACGACGACCATCGTCATGCCGTCGCGCGCGAGCCCACGCATCACCTCGGTGACCTCGCCGACCAGCTCCGGATCCAGCGCGGACGTCGCCTCGTCGAAGAACATGATGCCGGGCTCGACCGCGAGCGCTCGCGCAATCGCCACGCGTTGCTGCTGACCGCCCGACAACTGGCTTGGATAGTGTGCCGCGCGGTCCGCGAGCCCGACACGGTCGAGTGTCTCCATGGCGCGCTTGCGCGCGTCGTCCGGACTCATGCGGCGTGCCTTGATAAGCGCGAGCGTGACATTGCCGAGCGCGGTCTTGTGAGGAAACAGATTGAACTGCTGGAAGACCATGCCGACATGGCCACGAATCTCTCGCGCTCGGCGCGGATCATGCATGGGCACATCGTTGACCCAGACCTCGCCGGAATCGGTGGTCTCCAATCCCGCCATGATTCGCAAGACCGTGCTCTTACCCGAGCCGGACGCGCCAATGAGCACCAGCACCTCGCCCGAGCGAACCTCGAGATTGATTTCGTTCAACACCCGAGTCGAACCGAATGCTTTACTGACGCCCGTCAGTGAAATGATGGGTCTGGTTTGGCTTTGGTTACTCACGACAATCTCCTGCGGTCATGGTGGCGCACCCATTGCGAGAGCGGGAAGCACACGGCGAAGTAAATGAGGGCGACGAGCCCGTAGATTTCCACGGGCTTTCCGACCCGGTCGACGATGGCCTGGCCACCATGCATCAACTCGGACATTCCGATCATGCTGACGATCGACGTGTCCTTGATGAGCGACAGATACTGACCGACGAGAGGCGGCAACACGATCTTTCCCGTCTGAGGCAGCACGACGAACGAGAACGACTGAGCCCGCGTGAGGCCGAGGATCTGAGATACCTCCCATTGACCTTTGGGTACCGCCTCGATCCCTGAGCGGAAGATTTCGGCGATGTAAGCGCCCTGATAGACGCTCAAGCCGATGACGCCGGCTGCGAAGACGTCGATCGCGTAACCGAAGTACGACACGCCGAAATAGATGAACATCAGCGTGATGAGTACCGGCGTGCCGCGAAACAGCTCCGTATAGAGTCTGGCAATGCGGGCTGTGCCCCACGGTCCGAACGACCGCAAGACGGCGGCGAAAAGGCCGATCAGCGTGCTGCCCACGATGGACGCAATGGAAAGCAACAGCGTCGTCACCAGACCCTGCAGCAGGATGGAGAAACTGGTTTTCAGCAATTCGACTGACATGATCCAACTCCAATCCGGGAATCAGGCCCGTTTCGTCCGGCGCATAAAGCCGGTCCGGAAACCGGTGCGCGCCGGCATGACGAGGGGAGGATGAAAGATCCGCGCTCCGAGCTGGCCCGCAAGCCAGGACAGTACGTTACTGAGCACGAGATACGCGACGAGCGTCACGCTGAACGTCTGAAGGTAGAGAAGCGTCCGCGAGTTGATCACGGTCGCAGTGCCGGTCAACTCCGGCAACGCAATGGCGGACAGCAGCGACGTACCGAGCAGCAACTGGATCAGGTAGTTGACGATGGCCGGATAGACCGCGCGCGTCGCCTGCGGTAGCACGACCTCGACGAAGATCTGCGCGCGTTCGAGACCGAGAATGCCGGCGGCCTCGAGTTGGCCGCGCGGCACCGACTGTATGCCGGCGCGGAACACTTCCGATAGATAAGCACCGACGTTGACGCCGAGCGCAATGACGCCCGCCCAGTATGCGTCGAGCGAAATACCCGCCGACGGCAGACCGAAGAAAACGATGAAAATCTGCAAGAGAACAGGCGTGTTGCGGATGATTTCAACGTAGCCGCGAGCAATCAACCGAAATGGCGCGAGCGCAGAAACGCTGGCAAGCGCGGTCAACAAGCCGAGGACTAGCGCCAGTACGAATGCCAGCACGGTCACTTGCAACGTCAGCCAGCTCGCGCTCAAAAACTCGGGCACGTAGCCCCACAGAGTGAGCCACTCGTAACTCATCTCACCCTCCGCATCGTTCGGGTTTCAATAGATATCGGCATCTCCCGCTCCTCAAAACTGCGGATTGAGCGGGTAGCGCGGATCGGTGCCGAACCACTTGTTGTAGAGCTGCGCGTTGAGCTTCGACGCATTGACGTTGAAGAGGAACAGATTCAGGTAGTTGAGCCATTCCTGATCGCCGGCCTTGACGCCGAACGCGTTGTATTCGAGCGGGACCAGCGCTTCGTTCGTGACGGCAAGTTCAGGATCGAGCTTGGCCTGATACGCAAGAAAGTTGTTGTCCTCGATCATCGCGTCGGCCTGCCCCTGCTTGACGGCAAGAATCGCGGCCTGCGAGCTGTCGTATTCCTGGATCTTGATCGGGATATTCAGCGAGCGCACTTCGTCGCCATTGGTCGAGCCCTTGACCGTCGCAATCGTGCGACCGCCCATGTCCTTGATCGACTGAACGCCGCTATTTTTTCTGACCAGCAGTGCTTCGCTGGCAACCACGTAGGGGGTCGTGAATTCAATTACCTTCGCGCGCTCCAGATTACGCGTGAAGTTGCAGAACACGACATCCACTTTGCTGGTCTGCAGATTCGGAATCCGGTTCGCGCTCGTCGTATTCACGACCTCGAGCTTCACGCCCATCTGCTTCGCCAGTTCCTTCGCGAGGTCCACGTCATAGCCGTCTGGTTGGCCGTCCTTGTTATAGAACCCGAACGGCGCGAACGTCAGGCAGTCGCCGACGCGCAGCGTGCCTCGCTGCAGCACGGCCTGAAGCGTCGAGGGGGATGCCGCTGCGCTCTGCCCTGGCGTGGCAACCTTGGTGCAGCCGGTGATGGCGAGCAATCCAGCAACAGCGAACAGAAAGGCGGCTTGGGCGCCTCGTTTGGCAAGCTTCATGGCAGGGTCCTAAGCGGAGAAGAGTGGTCCGGAGCGGACGAATCGGCTTCAGCGCCTGTCTGCACGCTCAACGAATCGCCGGGTCACGCATCGATTGTCCGATATATCAGACTGCTATCTGACAAACCGGATTGATGCTGAGTGTTGGACACTAATATCAAACCGGCAACCGCACACAAACCCTTATTGCCCATACTTTTTTGTTCAAATAGGTCCGATCGAATTCCACGATGCGCATCGAGTCCGCAGTGGGCCGGGCGGGCGGCGCGGCTTCGGGCTCAAGCTATACGGCAATCATTTACAATTGCCGCAGGTCGACGCATTTATCCACAAACTATCAAAGGAGTCCTCATGCGAATCTTGCATACCATGCTTCGAGTCGGTGATCTGGACGCATCGATCCGGTTCTACACCGAAGTTCTAGGAATGCGCCTGCTTCGAAAGCACGACTACCCGGACGGGAAGTTCACCCTCGCATTCGTCGGTTACGAGGACGAATCCGAAGGCGCGGCGATCGAACTGACGTACAACTGGGACACGAGCAAGTACGACCTCGGAACCGGCTACGGTCACATCGCCCTCGAAGTCGACGACGCCTATGCGGCATGCGAAGAAGTGAAGAAACGCGGCGGTGTCGTTACGCGCGAAGCTGGGCCCATGAAACACGGCACGACTGTCATCGCCTTCGTCGCCGATCCGGACGGGTACAAGATCGAGCTGATACAGAAGAAGGGGCGAGTCGACTGACGTCCGGTGGCGAGCACGAGTCGCGCTGTCAGCCAGAACGATGAAAACACAGCCCGGCTTCACGTTGCACCCGGCGAATTGACGCCGGGCGAATTCGCCCGGCAATCTTGCCTCGTGCCGACGCCATCAAAAAACGCCGACTACTGACGCTCGGCGTTTTCGCCGCGCACCGGACCGACCGGCTCGCCGTGCACTCCCCACCTCTTCACCACACCGCCATGAGCACGACCACCGCCTTGCCCGCGCGCCGCACCCCGGATAGCTTCGCGATCCTGTTGATGATCGGCCTGTGCGCAATCTGGGGGCTGCAGCAAGTCGCGATCAAGACCACCAATGCGGCGGTGCCGCCGGTCTTTCAGGCGGGGCTGCGCTCGACGATCGCGGCGCTGCTCGTGTGGGCATGGGCACGCTCGCGCGGCACGCCGCTCTTTCGCGATGACGGCACGCTCGGCGCGGGCCTGCTCGCGGGCGTGCTGTTCGCGGCCGAGTTCGTCTGCATCTTTCTCGGCCTGACGCTGACGAGCGCCTCGCGCATGGCGGTCTTTCTGTACACGGCGCCGTGTTTCACGGCACTCGGCCTGCACTGGTTCGTCGATGGCGAACGCATGCGGCGCATCCAGTGGCTCGGCATTGTCGTCGCGTTCGCGGGGATGGCGCTCGCGTTCGCGGACGGCTTCCTGCACACGGACGCGGGCACGGCTGCAAGCGCGGTCCACGGCTCGACGCTCGCGGGCGCGGCCGGCGATGCGCTCGGCGTGCTCGGCGGCATCGCGTGGGCCGCGACCACGGTGATCGTGCGCGGCTCGCGGCTCGCGCGGACGAGCGCGAGCAAGACGCTGTTCTATCAGCTGACCGTGTCGGCGGTGGTGCTGCTCGCGCTGGCGCTGGGGCTCGGCGAGGTGCGCGTGGAAAGCGTGACGCCGCTCGCGCTCGCGAGCCTCGCGTATCAAGCCGTGATCGTCGCGTTCGTCAGCTATCTGTTGTGGTTCTGGCTGTTGACGCGTTACATCGCGTCGAGGCTGTCAGTGTTTTCGTTTCTGACGCCGCTGTTCGGCGTCACCTTCGGCGTGCTGCTGCTCGGCGAGTCGTTCAGCGCGCGCTTTCTGATCGCCGCGCTGCTGGTGCTGACCGGCATCGCGCTCGTCAACGCGCCGGCGAAACGGTAAGCGGGCTCGACGGCGGCGCCCCGCCGCCGTCGAGCGTCGAGTCTATTCCGGCGCAGCGGCCGAGCGCGCCGCCACCGCCTGCGCCACACTCACGTATTCGGCGACCGGCACGTCCTCCGCGCGGCGTTGCAGATCGAAGCCGAGCGCGTCGAAATCGACGGTGTCGCGCAGCGCGGCAAGCGTGTTGCGCAACATCTTGCGACGCTGCGAGAACGCCGCCGTCACCACCCCGCCGAGCACGCTTTCGTCGACCACCGGCAGTTCGTGCCGCTCGTACGGAATCATCCGCACGATCGCCGAATCGACCTTCGGTGGCGGCTGGAACGACTCGGGCGGCACATCGAGCTGCTTGTCGATCACGTAGCGGTACTGCAGCATCACCGACAGGCGACTGAACGCCTTCGTGCCCGGCTCCGCCACCATCCGCTCGACCACCTCGTTCTGCAGCATGAAGTGCTGATCGATCACGCGCTCCGCGAACGTCGCCAGATGAAACAGCAGCGGGCTCGAAATGTTGTACGGCAGATTGCCGACGATGCGCAGCGACGCCTTGTCGCCCGGTGCCGCGAGCGAGCCGAAGTCGAATTCGAGCGCGTCGCCCGCGTGCAGTTCGAGCAGGTTGCCGAACTTCGTCTTCAGACGGCCGATCAGATCGCGGTCGAGTTCGACCGCGTGCAGCGGCGTCTCGGGCGTCGCGAGCCGCTCGATCAGCGGCTCGGTCAGCGCGCCGAGGCCCGGCCCGATCTCGACCATGCGCTCGCCGCGCTGCGGCCGGATCACGTCGACGATCGAATCGATCACGCCCATGTCGACCAGGAAGTTCTGACCGAAACGCTTGCGCGCGAGATGGCCCTGGTGCCGGCCTTGCTGTCTGCTGGTGGACATCGGAGAAACGCTAGAAAGAAAACTGCTTGAGAATGAAAGACGTCACGGTGGAAACACGACGCCACGCGGCGCGTCACGAGCACCGCGACCGCCCACGCTACCCGCGCCTCAGCCCGCGCGACGATGCTGCGCCATCGACACCGCCGTGTCGATCGCGGCCATGAGGCTACCCGCGTCGGCGCGGCCGGTGCCGGCCAGATCGAGCGCGGTGCCGTGATCGACCGACGTGCGGATGATCGGCAGGCCGAGCGTCACGTTGATCCCTTCGCCGAACGTCGCGAATTTCAGCACCGGCAGGCCCTGGTCGTGGAACATCGCGAGCACGCAGTCGGCTTCGTCGAGATAACGCGGCTGGAACAGCGTGTCGGCCGGATACGGACCGCGCGCGTCGACGCCCTCGCCGTTCACCTGCTGCAACGCCGGCGTGATCACGTCGATTTCCTCGCGGCCCAGATAGCCGTTTTCGCCAGCGTGCGGATTGAGCCCCGTCACGAGGATGCGCGGCGCGGGCAAGCCGAAGTGGTGACGCAGGTCGTGATCGATGATGCGCAGCGTTGCAACGAGGCTTTCGATCGTCAAAGCCGCCGACACGTCCTTCAACGGCAGATGCGTGGTCGCAAGCGCGACGCGCAGCGGCCGCTTGCCGGTGCCCGCGAGCATCATCACGACGCGCGGCGTATGGGTGCGCTCGGCCAGATATTCGGTGTGGCCGGTAAACGGCACACCTGCGTCGTTGATCGTGCTTTTTTGCAGCGGCGCGGTGACGATCGCGTCGAACCTGCCGGCCACCGCGCCGTCGATCGCCGCATCGAGCAGATCGAGCACATAGCGGCCGTTCGCGGCGTCGAGCTTGCCTGCCTGCGCTGGTGCGCCAAGCGAGTGATGTTCGAGCCGCACGCGCGGGCCTGGCGCGAGCAGCGCCGCCCAATCGACGCCGACCGCGCGCGCGCGCTCAGCGAGCAGTTGCGCATCACCGAGCACGGTGAACTGCGCCTGAGGCCAGTGCGCCGCCGCGCCGGCCAGCGCCTGCGCGGTCAGCTCGGGACCGACGCCGGCGGGCTCGCCGGTCGTGATCGCGATCTGCAGCGGACGGTGGGTGGGCTGGGCAGCGCTCGTCATCGCATTGGCTCTGTTATTGCACGTTCGCCGTGGCCGGCTTCACTTCGACGTACGCGGTATCGCGCAGCTCGCGCAACCAGTCGGCATACGCCTGTTCCGCCTTGCGCTGGCCGATGGCCTGACGCGCGAGATCCATCTGCTGCGCAATCGAGCCTTGCGCATCGCGGCGGCCGAGCACCTGAATCAGGTGGTAGCCGTATTCGCTGCGCACCGGTTCGCTGATCTGACCGTCCTGCAGCGAGTTCATTGCGCGCTCGAACTCGGGCACCGTCTCGCCCGGGCTGACCCAGCCGAGGTCACCGCCTTGCGACGCCGAGCCGTCCTGCGAGTAGGTGCGCGCGAACTTCGCGAAGTCGCCGCCGGCGGCAATCTGGTTGCGGATGTCGAGGAGCTTCTGGCGTGCCTGCGGTTCGGACTGACCGTCGCCGACGCGCAGCAGAATATGGCGCACGTGCGTCTGCACGAGCTTCGGCGCGTCCGCGCTGGTGCCCTGGCCGGCACGGCGCTCGACCAGACGCACGATCTCGAAGCCGTCGTTGGTGCGGATCAGATCCGGATTGATCTCACCCGGACGCAGTGCCGACGCCGCCTTTACGAACTCGGGCGGCAGCTTGGACGGTGCGAGGAAGCCGAGATCGCCGCCGTTCTTCGACACGTCCGGCGCCTGCGAATTGGCTTTCGCAAGCTTTTCGAAATCCGCGCCGCCCTTCGCTTCGGCGAGCAGAGCCGCGGCCTTCTTCTGCGCCGCCTCGATGTCGGTCTCCGAGGCGTTGAGCGGCGCCTTCACGAAAATGTGCTGCATGTGCAGGTCGTTCGTCTGGCCGGCGCCCGGACCGCGCTGGCTGGCGATGTAGTTCGCGACCTCGGCGTCCGTCACCGTGATCTTGCTATCCACTTCCTTCTCGCGCAGACGCGACAGCGTCAGCTCCGTGCGCGCGTCGCTCGTGAAAGTGGTCCAGGGCACGCCTTGCGCCTCGATGCGTGCGCGGTACATGGCGAGCGACATGTTGTTCGCCTGCGCGAGACGCTCGAGCGTGCGTTGCACGGCCGCGTCGTCGATGGTGATGCCGTCTTCCTTGGCCTTCTGCAGCTGGATGCGCTCGAGCACCATCTGCGTGAGCACCTGCTGGCGCAACTGGTCCGTCGGCGGCACCGGAGCGTTCTGCTGGTTCAGCCGGTGCGCGATCAGACCGACCCGCTCGTCGAGCTCGCGCTGCGTGATGACACCGTTGTTGACCACTGCGGCGATGGTGTCCACCGTCTGGCCGCTATTGCCGCCCAATGCCTGCGCCTGTACCGACGCGACTGGAACGAAGGACGCCGCGGCGACGAGACCCGCCGCCAGTATTGCCAAGCGAAGCTGTTTCATGATTGCCACAGATACTCCAATGATGTCGGGCGCTTCGCCCGTCTTTTCGCAAGCCGTGAATGACCGGGCGACCGTCATTCGTAGTTGGTGAACCGCGACTCCGGCGGTGGCGGTGGCGGCAACGGCATGTAGCCGGCCACACTGCTGCGGAACGCGGTCATCAGCCCGTTGTCGACGCTCGACAAGCCCTTGAACGTCAACTGCGCCAGAAACCGTGTGCTCGACTGATTCTGTCCCGACGAGTTCAGGCCGTTCGCGTAGCGCTGGATGCCGGCGCCGAGCGTCCAGCAGTCCGCGTCGTATTGCAGGCCGACCAGGCCGTCGACGATACGGTGGCCACCCAGGTCGTAGTTGAACCGGCCCACACCGTACATCCGGTGCGTCAGCGGCCATTGGCCCGAAATCAGCACCTGATTGATCGGCTGGTTGTCGAGCGTGGTGTTGGCGCGCGTGTAGCGGTACGCGACGTTGATGACCTTGCCGCTCGCCGGACTGAACCCGAAGCCGACACTCGTCTTCGTGAGCTGGTTATTGTCCGCATTATATTGGAACGCCGTTTCCGAAGCGAAACCGGCGCCCAGCTTGATCGACGCGCCCGCGATCAGGTCCGAGTGCGTGGCCTGGGTACTGGTCTGGGTCGGCGTCAGCGTAACGCGCTGATCCCGGAAGTAATACTGCTGCGCGATCACGAAGCGCGCGCGCTCGTCGCCGGTGGACGGGTTGATGAAGCGCGTGGTGAGACCGGCGGTCAGGCGGTTCGCGTCGGCGATCCGGTCGTTACCGACGAACGTATTCGGCGTGAAGATTTCCGCGAGACCGAAGTCGGATTCGGCGGTATCGAACAGCGGCGCGTTGTTCTGATTGCGGTACGGCGTGTACACGTAGTACAGGCGCGGCTCCAGCGTCTGGATATAGTCCGCGCCGAAAATGCGCACCGAGCGCTCGAACGTCAGTCCCGTGTCGAACGTGAAGGTCGGAATCGACTCGGTGAAATTCTTCTGCGCCCCCGGCACGTTCGCCAGATCGGTGCCGATGTTGTTCAGGTTGTACGACGCAAAGTGCCACTGCACCTTCGGCGTGACGAAGTAGCCCGGCCCCACCACCGAATACGACAGGTACGGGTTGAACAGCACCCGCTGGCCTTCGCTCAGATCCGCGGTGGTGATGCGGAAGTTCGAGTAGTCGGCTTCAGCGCCGAAATCGAAGCCGCCGATGTTGTACTTCGCGTACTTGACGTTCAACTGCGGCTGGCGGCCGTACGGCGCGACCGACGGCTCCAGCGTCTGCCAGTGCTGCTCACGCGCGAGCACGGACCACGGTCCGTTGTTGTAGGTCAACCCGGCTTCCTGCTGATACAGGAGCTGGGTGCCGTTCATGAACTGGTTGACCGACGACGACAGGTCTTCCGGATAGGTGTTGTCCGAAACCTTGTTGTAATAGATGTAGCCGCCGAAGCCGTTACCGAAATTCTGGTTGTGCTGGATGTACAGCGCGTAGCGGTTGGTCTTCGTCAGGCGATCGTCGGGCAGAAATTCACCGGTGATCGACCCGGAATACGTCGGCGACAGATAGCGGAACGTGCTCTGCAACTGCACACCGCGCTTCGAGATCAGACGCGGCGTGACCGTCAGATCGCGATTCGGCGCGATGTTGAAGTAATACGGCACCGACAGCTCGAAACCGTTCGTCGAGCTCAGCGAGAACGTGGGCGGCAACAGGCCGCTGCGCCGATCGCCCGACAGCGGGAACGACAGCCACGGCGACGCGAACACCGGCACGCCCTGGAAGAACAGCACGCTGTTGTAGGCGACGCCTTCGTCCGCGCCGGTGTCGAAATCGAACTCGCTGCCCTTGATGTACCAGGCCGGATTGTCCGTGCACGCGCAGGCCGTGTAGGTGCCCTTCGTGAACACGGAGCGCTCCGCGTCGAGCAGGTCGACGCGCTGCGCGCTGCCCGAGCCGCCCGTCAGCGTGAAGTGGTACTTCGGCGCGGTCATGAAGCCTTCGGTCGAATCGACGCGCAGATGCGCTTCGGGTCCGATGAAGGTATTGCCGGTATTGATCACGTGGACATTGCCGTACGCATCGGCCATGTCCGTGTCCTGATCGTAGTGCAGGGCGTCGGCCTTGATCACGGACGTGTTGTGCCGCACTTCCGCCGAGCCCTTGGCGGCCAGATCCTGGTCGATCGTGCCGCTCGCGTGGTCGCCGAGCACGAAGGTGGCCGGCCGCTGGCCCGTTTGCAACGGATGATCCTCGAGCTGCGGCGCAAGCTGCATGCCCCACGGCGGGTAGACCGCCTGCGGTTGCGCAGCTTCCCCCACCAGCTGGGCGTGCGCAAGCGCGGGCATCAGGCCCGGAACGGCGATCAGCGCCGCGACGAGCCGCCTTTTGCGCGGCACTACTGCACAGGAAGGAGTGGTATCGGAAAGCTGTCTGGGCGGCATGTATCGTTTGGCGAGTCGACCCGTGCGCAAGCTTTCGTCGTCACGATCCACCGCCTGCACACCGCGACCGTTAGAGTCGGCTGCACGTCTGGATTCCCAATTTGCCGAGTGATAAGGCGGGCGGTGAAACGGAGCACGCGAAAGCTGGCGTGTGAGTCGCGTCAAAAAAGTCGTGGGGTATTATATGGCAAGACGTTGTCCCCAAGAATTTGCCGCCGCTTTTCATGACGCTGCCTTCCACCCAAGATTTCACCGACACCCGTCTCTGCCTGCTCAAGGCCTGGCTGCAAGGCCACGCGGCGCGCCATGCGCTCGAGCCCGACACCCTCGTTCCGGCCTCGTCCGACGCCAGTTTCCGCCGTTATTTCCGGCTCGCCGGTAAGGCGCCGCAAGGCAACGGCGCGGCCACGCTGATCGCCGTCGACGCGCCGCCGCCCGAAAAATGCCGCGAATTTGCACAGATCGCGCAATTGCTCGCCGCCGCCGGCGTGCACGTGCCGCGCGTGCTCGAGGTCGACTTCGACGCGGGCTTCATGCTCGTCACCGATCTCGGCACCGCGTCGTATCTGGGCGCGCTGACCGATGCGCAGGCCGCGGGCGACACGCGCGCGGCTCGCGCGCTGATGCGCGACGCGCTCGACGCGCTGATCCGCTGGCAGCTCAGCTCGCGCGAAGACGTGCTGCCGCCGTTCGACGAAGCGTTCCTGCACCGCGAGATGGAGCTGATGCCCGAGTGGTTCATCGGCCGGCACCTTGGCCGCGAGGTCGATGCCACCACGCGCGCGCTGCTCGATCGCACGTTCGCGCTGCTGATCGCGAGCGCGCGCGCGCAGCCGCAAAGCTTCATGCTGCGCGATTTCATGCCGCGCAATCTGATGATCGCCGAGCCGAACCCCGGCGTGCTCGACTTCCAGGACGCGGTGTACGGGCCGATCACGTACGACGTCGTGTCGCTGCTGCGCGACGCGTTCCTCAGCTGGGACGAGGAGTTCGAGCTCGACTGCTTCGCGTACTACTGGGAGCGCGCCAAAAAAGCCGGCCTGCCGGTCGATGCCGATTTCGGCGAGTTCTACCGCCAGCTCGAATGGATGGGGCTGCAGCGGCACATCAAGGTGCTCGGCCTGTTCTGCCGCATCAACTACCGCGACGGCAAGGCGCATTACATGAACGACCTGCCGCGCTTCATCGGCTATGCACGCAAGGTGGCGGAGCGTTACGCGCCGCTGCGCGGGTTCGCGAAACTGCTCGACGACCTCGACGGCCGCGCGCAGGAAATCGGCTACACCTTCTGACCGATGACGATGTCCGTAAAGAAAGCGATGATTTTCGCCGCGGGCCGCGGCGAGCGCATGCGTCCGTTGACCGACGCGTGCCCGAAGCCCTTGCTCGAAGCGGGCGGCAAGCCGCTGATCGTATGGCAGATCGAACGGCTCGCGCGGGCCGGCATCCGTAGCATCGTGATCAATCATGCGTGGCTCGGCGCGCAGCTCGAAGCCGCGCTCGGCGACGGTTCGCGCTGGCAGGTCGAGCTGCGCTACTCGCCCGAGCACGAGGCGCTGGAGACCGCGGGCGGCATCGCGCAGGCGCTGCCGCTACTGACCGACGAGGGCGCGGATCAGTTGTTCGTCGCGGTGGCCGGCGACGTGTACACCGATTACGACTACGCCGCGCTGCACGCGCACGCCGGCCGGCTGAAGGCGCTGCCCGAGCCCGGCATGCATCTGGTGATGGTGCCGAATCCGGGATTTCACCCGAACGGCGACTTTGGTCTCGTCGACGGCGTGCTGTCGCTCGACGCGCAGCCGCGCCTCACGTTCGGCAGTTTCGGTCTGTACGACACGCGCATGTTCCGCGATCTGCCGCGCGGCACGCGGCGCGCGCTGAGCCCGTATTACCGCGCGACCATCGCGCGTGGGCTCGCGAGCGGCGAGCTGTATGAAGGCTTGTGGGAGAACATCGGCACCCAGGCGCAGCTGGAAGCGCTCGATCGGCTGCTGCGCGCGCGCTGAGCTTTACTTCGCCGGGCTCTCACCTGCCCCGACTGCTTCCGCTCTTTCCACCGCATCCGTGGTGTGCGCGGCGCGCTGCTGCAGCGCCCACATCTGCGCGAACAAACCGTTCGCGCGCAACAGCTCCGCGTGCGTGCCGCGCTCGACGATGCGCCCTTTGTCCATCACGATGATCTGCTGCGCGTGCACGACCGTCGACAGCCGGTGCGCGATGATCAGCGTCGTGCGTTCGCGCGCGATCAGGTCGAGCTCATGCTGGATCGCGCGCTCGGAGCGTGAATCGAGCGCGGACGTCGCTTCGTCGAACAACAGGATCGGCGGATTCTTGAGTATGGTCCGCGCGATCGCGACGCGCTGCTTTTCGCCGCCGGACAGCTTGAGCCCGCGCTCGCCGACCGGCGTGCCGTAGCCCTTCGGCAGACTCTCGATGAACTCGTGGATATGCGCGGCGCGCGCCGCCGCGATCACTTCGTCGCGCGTCGCCGACGGTCGACCGTACGCGATGTTGTAGTAGATCGAGTCGTTGAACAGCACCGTGTCCTGCGGCACGATGCCGATCGACGCGCGCAGCGAATCCTGCGTGACGTCGCGAATATCCTGCCCGTCGATGCGAATCGCGCCGCCCGTCGCGCGGTCTAGATCGTAGAAGCGGAACAGCAGCCGCGCGAGCGTCGACTTGCCCGAGCCGCTGTGGCCGACCACCGCCGTCGTCGTGCCGGCCGCGATCGTGAAGCTCACGCCGTGCAGAATCTGCCGCGAAGGCTCGTACGCGAAGCTCACGTCGTCGAAGCGCACCTGCGCGCCGCTCACTTGCAAAGCCACCGCATTGGGCGCGTCGGGCACTTCCCGCGGTGCGCCGAGCAGCGAGAACATGCGGTCCATGTCGGTCAGGCTCTGCTTCAGCTCGCGATAGACCACGCCGAGAAAATTCAACGGAATATACAGCTGCAGCATGAACGTGTTGATCAGCACCAGGTCGCCGAGCGTCAGACGCCCGGCCATCACGCCCTGGGTCGCGCGCCACAGGATGAACACGAGCCCCGTGCCGATGATCGCCTGCTGCCCGAAGTTCAGCGCCGACAGCGAACGCTGCGACTTGATCGCCGCCGCGCGATAGCGCTTCAGGTTCTCGTCGTAGCGGCTCGCTTCCCACTCCTCGTTGCCGAAGTACTTGACGGTCTCGTAGTTGAGCAGCGAGTCGATCGCGCGCGAATTCGCCTTCGAATCGAGCTCGTTCATCGTGCGGCGAAAGTGCGTGCGCCACTCGGTGACCTTCACCGTGAACGCGATGTACACCGCGAGCGCGACGAACGTGACGATCGCGTAATAGGCCTCGTACTTGACGACGAAAAAGCCGAGCACGAGACCGACTTCGACGAGCGTCGGCAGGATGCTGTACAGCGAATAGGAAATCAGCTGCGTGATGCCGCGCGTGCCGCGTTCGATATCGCGCGACATGCCGCCCGTCTGCCGCTCCAGATGAAAGCGCAGCGACAGTCCGTGCAGATGGCGGAACACCTTCAGCGCGAGTTGGCGCACCGCGCTTTCGGTCACTTTCGAAAACAGCATTTCGCGCAACTCGGTGAAAAGCGACGTCGATAGCCGCACCACCGCATACGCGACCACCAGCAAGCCGACGCCGCCGAGCAGCACGATGCCGGGCGCGTCCTGCGCGCGGCCGAGCGCGGTCAGATGCCGGACCGACGCGAGACTGTCGACGATGCGCTTCATCACGATCGGCACGCCGAGGTTCGCGACCTTCGCGCCGATCAGGCAACTGAGCGCGAAGCCGACTCGCCATTTGTAGGTGGCAAGGTATGGCAGCAGCGACAGGATCGTTTGCCAGTCGTTGCGGGGTGCGGTGGAAATCGGCGAGGGTTCGGACGAAGGAGCGCGGCGCATAAATCGTGGGGAGAGTGTGGAGCTGCCGGAGTTCGCAGCGGCGCGCGGCGCGCGCGCTTCGCTGGGTGCTTTCCCGTACAATTCCTGATCTTTCTATTGTCGCAGAAGCCGACTGGCGGCGCTTTGCATGGCCTACTGTCGAACTGGCCCAGCCATTGCGTCAATGCGCGTCAATACACTCGAACACGTTTCCCAAGGATGTCCCGATGACCGATCTTCTTCAACTTCCGTCCAAGCCGTGCGCGCTGCGCGTCATGCCGCAGCCATCGGACGCGAACATTCACGGCGACGTGTTCGGCGGCTGGATCATGGCGCAGGTCGACATCGCCGGCTCGATTCCGGCAAGCCGTCGCGCGAATGGGCGGGTCGCGACGATCGCGGTTAATTCTTTCCTGTTCAAGCAACCGGTGTTCGTCGGCGATCTGCTGAGCTTTTACGCGGATATCGTGAAGACCGGCAATACGTCGGTGACAGTGTCGGTCGAGGTCTACGCGCAGCGGTTGAGGCTCTCGCAGGAAGTCGTCAAGGTCACGGAAGCGATCCTCACCTACGTCGCCACCGACAGCGACCGCCGTCCGCGCGCGCTGCCCGCGCTGGACTGAGCCGGCGAGGATGCTTAAGCTAGCGATTCCACGCGTCACGCGCCGCGCCGCCCGCTAGCCGTTCCGGCCGATCAGCGCACGAGGCCCGGGGCGCCCCCATAGTCGCTCTTCTCATGGAAACGAGATGAAACTGATCGGAATGCTCGACTCGCCCTACGTGCGGCGCGTCGCCATCTGCATGAAGCTGCTCGCGCTCGACTTCGAACACGAGTCGATTTCGGTTTTCCGCACCTACGACCGGTTCGCGAAGATCAACCCGGTCGTCAAGGCGCCGACGCTCGTCGCCGACAACGGCGCGATCCTGATGGACTCGACGGTGATCCTGCAGTATCTGGCAACGCTCGCCGGCCCCACCCCGCTGTTCCCGACGCAGGCCGACGCGGCGTTGCGCGCCGCGCGTCTGACGGGTCTCGCGCTCGCCGCGTGCGAAAAGAGCGTGCAGATCGTCTACGAGCGCAATCTGCGGCCTCAGGAGAAGCAGCATGAACCGTGGGTCGAGCGCGTGCGCGCGCAACTGCTCGCCGCCTATGCCGAACTCGAACGCGAGTTGGGCGAAGGGCCGCTGCCCGACACGCAGCAGCAGTTCAGCGCGGCGGACGTGGCCGTCGCCGTAGCCTGGCAGTTCACGCACATGATGCTGCCGGAGGCGGTCAGCAAGGCCGATCATCCGCGGCTCGAGAAGTTTTCCGCGTTCGCGGAAAGCCTGCCGGTGTTCAAGGACACGCCGGCTCAGTGACCGGCGTTGGACGCGACACGCGGCGACACGCGGCGACACCCGTCGCCGCGTCATGCTCCCCTCACGCCGGCTCCAGCTCCGGCACCAACCCGCCGTGCAGCAATTCGGAAATCGCTTCCGTCGATAGCGGCTTCGCGAAATAGAAGCCCTGCATTTCGTCGCACGCGCGTTCCTTCAGGAAGTCGAGTTGCGCCGACGTTTCCACGCCCTCGGCGATCACCTGCAACTTCAGCGAATGGGCGAGCGCGATGATCGCCGACGTGATCGTCTCATCGTCGCCCGATACGCCGATATCCGACACGAACGAGCGGTCGATCTTCAAGCGGTCCACCGGGAAGCGCTTCAGATAGCTGAGGCTCGAATAGCCGGTGCCGAAGTCGTCGATCGCGAGACCGATGCCGAGCGCGTGCAGTTCGTTGAGCATCGACACCGCTTCTTCCGCGTTGCGCATGATCGTGCTTTCGGTCAGCTCGAGTTCGAGGTACTTCGGTTCGAGTCCGGTCTCGTCGAGCACCTGCATCACGAGCTTCGCGATGTCACGCTGCTGGAACACCCGCGCCGACAGATTCACCGACACGCGCGCCGGCGGCAAGCCCTGATCCTGCCACGCCTTGTTCTGCCGGCACGCCTCGCGCAGCACCCACTCCGACAGCGGCCCGATCAGCCCGCTTTCCTCGGCGAGCGGAATGAACGACGACGGCTGCACGAGCCCGACCTCGGGATCGTGCCAGCGCACCAGCGCCTCGATGCCGACGATCTGTCCGCTGCCGATATCGACCTGCGGCTGATAGTGCAGCAGGAACTCGTTGTCACGCAGCGCGCGGCGCAGGCGTCGTTCGAGATTCAGGCGCGCGCCCGCGCTCGCGTTCATCTCCGGCTGATAGAACTGGAACGTGTTGCGCCCCATGTCCTTCGCGCGATACATCGCGACGTCGGCCTTCTTCATCAGCGTTTCGGCATCCTCGCCGTCCTGCGGGAACAGGCTCGCGCCCATGCTGCAGCCGACGTACAGCTCGGTGCCGTCGAGCCACACCGGCTCGGCGATCGACGCGCGCACGCGCTCCATCCACGTGATCAGCGATTGCTCGTCGACCGTGTCGGTCATCACGATCACGAACTCGTCGCCGCCGTGACGCGCAACCGTGTCGCTGGTGCGCGAGCAGCGCGCGAGCCGTTCGGCGACCACCCCGAGCAGCCGGTCGCCGACGCTATGGCCGAGGCTGTCGTTGACGTTCTTGAAGCCGTCGAGATCGAGGAACACGACCGCGACGCCCGAATGATGCCGCTGCGCGACGACGAGCGCATGTTCGAGCCGGTCGCGCAGCAGGTTGCGGTTCGGCAGCCGCGTAAGGCCGTCGTAGTTGGCCTGGTATTCGAGCTGCTCCTGATAGCGGATCAGCTCGGTCACGTCGTTGATGACGCCGATATGATGGGTGATCACGCCTTCCGCGTTCGGCACCGGCGCGATGAACAGCTGATTCCAGAACAGCGCGCCGTCCTTGCGATAGTTGCGCACCACCGCGCTGACCTCGCGATTCGCCGCGAGCGCCTCGCGGATCAACGCGACGCCTTCCTGGTCACGGTCGTCGCGTTGCAGCACGCGGCAGTCGTGGCCGATCACCTCGGCGGGATCGTAGCCGGTGATGCGCATGAACGCCGGATTCACGTATTCGATCAGATTGCCCGACGGCGACGGCGCGGTGATCAGGATCGCGTTGACGCTCGCGTCGAGCGCCCGGCTTTGCAGACGCAGCGCGAGATCGGCGCGCTTGCGCTCGGTGATGTCGGTGTACGAGCCGAGCACGCCGATCACCTGACCGCCGCCGTCGGTGAAGGGCAGCTTGCTCGTGACTGTCGTGCGGTGCAAGCCGTCGATCACGAAGTCGACCTCGAAGTTCATCTTGGGCACGCCGGTGCTCACGACTTCGCGATCGTGCTCGGTCAACAGGTCGGCGAACGCGCGCCACGCCAGGTCGGCGTCGCTCTTGCCGACCACCTGCTCGGGGTACGCGAGCCCCGCGTCGCGCGCGAATGCCATGTTGCAGCCGAGATAGCGCGAGTTCAGGTCCTTCCAGAAGATGCGCTGCGGAATGTTGTCGATCACCGCTTCGAGCATCTGATTCGAGCGCTGCGCTTCGGCTTCGGCGTTGATCTGGTCGGTCACGTCGTCCGCCAGCACGAACGAGGCGTCGCGGCCCATGAAGTTCAGTGCGTGATAGGACACGTTGACGCTGAGGATCGAGCCGTCCTTGCGCCGATGCCGCCAGATGCCCGCCATCGTGTGGCTCTGGCGGAGGTCGGCGCTACGCTGCAGGTGCGTCTCCAGTCGGCCGATTTCCGAGTTCGGGCGGATCGCGCGGATCGTCATGCCGAGAAACTCGTCTTCCGTGTAGCCGTATTGCTGGATCGCGGCCGCGTTGACGGCGAGGAAGCGCAGCGTGTCGCGATCGAAGATGTACATCGGCACGGTGTGATCGTCGAACAGGCTGCGAAAACGCTCGTCGTTGCGCACTAGCGCGCGGGCGCTGCGCAGCTTTTCGCGAGCGCTGTTCTCGCGCACGCCGAACGTGAGGAACAGCAGCACGCTGCCGGTGAGCATCGTCACGAGCAGCACGAACATAGCGCGCTCGCTGTCGCTCGCCGATGCCGCGAGCGAGATCTGCAACGAGCGGTTTTCCTCGCTGCGCAACGTGGCGAGCGCGGCTTCGACACGCTCTAGCGCGGGGGCAAGATGCGAGTTCGACGGCGCAGGGTCGAGGGATGCTTCGAATGCCGCGTCGAGGGGGGCCGCCCCTGGTGCTTCGGTCGATGCCGCGTGCGCCACGCCCGACGCCGCCCCCGACGCCGCGCTTGCCGCTCCGGGCAGGTCACTCGCATGGTTGCGCAGCGTGTCCTCGAGATCGTGCTGCAACGCGTGCCGCGCCGCGCTCAGGCTGGCGAGCGCCCCCGACATGTACGGCTCGCTCGCGAGCTCGTCGCGCAGTGATTGCTCGCGGCTCGCGAGTGTGTTCGTCATCGAAGCGGCCGCGTCGGGCGGCACCGGCTTGCCCGATTCTTTCAGGCGGTGCAGAGCGGCGAGCGCGTTATCGAGCGCGGCGTGATACGCATCGAGGTTCTGGCGCACGCTGGTCGAGCGCGCGAGGCGCGCATCGGCGTCGCGCTGCCCGCGAATCTGCGTGTACGCGACGAACGCGTTTGCACCGACCGCGACGACCACGACCGCAATATTGATCAGCAGTCGCTTCGATAGAAAAGGATTCATGGGTTCCGAACGTCAATCGTTCCGAGGGCGGGAGAGCGCGCTCGCTGCCGGTGCGTCGGGCCGCATCGATGCAAGTCTTTTACGCGCCATCCTTTGGATATCGGCAGCGATCGGAAGCGGGTTGAGGGTCGGCGTGAAAAAAATCTGATGATTTGGGGGAAGGCTGCGAGTTGGTGGGGTGCCTGGCTGGGAGCGGCTGGCCGGCCGCACCTAGCCGGCCGCTCCAAATTCCTTCATCGCCGGGACGAAATCGTGGCTCGCCTCGGGCTTGCGCGACAGCTTCGCGAGCACATAGCGCTTGAAAGGATCGAGCTCGGCCCAGCGCGCGACGCTCGGCGCGGCGAGACCGGCCAGCCCCGCCTGATGCGCGACACCGTCGGGCACGCTGTCGGTTTGACGCCAGGCCGGCGACTCCTCCGGCGTAAACCACTCCGGTTCGACGTTCGCGTGCGTGCGCAGCATCTCGAACAGCGCGTGATCGAAATTCGGTTCGATCTGCGTGTCGTCTTCGACCGGGAAACGCGCGAGCAGCTTACGATCTTCGAGCGGCAGTTGCTGCCACTGCGCGAGCGTGATGCGCAGCCCGAAACGGTCGAGATTGAAGCGCACCGACATCGGGATATAAGTGAAATTCTCCGAAGACGCGACCTCGAAGTCGAACAGAAGCGGTGCTTCGTTGAGTCCCATGTCAGTGCTCCTTGTCGGTGGCGGACAGCGTGCGGGCGTCGCTTGAGGTATTTTAGAACCTTATTCGCGCGACGGCGCCCCGCGCGGCGGCCGCCGCGAAGCACACGGCGAGGCCGGCGCACCCTTTGACGCGCGGCATGATACAGGAGTGAAGCAGCTTGAACGGACAGCAAAACGGGCGCCAAACCGGGCGGGCGGACGGCCAGCCCCACGCCCTCGACAGCGACGAACAACCCGGCGCGGTGCAACTCGAAGTGCGCCGCCATCGCGGCGCGGCGGTTGAAACCGCCACCGATCACGTCGGCCAGGAGTGGCCGGTCGCGCTCGTGTTCAACGGCATCTCGCACGCGGTGATGATGTGCACGCCGCGCGATCTCGAAGCGTTCGCGGTCGGCTTCGCGATTTCGGAGGGGATCGTCGAGCGCGGCAGCGACATTCAGGACATCGAGGTCGAACTGCACGGGCACGGCGAGCTGCCGCATGCCGAGGTGCAATTGCAGGTCGTGCAGCAGGCGTTCGCCGGTTTGAAGGAAAAGCGCCGCGCGCTCGCCGGGCGCACCGGCTGCGGCGTGTGCGGCATCGAAAGCATCGATCTGCTGGATCTGAAACCGCAGCGTGTACCCGACACTGGCTTCTTGCAGCGGCTCGCGCCCGATGCGATCGCACGCGCCGCGCGCGCGCTGCCCGAGCACCAGGCGCTCACTCGTTTGACGGGCGGCCTCCACGCGGCCGCGTGGTGTGATGCGCAAGGCGCGATCCATTATGCGTTCGAGGACGTCGGCCGCCACAACGCGCTCGACAAGCTGATCGGCCAGCTCGTGCTCGACCGCGCCGATACGCGCGACGGTTTCGTGTTTCTGTCGAGCCGCGCGAGCTACGAGCTGGTGCGCAAGGCCGCGCGCGTCGACGTGCCGATGGTCGCGACGATCTCGGCGCCGTCGTCGCTCGCGATTGCGATCGCGCGTGAGGCGGGCGTGCGGCTCGTGAGCTTCTGCCGCGAAGGCAGCTACGTCGATTACGACACCTGGCAGCAGCAAGCTTGAGCGATTGAAGCGGCGCAGCGACGATTCACGGCTTACCCACCCGAAGCCCGCCTGCGTCGCCCCCCTCAGTCGAACCGTCGGAAATCCGGCTTGCGCTTCTCGAAGAACGCCTTGAACGCCTCGCGCGCTTCGGGCGCAAGCAGCATCTTGCCGAAATGCACGGCTTCCTCGGTCATCTGCGTCTGCAGTTCCTGCTGGCTCGCGCGCTTCATCAGGCTCTTCGTCACGCGCAACGACGACGCCGGCAGCGCCGCCAGCTTCGCGGCCTGCGACGCCGCGAACGCGTCGACTTCGCCCGCCGGCAGCACGCGATTCACGAAGCCCATGCGGTGCGCTTCGGCCGCGTCGAACGCCTCGCCGAGCAGCAGTTTTTCCGCCGCCGCCTGGTAGCCGGCCACGCGCTGCAGCAACAGGCTCGACGCTGCTTCCGGGCACAGCCCGAGCTGCGTGAACGGCAGCGAAAAGCTCGCGGTGTCGGCCGCGTAGACCAGATCGCAATGCAGCAGCAGCGTCGTGCCGACGCCGACCGCCGGCCCCGCGACCGCCGCCACCACCGGTTTTTCCGCCGAACATAGCGCGCGCAGGAACTGGAACACCGGCGGGGTTTCGCCAACCGGCGGCGACTTCATGAAGTCCTCGAGATCGTTGCCCGCGCTGAACATGCCCGCGCTGCCGCGAATCAGGATCGCGCGCACCGACGCGTCGCCCTGCGCTTCTACGAGCGCGTCGGCCATCGTCTGATACATCGCGGCCGTGAACGCGTTTTTCCTGCCGGGCCGGTTGAAGCTGATGGTCAGCACCGCGTCGGCGCGCTCGACCAGAATATCCGTCGTCATCCCGTTCATCTCCTTGTGCTCCTGCTGAATGTAGAAACGGTTCGCAAGCCGCGCGGCCTGCGAACCGTTGCGCGGTCCCTGGTGGATCACAGAAGAATCCCCCGTTCGATCAGCGGCTCACAGACGCTCGATGATGCCCGCCGCGCCCATGCCGGTACCGACGCACATCGTCACCATGCCGTACTTGTAGTTGCGGCGGCGCAGGCCGTGCACCACGGTCGCCGCACGAATCGCGCCGGTCGCGCCGAGCGGATGGCCCAGTGCGATCGCGCCGCCGAGCGGGTTGATCTTCGACGTATCGAGGCCGAGGTCCTGGATCACCGCGAGCGATTGCGCGGCAAACGCCTCGTTCAGCTCGATCCAGTCGAGGTCGTCCTGCTTCAGGCCCGCGGCTTTCAGCGCGGCCGGAATCGCTTCCTTCGGGCCGATGCCCATGATTTCCGGCGGCACGCCGCGCACCGCGAAGCTGACGAAGCGCGCGAGCGGCGTCAGATTGAACTGCTTGAGGATTTTTTCCGACACGACGATCAACGCACCCGCGCCGTCCGACGTCTGCGAGCTGTTGCCGGCCGTGACCGAGCCTTTGTTCGCGAACACCGTGCGCAGCTTCGCGAGGCCCTCCATCGACGTGTCCGCGCGCGGACCTTCGTCGAGCGACACCTCGCGCGTTTTCACGTTGATCTCGCCGGTCGCGAGATCGGGCACGCGATCGACGATCGTGTACGCGGCGATTTCGTCGTTGAATTCGCCGGCTTGCTGCGCGGCGATCGCGCGGCGGTGCGATTCGACCGAGAACGCGTCCTGCGCTTCGCGGCTGATCTTCCAGCGCTCGGCGACTTTCTCCGCGGTCAGGCCCATGCCGTACGCGATGCCGACGTCTTCGTTGCGATCGAAGATATGCGGCGACAGCGACGGCTTATTGCCCATCATCGGCACCATGCTCATCGATTCGCAGCCGCCCGCGATCATCGCATCCGCCTCGCCGACGCGGATGCGGTCCGCGGCCATCGCGAGCGCGGTCAGACCCGACGCGCAGAAGCGGTTCACCGTGACACCGCCGACCGTGTTCGGCAGACCGGCGAGCAGCGCGCCGATTCGCGCGACGTTCAGGCCCTGCTCCGCTTCCGGAATCGCGCAACCGACGATCGCGTCTTCGATCACGCCGGTGTCGAGGCCGGGCACCTGAGCGACGGCCGACCTGATCGCGTGAACCAGCAGCTCATCCGGACGTGTGTTCCTGAACATGCCGCGCGGCGCCTTGCCGATCGGCGTACGGCTCGCGGCGACGATGTATGCGTCTTGCAATTGCTTTGCCATTTGGGAATCTCCTTTGTCGACCAGAGTTGGCCAAAGCTCTTACTCTGGTCCCATGCACATTGTGCGGTCGCCGCTTAATTGCGCACCGGCTTGCCGGTCTGCAGCATGCCCATGATCCGTTCCTGCGTCTTCTGCGTGCCGAGCAGCTCGACGAACGCGCGACGCTCGAGTTGCAGCAGCCATTCTTCGTCGACGAGGCTGCCCGCTTCGACGTCGCCGCCGCACACCGCTTCCGCGATGCGGCTCGCGATCAGGAAATCGTGCTCGCTGATGAAGCGGCCGTCGCGCATGTTGACGAGCGACGCCTTGATCGTCGAGATCGCCGAGCGTCCCGCGACCGGCACCTGGGTCGCGCGCAGCGGCGCACGGTAGCCCGCCGCGGCGAGCGCGCGCGCTTCCTTCTTCGCGACGTCGAGCAGTTCGAACACATTGAAGACGATCGTGTCGGAAGGCTTCAGGTAGCCCATCGCGCGGGCATCGAGCGCGGAGGCCGACACCTTCGCCATCGCCGCGTTCTCGAACGACTTCTGCAGGAACTTCAGCAGATCGTTCGTCGCGCCGACCTGGCTTGCCGCTTCGGCCGCGCGCAGCGCCGCTTCCTTCAGGCCGCCGCCCGCCGGCACGAGACCCACGCCGACTTCGACGAGACCCAGATAGCTCTCGATGTGCGCGACGCGCTTCGCGCTGTGCAGTGCGAGCTCGCAGCCGCCGCCGAGTGCGATGCCAGAGATCGCCGAGATCACCGGCACGTTCGCGTACTTGACGCGCAGCATGCCCTGCTGGAAATTCTTCACGAACGGCTCGATGCCCTTCGCGCCGCCCATCATGAACGCGGGCATCGCTTCTTCGAGGTTCGCGCCCGCCGAGAACGGACCGCCCGGCGTGCCGAGCTTCAGCGATGTGGGCTGCCACACGACGAGGCCCTTGTAGTCCTTCTCGGCCAGTTCGATCGCCTGCGTGAGCCCTTCGATCACCGCCGGTCCGATCGTGTTCATCTTGCTCTTGAACGACACGATCAGCACGTCGTCCTCGCCCGCGCGATCGTCGACCCATGCGCGCACCGCATCGGTCTCGAACAGCGTCTTGCCGTAGGTCTTCGGATCAGCGCCGGTTTCGCCGACGAGCGGCGCGCGGAACACCTGCTTGCGGTACACGTCGAGCGACGAGCGCGGCACGAAGGTCTGCGTGGCCGGTGACCACGAGCCTTCGGCCGTGTGCACGCCGCCCTTCTCGTCAACCGCGCCTTCGAGCACCCACGACGGCAGCGGCACGTTGGCGAGCGCCTTGCCCGCCGCGATGTCTTCCTGCACCCATTCGGCGACCTGCTTCCAGCCGGCCGTCTGCCAGCCTTCGAACGGACCTTCGTTCCAGCCGAAGCCCCAGCGGATCGCGAGATCGACGTCGCGCGCGTTGTCGGCGATCGATTCCAGATGCACGGCGATGTAGTGATAGACGTCGCGGAAGATCGACCACAGGAACTGCGCCTGCGGGTGCTGCGTTTCGCGCAACAGCTTCAGACGCTCGGCAGCCGGACGCTTCAGAATGCGGCCGACGAGTTCGTCTGCCTTCCCGCCGCCGTCGATATATGCACCCGTGTTCGGATCGAGCACCTTGATCGCCTTGCCTTCCTTCCTGTAGAAGCCGGCGCCGGTCTTCTGGCCGAGCGCGCCCTTCTGCACCAGTTCGGCGAGCACGGCCGGCGTTTCGTAGACCGGCAGAAACGGATCGTCCGGCAGCGTGTCCTGCATCGTCTTGATCACGTGCGCCATCGTGTCGAGACCGACCACGTCGGCGGTGCGGAACGTCGCCGACTTCGCGCGGCCGAGGCGCGCGCCGGTCAGGTCGTCCACTTCGTCAAAACGCAGGCCGAACTTCGCGGCTTCGGCAATAACCGCAAGGATCGAGAACACGCCGACGCGGTTCGCAATGAAGTTCGGCGTATCTTTCGCGCGCACGACGCCCTTGCCGACCACGCTGGTCAGGAAGGTTTCGAGCTGATCGAGAATTTCCGGACGCGTCGTCGCGGTCGGGATCAGTTCGACCAGATGCATGTAGCGCGGCGGATTGAAGAAGTGCACGCCGCAAAAGCGCGCCTTCAGTTCGTCCGCGAAACCTTCGGACAGTGCGGTGATCGACAGCCCCGACGTGTTGGTCGCGAAAATCGCGTTCGGGCCGATGTGCGGCGCGACCTTCTTGTACAGGTCGTGCTTCCAGTCCATGCGTTCGGCGATCGCTTCGATCACGACGTCGCACTCGGCGAGCTTGTCGATGTCGTCGTCGTAGTTCGCGGGCTGGATGTATTGCGCGTCGTCCTTCACGCCGAACGGCGCCGGCGACAGCTTCTTCAGATTTTCGATCGCCTTCAGCGCGATCCCGTTCTTCGGGCCTTCCCTGGCGGGCAGATCGAACAGCAGCACGGGCACCTTGGCGTTGATCAGGTGCGCGGCGATCTGCGCGCCCATCACGCCGGCGCCGAGCACGGCTACCTTGCGAATGATCAGATTGCTCACGTCGTTTCTCCGGAGAGTTGTGCGATGGCGCGAAGCGTCAGCCATGCTTCGCGCGATGTGTGTGGCCTCGCTCGATGTGCGAGCGTCAGAACAACGCTTCTTCGACGTCCATCATCGGCTTCGAACCGGCGCGCGCCTGGCGGATCGTCATCGCCGTTTCGGGCAGCAGCTTCGCGAAGTAGAAGCGCGCGGTCGCGAGCTTCGCCTTGTAGAACGGATCGCCCGATGCCTCCTTGTCCAGCGCGATACGCGCCATGCGCGCCCAGAAGTACGAGAACACCAGATGGCCGACCGTGCGCAGATACGGCACGGCCGCGGCGCCGACTTCGTCCGGGTTCTGCATCGCCTTCATGCCGATTTCCATCGTCAGTTTCTGCACCTTTTCGCCGATCTCGGCGAGCGGGTTCACGAACTCCTGCATCTCCGGCTTGATGCCTTCGGCTTCGACGAATTCGGCGACGAGCTTGCCGAACTTCTTCATCTTCGCGCCCATGTCGCCGAGCACCTTGCGGCCGAGCAGGTCGAGCGACTGGATGCCGTTGGTGCCTTCGTAGATCATGTTGATGCGCGCGTCGCGCACGTACTGCTCCATGCCCCATTCGGCGATGAAGCCGTGGCCGCCGTAGATCTGCATCGCGTGATTGGTGCCTTCGAACGCGTTGTCCGACAGGAACGCCTTCAGGATCGGCGTGAGCAGCGCGACGAGGTCGGCGGCTTCCTTGCGCTCGGCTTCGTCGGCATGCGACAGCTCCTTGTCGATCTGCAGCGCCGACCAGTACGAGAACGCGCGGCCGGCTTCGGCGTAGGCCTTCTGCGTGAGCAGCATGCGGCGCACGTCCGGATGCACGATGATCGGATCGGCGGCCTTTTCCGGCGCCTTCGGGCCGGTCAGCGAACGCATCTGCAGCCGCTCTTTCGCGTACGTGAGCGAGTTCTGATATGCGACTTCGGTGAGACCGAGGCTCTGCATGCCGACGCCGAGACGCGCGGCGTTCATCATGACGAACATCGCGTTCAAGCCTTTGTTCGGCTCGCCGACCATCCAGCCCTTCGCGTTGTCGAGATTGATCACGCAGGTCGCGTTGCCGTGGATGCCCATCTTGTGCTCGATCGAACCGCACTTCACGCCGTTGCGCTCACCGGGCTCGCCCGCTTCGTTCGGCACGAACTTCGGCACGATGAACAGCGAAATCCCCTTGGTGCCCTTCGGCGCATCCGGCAGACGCGCGAGCACGAGGTGAACGATGTTCTCCGCCATGTCATGCTCGCCGCTCGAAATGAAAATCTTCGTGCCGCTGATCGAGTACGAGCCGTCGCCATTCGGTTCGGCCTTCGTGCGCAGAATGCCGAGGTCGGTGCCGCAATGCGGCTCGGTCAGACACATCGTGCCGGTCCAGACGCCTGCGACGAGCTTCGGCAGATAGCGCTGCTGCAATTCCGGCGTGCCGTGCGCGTGCAGGCATTCGTACGCGCCGTGCGACAGGCCCGGATACATCGTCCACGCCTGATTCGCCGAGTTCAGCATTTCATAGAGCGCGTTGTTGACGAACGCGGGCAGTCCCTGGCCGCCGAATTCCGGGTCGCAACCGAGCGCCGGCCAACCGGCTTCGACGTATTGCCGATAGGCTTCCTTGAAGCCCTTCGGCGTGGTCACGACGCCGTCGCCGGCATACGTGCAGCCTTCCTGGTCGCCGCTGTAGTTGAGCGGGAACAGCACTTCGGAGCAGAACTTGCCGGCTTCCTCGAGCACCGCGTTGATCGTGTCGGCGTCGAGTTCGGCGTGCTTCGGCATTTGCCGAAGTTCGGCCTCGACGTTGAGCAGTTCGTGCAACACGAATTGCATGTCGCGCAGCGGCGCGGCGTACTGTCCCATGACTCTCTCTCCCTGGTTTGACAAAAAGCCAGGCCGTTGGCCGGGTCCGTGGTCGGACCTTCTGCGCCGCGCGTTTCCGGTAGATTCCGGCGACGCCGCTAACGGCTTTCGCTTTGATACGAATTAATCAGTTTTTCCAGCGCGGCCCACGTGAGACGCACCGCATCCGGCAGATGCAGAAAGCGCGCGTCGTGATGCAGGCCGAGCGTGACGCTATACAGTTCGAACAGCATCAGCTGCGGGTCGGTATCGGCGCGCAGATGCCCTTCTTCCATCGCTTGCGAGATCGCGCGCGTGAGCGCCGCACGCCACGTCGTCACGCTCAACACCAACTGCTCGCGCACCTGGCTATCCGCGCGGTCGTCGTATTCGACGGCGCCGCTGATGTAGATGCATCCGGTCGTGACTTCCTGAATGCGTTTCTCGATCCAGCGGGAAATCATCGCGCGCAAGCGCGGCAGACCACGCGGCTCGCGCAGGCTCGGGAAAAACACCTCGTCTTCGAAACGGCGGTGGTATTCGCGCACGACCTCGATCTGCAGATCCTCGCGCGACCCGAAATGCGCGAACACACCGCTCTTGCTCATCTGCATGCGCTCGGCCAGCAGACCAATCGTCAGACCTTCCAGTCCGTCTCGGCCTGCCAGATCGAGTGCTGCGTCGAGAATCGCGGCTCGGGTTTGTTCGCCTTTTCGCATAGCTGTTTTACCGTTCTAATGTGACCGAATTGAAAATCGAACGGCCGTACTATTATTGAGTGCTTGCCGTCCGCGAAACAAGGACTTTATTAGAAACCGGTTTCTAACCGGCTTCTAATTTTGCGGCTTTCGATCATCAGATCAATCAGATTTTTAGAGGCGTTTGCCTTGAATCGATGGTTGCCGATCGGCGCGCGCTGTTCTCGCGCGTGTTCTATTTCTTTGCCCCGCTTCGCTGGCGCCGCTTGATGGCCGACATGATGCGGCAAGCGCGGGCTCTCGTGCGAGTGGTATTAGTCGTAGCCGCCCACCGTCAGCAGCTTCATCGCGACGCGGTAGCTCGTGTACGCGATCCAGCTCAGCGCGCGCACGCGCGCCGGTCGCGATTCGTAGTGCGCTTCATCGATTGGGCGCGCGTCCGTGAACGCGTCGAGAATCGCGTCGCGCAGTTTGGGGATCGACGGATCGTTCACGAGCACGACGTTCGCTTCGTTGTTCAGCATCAGGCTGAGCGCATCGAGATTCGACGAACCGACCGTGCCCCAGTTCGAATCGACCACCGCGACCTTGCCGTGCAGCAGCGTCTTTTCGTATTCGGCGATCTGCACGCCTGCGCGCAACAGCGCGTGGTACAGGAACGGCACGGCGTAATCGAGCGCCTTGAACTCCTTGCGCCCGATGATCAGCTTCACGACCACGCCGCGCCGCGCCGCGAACACCAGCGCGCGACGCAGCTTGCGTCCCGGCATGAAGTACGGATTCGCGAGCAGGATTTCATGGCGCGCCTGGCCGATCGCGGCCAGATAAGCTTTTTCGATCGCGCGGCGGTTGATCAGGTTATCGCGCGCGACGAATGCGACGCACGGCTCGCCGCCGGCCCACAGTGCCTCGTTGCGGCGTCGCCGGCGTCTGCGCAGACTGCCAAGCGAGTTGGCGTCCTGCGACGACAGGTCGGGCTTCATCGAATCGAGCGGCCGATGGCCGACGCGAATCCGCCGCCACTGCACGTCGATTGCATCGCGCACGTCGGCGACCACCGGCCCGCGCAACTCGACCGCGAAGTCCCAGCGCCGGTACGGCAGCTTCTCGCCGTTGTTCTCGTAATCGTCGACGATATTGATGCCGCCGCAATACGCGATCTGATCGTCGATCACCGCGAGCTTGCGGTGCGTGCGCGAAAAGCCGAAGCGGCCGAACAGATGCGGGTTGTAGATGCGATGCTCGATGCCGCCGGCCGGCCATTGCTCGAACATCTTCAGGCGCGCGGTGCCGACGCCATCGGTGATCACGCGCACTCTGACGCCGCGCGCGGCAGCGCGAAGCAGCGCCTCGCTGACCGCGTGGCCGGCTTCGTCGTCGCAGAAGATATAGGTTTCGAGCGCGACGTTGTGCTCGGCCGCGTCGATGCGCTCGATCAGCGCGTCGAAGAAATCGTCGCCGGAGCGCAGCAGCTCGACCTCGTTGTTACTGGTGAAGCGGTAGCGCTGCCAGTAACGACGGCCGAGCAACGTGTGGCGCAGACGCGCCAAACGGCCCGAGCCGCCTGCGCTCACCGGCCACGCTCCCCGGCCAGCGGGCCGGATTGCGGGTCGACCGGGCGTGCGGCGAGCCGCCGCGGCAACTGCAGGATCGCATCGGCATTCGACGACGAAAAGCAGCGCGATGCGGCCTCTTCATATGGCAGCCACATATACGCGGTGTGTTCGCGCGGCGCGAGCGTCACGTCGATGCACTCGGGGACCTGCAGGCTGAACCAGTGCTCGGTGTTGTAGAGCACGCCCGCTTCGTAGCGGTAACGAAATTCCGGGTAGATCTCGTAGTCGATCGAGTAGTGCCAGTCGAACAACCCGCTGCGCGGCACCAGTGCGCCGCCGATCATGATGCCGGTTTCCTCGCCGACTTCGCGCACCGCCGTGTCGGCGAGCGGTTCGTCGAGCCGGTCTTTCGAACCCGTCACCGACTGCCAGAACGCCGCATGATCGGCGCGCTCGAGCAGCAGCACGTCGAGCGCAGGCGTATGAATGATGACGAGGACGGACTGCGGAATTTTCGGCGGTTTCGGCATGGCTCAAACTGGGCGCGACGATACGCGCGGTACATGTCGGATGACGGTCGAAAGGGTCTGGAAAGCGGTGGCTTCACTGTAACGCAAAAAATGAAAAAGGCGCTGAGGTGGAGATCACCTCAGCGCCTTTTCGTTTCGCTCGTGTGGTTTTTTTGCGGCCGCCGGCCCGCTGGCCGGCACACGCAAGACCGCTTGCTGGCCGCGCGCAGCGGCCGCGGTTTTATGCCTTCGGTTCCGGCGTACGCAGACGGATGTGCAGCTCGCGCAGCTGACGCTCGTCGACTTCGCTCGGCGCCTGCGTGAGCAGATCCTGCGCGCGTTGCGTCTTCGGGAACGCGATCACGTCGCGGATCGAGTCGGCGCCGGCCATCATCGTGACGATGCGGTCCAGACCGAACGCGATACCGCCGTGCGGCGGCGCGCCGTATTGCAGCGCGTCGAGCAGGAAGCCGAACTTCGCCTGCGCTTCTTCCGCGTTGATCTTCAGCGCGCGGAACACCTTGCTCTGCACTTCCTCACGGTAGATACGCACCGAGCCGCCGCCGATTTCCCAGCCGTTCAGCACCATGTCGTAGGCCTTCGCGAGGCAGCGCGCGGGGTCCGTTTCGAGGTACTCGAGGTGCTCGTCCTTCGGGCTCGTGAACGGGTGATGCGCGGCGACGTAGCGGTTGTCTTCCTCGTCGTATTCGAACATCGGAAAGTCGACGACCCACAGCGGCTTCCAGCCGGACTCGACGAGGCCGTTGGCCTTGCCGAATTCCGAATGACCGATCTTCAGACGCAGCGCGCCGAGGCTGTCGTTGACGACCTTCGCGCGATCCGCCGCGAAGAAGATGATGTCGCCGTCTTGTGCGCCGGTGCGCTCGATGATCGCCTTCAGCGCTTCGTCGTGCAGGTTCTTCACGATCGGGCTTTGCAGACCGTCACGGCCCTTCGCCGCTTCATTGACCTTGATCCACGCGAGACCCTTCGCCCCGTAGATGCGCACGAATTCCGTGTAGCTGTCGATGTCGCCGCGCGACAGCTCGCCGCCCTTCGGCACGCGCAGCGCCGCGACACGGCCGTCCTTCGTGTTGGCCGGGGTGCTGAACACCTTGAAGTCGACGTCGCGCATCGCATCGGTCAACTCGGTGAACTCGAGCTTCACGCGCAGGTCCGGCTTGTCCGAACCGAAGCGGCGCATCGCTTCCGCGTATTCCATGACCGGGAATTTCTGGTCGAGCTCGACGCCGATCGTCTTCCTGAACACGTGACGGATCATCGCCTCGAACAGATCGCGGATTTCCTGTTCCGACAGGAACGAGGTTTCGCAGTCGATCTGCGTGAATTCCGGCTGACGGTCGGCGCGCAGGTCTTCGTCGCGGAAGCACTTGGTGATCTGGTAGTAACGGTCGAAGTTCGCGACCATCAGCAGCTGCTTGAACAGCTGCGGCGACTGCGGCAGCGCGAAGAACTGGCCGGGGTTCGTGCGCGACGGCACGAGGTAGTCGCGCGCGCCTTCCGGCGTGCTCTTCGTGAGCATCGGCGTTTCGATGTCGATGAAGCCCTGCTCGTCGAGGTACTTGCGCACTTCGATCGCGACGCGGTAGCGCAGACGCAGGTTGTGCTGCATCTGCGGACGGCGCAGGTCGAGCACGCGATGCGTGAGGCGCGTGGTTTCCGACAGGTTGTCATCGTCGAGCTGGAACGGCGGCGTGACCGACGCGTTCAGCACGATCAGCTCGTGGCACAGCACTTCGATCTTGCCGCTCTTCAGCGATGCATTGGTCGTGCCTTCCGGACGGCCGCGCACAATGCCCTTGACCTGCACGCAGAACTCGTTGCGCACGCCTTCGGCGACCTTGAACATGTCAGCGCGATCCGGATCGCAGACGACCTGAACGAGCCCTTCGCGATCGCGCAGGTCGATGAAGATGACGCCGCCATGGTCGCGGCGGCGGCTTACCCAGCCGCACAGCGAGACGGATTGGCCCAGCAGTTCTTCGGTCACCAGACCGCAGTATTCAGATCTCATCGACATGATGTTTGTCTTTCGTTTTGCATTGGTTGAACGGCGCGCCGCAGACGATCCTGCATGAAGCGTTGCGCGCCGGCATTAGAGCGGGGGCTCGACGGTGGCGCGGCGCACCGGCGCCGGCTGCGGCGCGGACGGCGCCACGACGCCCATCGAGACAATGTACTTGAGCGCAGCGTCGACCGTCATGTCGAGCTCGATCACTTCGCTTTTCGGCACCATCAGGAAGAAGCCGGACGTCGGGTTCGGCGTGGTCGGCACGTATACGCTGACGTAATCTTCCTTCAGATGGTTGGCCACGTCGCCGCCCGGGATGCCGGTCAGAAACGCGATCGTATAGGACCCGCGGCGCGGGTACTCGATCAGCAGCGCCTTGCGGAATGCATTGCCACTGCTCGACAGCAGCGTGTCGGACACCTGCTTCACGCTGGTGTAGAGCGGGCCGACCACCGGAATGTGCGCGACCAGCAGTTCCCACCACTTCACGAGCTTCTGCCCAATGAAGTTCTGCGTCAACAGCCCGACGACGAAGATGAACGCGAGCGTGAGCACCGCGCCGAGGCCCGGCAAGCGATAGCCGATCGTGCGTTCCGGCTGCCACGAGGTAGGCAGCAGCAACAGCGTCTGGTCCATCGTGCCGATGATCAGGCCGAGCACCCACAGTGTGATGGCCAGAGGCACCAGCACCAGCAGGCCGGTCAGAAACACCGATTTGAGCGTGAATTTCTTCGTCGTCATGTGTACCGCCAGAAAGCTGCGCGGGCCGAAGCCCATGCGCGGTAGATACGCCGCCCGCGCGGGGCGGCGGTCCCACTAGGCGCTGCCGGAACCGCTCGGGCTCGTGGCGGCGGGCGCTGCGGCGGGCGCCGCGGGCGCGGCAGCCGATGCAGCCGGGGCTGCGGCTGCGGCCGGCTCGGACTTCGCTTCCGACGCGGCTGGCGCGCTCGTGCTGCCGCGGAAATCGGTCACGTACCAGCCGGAGCCTTTCAACTGGAAGCCGGCGGCGGTGAGTTGTTTGCTAAAGGTGTCTTTTCCGCACTCGGGACACTGCGTCAACTGGGGGTCGCTCATCTTCTGGAGCACGTCCTTCCCGAAACCGCATGACCCGCAACGATAAGCGTAGATCGGCATGATCCTTTCTCACTCCAAATCCCTACTGAAATCTTGTAAACGCTTGCAAAGCCTTGAATTATAGCCGCAAACGATGTCCGTTCCCCGGATTTCGGGAAGCGGACGCACGACGCGCCCGCCACCGCGCCAGATGGGGACGACCCCCGGGCCTCTCAAGAGCGGCGCGCGTGGCGTTAGCCGCGACGCCGCCAGGTGAGCCAGCGCTCGCGTCCGGCGAATACGGCGATCGAGTCGTCGACCGCTTCGTCTTCGACCAGCTCGAAGTGTGGCGTAAGCAGCGCATCGAGCTCGCCGCGTTCGATGCCGAACGGCGGTCCTTTCGGCGTCGCGCCGATGAAAAAGATGCCCGCCAGCAACCCGCCGGCCGGCAGCAGTTCGCCCATGCGCTGCGCGTAGTCGGCGCGGCGCGCCGGCGGCAGCGCGCAGAAGAATGCGCGCTCATAGATCCATGCCGGTGCGAACGGTGGCGCATAGGTGAAGAAATCCGCCTGTTCGACCAGCGATGCATGCGCGCCGAGCTGCTCGCGTGCCGCCGCCACGGCGGCCGGCGAGAAGTCGATCGCGCGTACCGGGTTGCCCTGGCGCGCGAGCCATACCGCTTCGTGCGCGCTGCCGCAGCCTGGAATCAGCACGGCCACGTCGCGGTGCCGTTCGGCGAACGCGCGAAACGCGGACGGCACGCCCGCCTGATCCCACGGCGTGAAATGGCGCTCGAAGCGTTCGTCCCAGAACTCGGGCGAGTCGGGATCGCGGGTTGCGAAATCGGGCGCGGCGGGTTGGGTCGGATCGCTCATCGGAATCTAACCTCCATAAGCCAGTACCAGGAACGCACGCGCCAGCATCGCGCCGACGCCGACCGCCACGCCGAACAGCAGCAGGCCTTGCAGCAGACGGTTGGTGCGCTTTTGCTCGAGCAGGATCTGGCGGATCACGTCGTCGTTCGCGCCGCCCACCGGATGATGGCGCTCGGCCAGCATGTTATGGACGAGGCGCGGCAACTGCGGCAGCGTCTTGCTCCACTGCGGCGCCTCGATCTTCAGACGCTCGTACCAGCCGCGCAAGCCGATCTGCTCGTTCATCCAGCGCTCGAGATAGGGCTTCGCGGTCTTCCACAGATCCAGTTCGGGATCGAGCGAACGGCCCAGGCCTTCCACGTTCAGCATCGTCTTTTGCAGCAACACGAGCTGCGGCTGGATCTCGACGTTGAAACGCCGCGACGTCGAGAACAGACGCATCAGCACCTGGCCGAGAGAAATGTCCTTCAGCGCGCGATCGAAATACGGTTCGCAGACCGCGCGGATCGCGCTTTCGAGCTCCTCGACGCGCGTGCTCGGCGGCACCCAGCCCGACTCCAGATGCAACGTCGCGACGCGATGGTAGTCGCGCTTGAAGAACGCGAGGAAGTTCTGCGCGAGGTAGTTTTTGTCGAAGTCCGACAGCGCGCCGATGATGCCGAAGTCGAGCGCGATATAGCGGCCGAAGTACGCGGGATCGAGGCTCACCTGGATGTTGCCGGGGTGCATGTCGGCGTGAAAAAAGCCGTCGCGGAACACCTGCGTGAAGAAAATTTCGACGCCCTCGCGCGCGAGTTTCGGGATGTCGACACCCGCCGCGCGCAACGTATCGACCTGGCTGATCGGCACGCCGACCATGCGCTCCATCACGAGCACCGTGGGCGTGCAGAACTCCCAGTACATCTCGGGCACGAGCAGCAGGTCGAGCCCCAGGAAGTTGCGCCGCAACTGGCTGCCGTTGGCGGCCTCGCGCATCAGGTCGAGTTCGTCGTGCAGGTATTTGTCGAATTCGGCGACCACCTCGCGCGGCTTCAGGCGCTTGCCGTCGGCCCACAGACGCTCGGCCCACACGGCGATGTCGCGCAACAGCGCGAGGTCGGAATCGATCACCGGCAGCATCTTGGGGCGCAGCACCTTCACCGCGACCGCCTTGCCCGCATGCTGGCCGGCCTTCACCTTCGCGAAGTGGACCTGTGCGATCGACGCGCTCGCGACCGGCACCCGCTCGAAATCGTCGAACAGCACGTCGACCGGCGCGCCGAGCGACTTCTCGACGAGCGCGATCGCGACCGCCGAATCGAACGGCGGCACCTGGTCCTGCAGCTTGGCAAGTTCGTTGGCGATATCGACCGGCAGCAGATCGCGACGGGTCGACAGCACCTGGCCGAACTTGACGAAGATCGGCCCGAGGCTTTCGAGCGCGAGCCGCAGACGCACGCCCGGCGGCGCATCGAACTTGCGGCCAAGCGTCGTGATGCGCAGCAGCAGACGCACGCGCCGGTCGTTGATGCGGCTCAACATCATTTCGTCGAGGCCGAAGCGGATGACCGTGAAAAATATCTTGAGAAAACGCAGAAAACGCATGGCTGGGCCCGGTGACTAGCGCGTGCCGCGCGACGTGGCGGCGCCGCCCGGCGTTTGCGCGCCGCGGACTTCGACCTTCTGTTCGATGCGCTCGATGCGCTTTTCGACGCGCGCCAGCGAATCGCGCGCGCGCGCCAGCTCGACGTTGAAGTCAGCGAGCGCGGTGCGCCGCACCAGTTGCGGATTTTCGTCGAGCAGGTACTCGGCGGCGGTGTCGAGCAGATTGCGACCGGTGCGCTGCACATACTCGCCGACTGAGCGGACTAGCGACGCGATGCGCCACGCGGGTCCATCACCGATCAGCTTCGCGAGATCTTCCTCCGGCTCCCAGCGCAGATGCTCGGCGAGCTTCGCGATCACGGTCGCGAACTCGGCGTCGCCCTCGATCTTCACGTGCTTCATCACCGCGGCCTGGCCACCTTGCAGGAAGGCCGGCAGTGCGTCGGACGGCACCGAGATCGTCACGTCGAACTGATGCGCATCGGCTTCGTCGAGCGTACCGAGATAGCCGTCGGGCTGCACGAGCAGCGCGAGCACAACCGGCGGACATGACAGGCGAGCGGTCTTGCCCGCGTACGGGGCGAGGCGCTCGCGGGCCCACGATTCGCGGGCGAGCAGATGATTGACAGCAGCAGCGAAGGGCTTGGCGGCGAGGGTCATCGAAGGTGGCAAGAAAAAACCCGCGCGAGCGAGGTGCTTGCGCGGGCTCCCATTGTAACGTCCGTTCGCTTCGCGGCCTGCTATGCCGAACGGCCTAAGCCATGCGCGAGGTCAGGAATCGCCATGCCGTGGCCGGCTCTTTTCGAGGCAAACGCGAGTCGATGCTTCGGCATGTCAGTGTTGCTCGACCTGCTGGATGCCGGCAAGCAGCCAGCCTTCGCCAGTGCGGTTCGCCTTCGTCAGATTCCAGACTTCGACGAACGGCTCGGCCGCCGCGCCCGGCTCCTCGCGGATCAAACCGGAGAAGCGCACGCTGGCGAAGGATTCGTTCGCGCGCTCCTCGACGCCGAGCAGCTCGGCGTTCAACTGCACGACGTCGGTCTGGCTCGGCTGCGTGCCGCGCGACGCGAGATCGACTCGCACTTCGGCGAACATTTCCGGCGTCGTGAATTCGCGGATGTCCTCGACGTTGCCGACGTCCCACGCGGCCTGCAGGCGCACGAAGTACACCTTCGCGTTACGCAGAAACGCTTCCGAATCGAAACCGGCCGGCACCGACGGCGTCGCGCCGAGCGATGGCGTGGTCAACGGGTTGCCCTGCGGTTCGAGATACGAGCCGGTGGGCGGCGCCGTGTAACGCGGCTCCTGAATATAGTCGGTGCCTTTCGTGTTCAGCGACGGCGCCGTGCCCGCGTAAGCAGGCTGCGCCGCATCGCGCTTACGGCCGGTGAAGCGGCGGATGAGCCAGATCACCACAATCGCGATCAACGCGATCACGATCACGTTCGCGAACATGCCGGCGAACGCCTCGCCGAGCCCGAAATGCGACAGCAATGCGGCGATGCCGAGACCGGCCGCGAGACCGGCGATCGGCCCGAGCCAGCGATTGCGGTTCGGCGCGGCGGGCGGCGTGGGCTTAGTCGCAGGCGCCGGCTGCGCGCTCTGCTGCGTGGCCTGATTGTTCTGCGCCGGCTGGGACGGCGGCGGCGTCTGGCGCTGCTGCAGACTATTCGATTGACGGCCGAAGCTGCGGCCTCCGCCCATGCGGCGTGCTTCGGCGTCGAGAGAGGCAAGCGTGCCGGCCATCAGCAGACCGACCATCGCGATCAGTCCGATTCTTCTCGCCAGCGACCCCTTAACCTTACGAGTAGATAACAAATTCAAATCGGACATTTCGTACTTTCCTTTAAAAATCGATGGGTTAGGGACTCTAGTATTTGGTCCCCACATGCAAAGCTACCACGCCAGCTGACAAATTGTAATATTTGACGCCGTCGAGACCAGCTTGTTCCATCATAGTTTTCAAAGTTTCCTGGTCCGGATGCATGCGGATCGATTCCGCCAGGTACTGGTAGCTTTCCGCGTCCTTGGCGAAGCGCTCGCCGAGCCACGGCAACACCTTGAACGAATACAGATCGTAGACCTTCTTCAGCGGATCCCATACCTTCGAGAACTCGAGCACGAGCAGCCGCCCGGCCGGTTTCAGCACACGACGCATCTCGGCGAGCGCGATGTCCTTATGGGTCATGTTGCGCAAGCCGAACGCGACCGTCACGACGTCGAAGTAGTTGTCCGGAAACGGGATTTTCTCGGCATCGCACAGCAGCGCCGGCGTGATGATGCCCTTGTCGAGCAGCCGGTCGCGGCCCACGCGCAGCATCGATTCATTGATGTCGGTATGCCAGACCTCGCCCGTTTCGCCCGCCTGTTTCGCGAATGCTTTCGACAGGTCGCCGGTGCCGCCCGCGATGTCGAGCACCTTGTAGCCCGGCCGCACGTTCGCCTGGGCGATCGTGAACACCTTCCACGCCCGGTGCAATCCGCCCGACATCAGGTCGTTCATCAGGTCGTAGTTGGCGGCCACCGAGTGGAACACCCCCGCCACCTTCTGCGCCTTGTCCTGTTCGTCGACCGATTGAAAGCCGAAGTGGGTTTTGCTCATCGCGCTCGTCCTTTCGCGTGTTCTTGAATGTTGCGCCGCTCGAGCGGCGTTCGGGGGCGAATCGTATCAGTGACAGTGCCCGTGCGCAGCCGCAGCGGGCACCATCGGCGTGTCACGGTCGATGCCGGCCGCTGCCAGTTTGGCGAGATACGCGCGCCAGAGTTCGTCCTGACGCACGGCCATGTCATACAGCAGGTCCCACGAATAGATACCGGTGGCGTGTCCATCGGAGAAGGTCGGCTGCAGCGCGTAATTGCCGACGCCTTCGATCATCGTGATCGTCACGTCGCGCTTGCCGGTCTGCAGGGTTTCCTGGCCGGGCCCGTGGCCCATCACTTCCGCCGACGGCGAATACACGCGCAGCAGTTCGAACGGTAGCCGATACGCTTCGCCGTTCGCGTACTGCAGTTCGAGCACGCGCGACTTCGAATGCAAGATCACGCCTGTCGGCACCGGCGTCTTGGGAGTCAATCCGCTCATGTTGGCCTCATCAGATAACGGCGGGTGATAACGTCGGATCGGCCGCCTCGCACGCCGACGGCAGTCCGGCGATGCCCGGCGACGGGTTCAGCGACGCTCAGCCCAGCGCCTGTTCAATTTCCTGCCGCACGGCTTCGCGCAGCAGCGTGGCGTGCGCGCGGCGCGACGACAACATCGCTTCGGACACCGTGCGCTGGCGCGGCGCCCAGATCGGCAGGGGGAAATGCGCGTCGTTCGAGAAACGCGGAATCACGTGCCAGTGCACGTGCGGAACCTGGTTGCCGAGGCTCGCGAGATTGACCTTCGCGGGCTGCATCACGCGCCGCTGCGCACGCTCGACCGCGTACACGGCCTTCATCACGTGATCGCGCTCGTCGGCAGAAAGATCCGAAAACTCGGCGACGTGAGCGTTCCAGATGACCCGGCAAAAGCCCGGGTAGTCGTGTTCGTCGGCGAGGACGACTCGCAGCGCGTCGTCCTGCCACAGCACATCGCCGCCGTCTTCACGGCAAAAAACGCAGTCCATCGTCGTCCTCGGCAAAAATCGTTGGTCGTGCCATTAAACCAGCACGCGCTCGATTCCGCCATTGTTCGCCCGTTGAACGTAGTCCGCCATCCAGTTTTCGCCGAGCACGTGACGTGCCATCTCGACCACGATGTAGTCCGCCTCGGTACCCGCGTCTTCGTTGTAGCGCGACAGCCCTTGCAGGCACGACGGGCAGCTCGTGAGGATCTTGACCTCGGTCGAACCCGCGTTTCCGTGATTGGGCTGCGGACCGTCGCCGGCCTTCAGCACCGAACCGTTCGGCGCGCCCGCGGCGCCGGCCGATGCATTGGCCGGATTGATCGCGTTCGCGCCCGCTTCGGCGACGAGAGGGATGCCGCGCAGCTTCGCCGCGCCCTTGCGGATTTCTTCTTCCTTGCGGAAGCGCACCTGGGTCGAGATGTCGGGACGCGTGACCGCGAGCGTGCCCGATTCGCCGCAGCAGCGGTCGTTCTTCTCGATCTTGTAGCCGTCCTGCTCCGCACCCATCAGCTGATTGACGAGCTTGACCGGGTCCATCGTCTTGATCGGCGAATGGCACGGGTCGTGGTACATGTAGCGCACGCCGTTCACGCCATCGAGCTTGATGCCTTTTTCCAGCAGATACTCGTGGATGTCGATGATCCTGCAGCCCGGGAAGATCTTTTCGAATTCGTAACCGGCGAGCTGGTCGTAGCACGTGCCGCACGACACCACCACCGTCTTGATGTCGAGGTAGTTCAGCGTATTGGCGACGCGGTGGAACAGCACGCGGTTGTCGGTGACGATCTGCTCGGCTTTGTCGTACTGGCCCGAGCCGCGCTGCGGATAGCCACAGCACAGATAACCCGGCGGCAGCACGGTCTGCACGCCCGCCTCCCACAGCATTGCCTGGGTCGCGAGACCAACCTGCGAGAACAGACGCTCGGAGCCGCAGCCCGGGAAGTAGAACACCGCTTCGGTGTCGGCGGTGGTCGTCTTCGGATTGCGGATGATCGGGACGATCTTGTTGTCCTCGATATCGAGCAAGGCGCGCGCGGTCTTCTTCGGCAGGTTGCCCGGCATCTTCTTGTTCATGAAGTGGATCACCTGCTGCGTGATCACCGGCTTGCCGACCGTGGCGGGCGGATGCGCGGTCTGCTTCTTCGCGAACTTCTTCAGCATTTCATTGCCGAGGCGCTGCGCCTTGTAGCCGACGCCCATCATCGCGGTGCGCGCGAGGTTGATGGTCTGCGGGTTGGTCGCGTTCAGGAAAAACATCCCCGCGGCGTTGCCCGGGTTGAACTTCTTCTTGCCCATCTTGCGCAACAGGTTGCGCATGTTCATCGTCACGTCGCCGAAGTCGATCTTCACCGGGCACGGCGTCACGCACTTGTGGCAGACAGTGCAGTGATCGGCGACGTCGTTGAACTCGTCCCAGTGCTTGATCGACACGCCGCGGCGCGTCTGCTCTTCGTACAGGAATGCCTCGACCAGCAAGGACGTGGCGAGAATCTTGTTGCGCGGGCTGTACAGCAGGTTCGCGCGCGGCACGTGGGTCGCGCAGACGGGCTTGCACTTGCCGCAGCGCAGGCAGTCCTTGATCGACTCGGAAATCGCGCCGATATCGGACTGCTGCATGATCAGCGATTCGTAGCCCATCAGGCCGAAGCTCGGCGTGTACGCGTTGCGCAGGTCCGCGCCTTCGAGCAGCTTGCCCGCGTTGAAGCGACCATGCGGATCGACGCGCTGCTTGTACTTGCGGAATTCGCCGATCTCGTCGTCGGTCAGGAATTCGAGCTTCGTGATGCCGATGCCGTGCTCGCCGGAGATCACACCGTCGAGCGAACGCGCGAGCTTCATGATGCGCGCGACCGCCGTGTGCGCGTCCTGCAGCATCTCGTAGTTATCGGAGTTGACCGGCAGGTTCGTGTGGACGTTGCCGTCGCCCGCGTGCATGTGCAGCGCGACGAACACGCGCCCGCGCAGCACCTGCTTGTGGATCGCCTGGGCTTCGTCGAGGATCGGCTTGAACTCGCCGCCGTTGAAAATCTGCCGCAATTCGGCGCGGATTTCCTGCTTCCACGACACGCGAATCGTGCGGTCCTGCGCGAGATGGAATACGTTTGCGTCGGGTTGCGCGTCGACGCGGTCGGCGAACTTTTCGGCGAGCGACTCGTAGCCGAGGCCGACCAGGTAGTGCTGCGCCTCGCGCAGCGACAGGTCGAGCTTGCCGCGCACGAATTCCCAGCGCGTGCGCACACGCGCGAGTAGATCGAGCGCCTGCTGTACGCGGTCTTCGAGCAGCTCGGCGCTCGGGATTTCGTTCGCGTCGTCGCTCTTGCCGAGCGGCAGCTTGCCGCCCTTGAAGAACGCTTCGAGCGCGTCGACCAGTTGCAGCTTGTTCTTCAGCGACAGCTCGATGTTGATGCGTTCGATGCCGTCCGTGTATTCGCCCATGCGGTCGAGCGGAATCACGACGTCTTCGTTGATCTTGAACGCGTTGGTGTGCTTTGCGATCGCGGCCGTACGGCTGCGGTCGAGCCAGAAGCGCTTGCGGGCCTCGGCGCTGACGGCGACGAAACCTTCGCCGCTCTTGCCGTTGGCCATGCGCACGACTTCCGAGGTGGCCTGCGCGACCGCGTCCGCGTCGTTACCGACGATATCGCCGATCAGCACCATCTTCGGAAACGCGTTGCGTTTGCTCTTGGTCGCATAGCCGACCGCGCGCAGATAGCGCTCGTCAAGATGCTCGAGACCCGCGAGAATCGCGCCGCCCTGGCGCGACGTCTCGAACAGGTAGTCCTTGATTTCGACGATGCTTGGAATCGCCTCGCGCGCCTGGCCGAAGAACTCGAGACAGACGGTGCGCGTATGCGCAGGCATCTTGTGCAGCACCCAGCGCGCGGACGTGATGAGGCCGTCGCAGCCCTCCTTCTGCACGCCCGGCAGACCGGCGAGGAATTTGTCGGTGACGTCCTTGCCGAGGCCTTCCTTGCGGAACACGCGGCCCTTGATGTCCAGCGCTTCGGTGCGCAGCAGCTTCTCGCCCGGCGCGGAGTTGCCGTCGAACCATTTGAGCTCGAAACGCGCGACTTCGATGTCGTGGATCTTGCCCATGTTGTGCTCGAGACGCGTGACCTCGAGCCAGTTCCCTTCCGGGTCGACCATGCGCCACCACGCGAGGTTGTCGAGCGCCGTGCCCCACAGCACCGCCTTCTTGCCACCCGCGTTCATCGCGACGTTGCCGCCGACGCAGGACGCGTCGAGCGAGGTCGGGTCGACCGCGAACACGAAGCCGGCCTGCTCGGCCGCTTCGGTCACGCGGCGCGTGACGACACCCGCGCCCGAGAAAATCGTCGCGACCTTGCGATCGACGCCCGGCAGCTGGGTCATTTCGACCGGGCCGAGCTGTTCGAGCTTTTCGGTGTTGATGACGGCCGAGAACGGCGTGAGCGGCACCGCGCCGCCCGTGTAGCCGGTGCCGCCGCCGCGCGGAATCACCGTCAGGCCGAGTTCGAAGCAGGCCTTGATCATGCCGGCGATTTCGGCCTCTGAGTCCGGCGTCAGCACGACGAACGGGTATTCGACGCGCCAGTCGGTCGCGTCGGTCACGTGCGAGACGCGCGACAGGCCGTCGAACTTGATGTTGTCTTTCTGCGTGACCTTGCCGAGCACGCGCGTAGAACGGCGGCGCAGGTCGTAGGTCTGCTGGAATTCGCTGGCGAACTCGTCGATCGCGCGGCGCGCGGCCTGCACCAGCTTTTCGACGCGCGCGGCGCGCTCGACGCCGGCTTCGTCGCCGTGTTCGCGCAGATCGGCGCGGCGGCGCTTCTCGATTTCGGCGAGACGGTGATTGAGCGCCTCGATCAACAGCGCGCGGCGCTTCGGATTGTCGAGCAGGTCGTCCTGCAGATACGGATTGCGGCGCACGACCCAGATGTCGCCGAGCACTTCGTACAGCATTCGCGCCGAGCGGCCGGTACGGCGTTCGGCGCGCAGTTCGGCGAGCGCGTCCCAGGCGTCGTTGCCGAGCAGGCGGATGACGATTTCGCGGTCGGAGAACGACGTGTAGTTGTAGGGAATTTCGCGCAGACGCGCTTCGGGATCGGCGGCCACCGCGCCGGCGGCGCCGTGCGGATCGAAAACTTGAGGTGCGTTCATGGTTGGACGACTCGGTAGGTCAGCCTGGCGCACTCTTCACGAGGCGTCGGCGGACAATGCGCGTGGGGCGCAATGCTTGAAATCTTCTAGGGCTTCAAGGGGAGCGAGCACGACCGGCGGCCAACTCACGGCGGTCGCTTCGCGGCACTCAGAGACAGCTACACGATCGCGCGTGGCGGACATGCCGTTCCGCCGCTGGGCAGGATTCGCGCGGGACGGGCATTAAATGGGCGATCCGAGGCTGCCAGTGCATCTTCCGATCCTTATTCCAAAACGAAATTCTACCGCATCATTCCGCCACGCGTTGACGGTGGGAATCGGGCGGCGGCGGGGGTTCGGAGGTTTTGGCGATGGATCCGGCGGTGTTTTCGCATACCGTCCATTGACCGGCCGGACGGTTCGGCGAGCTTCGATCGCGCGATTCCGATACGGCCCGGTTAAGTGCACGGCACCCGTCCGCGGAGCGCGCGGAACGGCCAGAGCGGGCACCGTTGGCGCTATCATTGACGTTTTCCCGTCTTACACAGCGCACCGCGCCACCCGCATGGCTTCCCACGACTACCTGAAAAAGACCCTGACCGCGCGCGTCTACGACGTGGCGCGCGAGACCGAACTCGAACGCGCGCCGAACCTGTCGGCGCGGCTGCGCAACCCGGTCTATCTGAAGCGCGAGGACAACCAGCCGGTGTTCTCGTTCAAGCTGCGCGGCGCATACAACAAGATGGCGCATGTTCCGGCCGAGGCGCTCGGTCGCGGCGTGATCACCGCGTCGGCGGGCAATCATGCGCAGGGCGTGGCGTTATCGGCGGCACGCATGGGCGTGAAGGCGATCATCGTCGTGCCGGTGACGACGCCGCAGCTCAAGGTCGACGCGATCCGCACGCATGGCGGGCCGACCGTCGAGATCGTGCAGTTCGGTGAGTCGTATAGCGACGCCTATGGTCACGCGGTCAAGCTGCAGGAAGAGCGCGGCCTGACTTTCGTGCATCCGTTTGATGACCCCTACGTGATCGCCGGTCAGGGCACCGTCGCGATGGAAATCCTCAGCCAGCACCAGGGCCCGATTCACGCGATCTTCGTGCCGATCGGCGGCGGCGGTCTCGCGGCCGGTGTCGCCGCATACGTGAAATCGGTGCGCCCCGAGATCAAGGTGATCGGCGTGCAGACCGATGATTCATGCGCGATGGCCGCGTCGTTGCAGGCGGGCGAGCGTGTGACGCTGAACGAAGTGGGCCTGTTCTCCGACGGCACCGCGGTGAAGCTCGTCGGCGAAGAGACCTTCCGTCTGTGCCGCGAATATCTGGACGAAGTGCTGCTCGTGAACACCGATGCGCTGTGCGCCGCGATCAAGGACGTGTTCCAGGACACGCGCAGCGTGCTCGAACCGGCGGGCTCGCTCGCGGTGGCCGGCGCCAAGCAGTATGTCGAAC